>NZ_JBEYYU010000038.1:0-86549 GCF_040645755.1 Streptomyces sp. NPDC046716
ATCTCCGACTCCGCACGCAACCGCGCCGCCTGATGCGTACGCCGGGCCGCCAGATCCACCACCGACGCCACCGACACCGCCACCCCGACGAAGATCGCGATGGCCACGATGTTCTTCGGGTCCGCGACGGTCCACAGGTGCAGCGGCGGGGTGAAGTAGTAGTTCAGCAGGAGCGAGCCGAACGCCGCCGACGCGAGCGCCGGCAGCAGCCCGCCGACCAGCGCCGCCGCCACGATCAGGGACAGGAACAGCAGCATGTCGTTGGCGAGGCCGAGGTCGCTGTCCACGTTGGTGAGGATCAGCGCGAGCAGCGCGGGCCCGCCGACGCCGATGAGCCAGCCCCACACGACGCGGGACCGGCCGAGCCGGGCGCCGCGGGCGACGGGCAGGCCGCGTCCCTTGGCGACCTCCTCGTGCGTGACGATGTGCACGTCGAGGTCGGGGCCCGACTCACGGGCGACGGTGGCGCCGACGCCGGGCCCGAACATGTACTGCCAGGTCTTGCGGCGGGAGGAGCCGAGGACGATCTGCGTGGCGTTGACCCCGCGCGCGAACTCCAGGAGGGCGGCGGGAATGTCGTCGCCGATCACATGATGGAACGTTCCGCCGAGGTCCTCGACGAGCGTGCGCTGGAGCGCCAGCTCCTTCGGGGACGCGGCCGTGAGCCCGTCGCTCCGCGCGATGTACACCGCCAGGACCTCGCCCCCGGCGCCCTTCTCCGCGAGCCGCGCCGCCCTCCTGATCAACGTACGGCCCTCGGGACCGCCCGTCAGACCGACGACGATGCGCTCGCGGGCCTGCCAGGTGGAGCGGATGTTGTGCTCGCCCCGGTACTGCTGGAGGTAGGCGTCGGCCCGGTCGGCGACCCACAGCAGGGCCAGCTCGCGCAGCGCCGTGAGGTTGCCGGGACGGAAATAGTTCGAGAGAGCCGCGTCGACCTTGTCCGGCTTGTAGATGTTGCCGTGCGCCATCCGCCGGCGCAGCGCCTGCGGCGACATGTCGACCAGCTCGATCTGATCGGCCCGCCGGACCATCTCGTCCGGCACGGTCTCGCGCTGCCGGACCCCGGTGATCGACTCGACGACGTCGCCCAGGGACTCCAGATGCTGGATGTTCACCGTCGAGACGACGTCGATGCCCGCGGCGAGCAGCTCCTCGACGTCCTGCCAGCGCTTGGCGTTGCGGGAACCCGGCACGTTCGTGTGGGCCAGTTCGTCGACGAGGGCGACGGCGGGGGCCCGTCGCAGGACGGCGTCCACGTCCATCTCGCGGAAGACCGATCCGCGGTACTCGATCTCCGCCCGCGTCACCTGCTCCAGGCCGTGCAGCATCACCTCGGTGCGCGTACGCCCGTGGTGCTCGACGAACGCGACCACGCAGTCGGTACCGCGCTCGACGCGGCGGTGCGCCTCGGAGAGCATCGCGTACGTCTTGCCGACGCCCGGTGCCGATCCGAGGTAGATCCGTAGCTTGCCGCGTCCCATGGCCCCATTGTCTTTCAGTCACCGCTCCACGCAGCGTCGACCTTACGGCCAATAATTCCGACAAAAGGGATAGAGGCCTGGTGGGCGGGCGGCTTTGACGCAACCCTGATGCGCCGAAGCCGCCCGCCGGCGTACGCCTAACTCGGGTTCTCGGCGTGCGTCAGGGTCTCCCAGGCCACGAACAGGTTGTTGGACCCGGCGGGCCGCTGCTGCTCGGTGAGCTTCTGGGTGTTGGTCATCGCGGTGCCGAGGCGGGTGTGCAGCGCGTTGTAGCCGACCTCGGTGACCGGCCCGAGACCGCGGTTGACGCTGCCGCCGCACAGCCAGCCGGGCGGCGCCTCGCCGAGCTCGTACTTGGCCTGGAAGCCGAGCGCCTGCCGCAGCCGCTCACCGACGTCCGTGCCGTACAGGTCCTGCCCCTGGATGCGGCTGGTCTCGGCGATGTGCGAGATGGCCGAGATGCCGTACCCGGTGTGCGTGAAGTCGCGGCAGGTCTCCTGCGTCAGGCCCGTCACGAAGGTCGACTGGCCCTGCCAGTAGCCGACGATCTTCGCCTTGGTGTCGAGGTTCTGGCTCGGCACGGTCTTGGGCAGGTCGCCGTCAGAGGCGAGATAGACGTACGCGGCCGTCCGGGTCCGGAACTTCGCCATGGCCTTGTCGTACGAGGTCTTGTCCTCCAGGAAGACGGAGATCCCGACGGCGGCCTCCATCATCGACAGCTCCCAGTTGCCGTTGGAGTTGGAGCCGTTGATGACCTTCGGCAGGTAGACGTCGCGCAGCATCGTCCTGAAACGGCCCTCGTTCGCCCAGCCGCCGCTGTACGTGTACTTGATGATCTCGGCGGCCTTGGGCCAGGAGGAGCCGGCCCAGCCGGTCTGCAGCGGCGCGTTGCTGTTGGTGTGCTCCTTGATCGTCCCGGACCAGGCGTCCATGAGCGCGATCGACTTCTTCGCGTAGCGCTCGTCGCGGGTGAAGTACCAGGCGAGGGCGTCGGTGTACGCGGCTATCGCGTCCTCGCGCTCGTCGGTGCAGCCGTAGTTGGGGTTGGAGTACGAGCCGCACTCGACGGTGGCACGGGGCTTGGGGGTGCGGTTCAGGTCCGCGTACTTGCTGCCCATCATCTGGTCGAAGGCGCCCTTCCAGGGCTGCGCCCCGGCGTCGACCTTGGCCTTGGCGAAGTCCAGCTGCCCCTGGGAGACGGTGACTCCGGGGTGGGCGAAGGTGCTCGGCGCCGCGTCGGCGCGGTCGGCACCGGGCCAGGCGAGGACACCGGCGACGAGAGCCGTGACGGTGGTCGTCAGGGTGGCGAGCAGGGCTGTGCGCGATCTTCTGTGACGAGCCTGCATGGTGGGGGCCATCCGTTCCCGTATATGAACGTGGGGCGCCAGTGTGAACTCTGGCGTTGGCCGGTGACCCTAGGTACGGACCAGCCTTCCGTCAAGTACTGAAGAAAGAACGGCAGTTGAGAGCCGGGCAGCAAAAAGCCGGGGGCCGCGCACCCTTGCGGATGCGCGGCCCCCGGCCGCGTACGACAACCGTGCCGCGTCAGCGCACCTCGGTGATCTCCGGGCCGCGGGCCAGCTGACCCATGCCGCCGGAGAAGCGCGAGGCCTCCTGGCTGTCCTGAGCGGCGCCCTCGGCGACCATCTGCGCGTCGTCCGGGAGCTTCAGGACGATCGGGTCGCGCGGGGCCATCGGACCGTCACCGCGCACCACGACCGTGTCGCGGAAGATCTGCTCGAGCAGACCGGCGGCCTGCGGCTGCACCGCACCCTGACCCGAGATCACACCGCGCAGGAACCAGCGCGGGCCGTCCACACCGATGAACCGGACGACCTGGAAGCCGCCCGTGCCGTCGGGCAGCTGCACCGGCACCTGGGCGCGCAGCTCCCAGCCGAGCGAACCCTCGATCTCGTCGATCACACCACCCTGCTGGGTGATGCCCGTGGCGATCTCCTCGCGGACCTCGCCCCAGATGCCCTCCTTCTTGGGGGCGGCGAAGGCCTGCAGCTGGATCGCGCTGTCCCTCAGGACCACGGTCGCGGCGACGATCGCGTCGCCCGCGACCTCCACCCGCAGCTCCATGCCCTCGACACCGGGGACGAAGAGACCGCCGAGGTCCACCCGGCCCTCGCCGGGCTCACGGACCTCGGAGCCGTCCCAGGGGCCGTCGGGACGCGGCTCGGGCTCGAGTCGCACCCGCTGCGACCCGGCTGCGGCGTCATCGGCACCGTCGGCGCTGTCGTCGACGACCTGCTCGGCCTCGCCCGCCGCGTCCACTGCGTCCTCAGCGGAGCTGTTCTTCTTGCGACGTCCGAACACGTCACTGTCCTTCCCGGTCGGATACGACCGAAGCGTATCGATTCCCACCCTTTTGACCGCCTGTGTCCTCGACGGTCCCGGCGGAGACACCCACAGAGGCATGCCCACCGGTGGACCCGAAGCCCCCCTCGGCCCGCGCCGATCCGGGAAGCTCCGCGACCTCGCGGAAGCGAACCTTCTCGACCTGCTGGACGACCAGTTGGGCAATCCGGTCGAAGCGCTCGAACCGCACGCTCTCGCGCGGGTCGAGATTCACCACGATCACCTTGATCTCCCCACGGTACCCGGCATCCACCGTCCCCGGGGCATTCACCAGGGCGACACCGCAGCGGGCGGCAAGACCGGATCGCGGGTGCACGAAGGCCGCGTACCCCTCGGGCAGGGCGACAGACACTCCGGTGGGCAGCACCGTCCGCTCGCCGGGGGCGAGCTCGTACGCCTCGGTGGTCCGCAGATCGGCGCCTGCGTCGCCCGGCTGCGCGTACGCGGGCAGCGGTACATCGGGGTCGACGCGCCGGATGAGCACGTCAAGGAGCTGCTGGGTCACGGGTTCACCTCGAAGGCACGGGCGCGCCGGATCTGGTCCGGGTCGCTCATGGCCGCCTGGATCTCTTCCTGACGGCCGTTGTCGATGAAGTGGTCGACCTTCACCTCGATGAAGAGGGCGTCGGCACGGACGGCGACGGGCCCGTCGGGGCCGCCGATCCGGCCGGTCGCGGTCGAGTAGATCTTGCGCCCGGCCACCGCGGTGATCTCGGCGGACAGATGCAGCACGGTGCCCACCGGCACGGGCCGCACATAGTCCGTCTCGAGGCGTCCCGTGACGGCGATGGCCTGCGTCAGCCAGTTCAGCGAGCCCAGCGTCTCGTCGAGCGCGGTGGCCAGCAGGCCGCCGTGTGCGAGGCCGGGGGCGCCCTGGTGCTCGGGGCGTACGGTGAACTCGGCGGTGACGGTGACGCCGTCGCCGGCCCGTGCCGCCAGGTGCAGCCCGTGCGGCTGTTCGCCGCCGCAGCCGAAACAGTGTCCGTAGTGCGGGCCGAGGAGTTCGCCGGGGGCGGGCGCGTCGGGGTGCCGCACGGGCGCTATCGCGTCGGCGGGGGGCGTCAGAGCTGCTGAAGTACCACTCACAGGCGCAGACCTTACCCGCGGGTCCTGTGCCCGCACGCATCGTGCCAAGCTAGTCCGCATGGAGCTCTCGACGATGCCGTACGAAGAACGACTCACCGCGCCCCGTTCGTGGTGGGTCATCACCTTTCTCGTCGGTGTCGCGGGCGGCATCATCGCGCTGCCGTTCGGCACGCTCCCGCTGCTCGGCGGCTTCGTCGTCGGCCTGCTCGTGGCCGCCGTCATCACCAGCTCGTACGGCTCGATCCGGATCCGGGTCGTGGGCGATTCGCTGATCGCGGGCGACGCGAAGATCCCGCTGTCCGCGCTGGGCGCCGTGGAGGTGCTGGACGCCGAGGAGGCGCGCGCCTGGCGCATGCACAAGGCGGACCCGCGCGCCTTCATGCTGCTGCGCAGCTACGTGCCGACGGCGGTGCGGGCCGAGGTCGTGGACCCCGAGGACCCGACCCCGTACGTGTATCTCTCGACCCGCGAACCTGAAACTTTGGCAAAGGCTCTGGGCGGCGGGTCAGCCCTCTAGCTCCAGGGGGTCCGCGGGGGCTTCCAGGGGCGGCAGGTCGCCGAGTTCGTCCCAGGGCACCTGGGCGGCCCGCAGGTCCTTGCGGATCCGCTCGGCGAGCTTCCTGGTGTCCCGTCGGTTCATGACCGCGCCGACGGCGGCGCCGACCATGAACGGCGTCAGGCTCGGCAGGTTCCGCACCATCCGCTTCATGATCTGCTGACGCAGCTCGCGCTTCATCTGGCCGCCGAGCGCCGCGTTGACCGTCATCGGCTTCTTCACGTCGATACCGCGCTCGTCCGACCAGGAGTGCAGATAGGCCGTGCTGCGGTCCTTCAGATTGCCGGGCGGGCGCAGTCCGTAGACCTCGTGCAGCTCGGCGATGAGCTTGAGCTCGATCGCGGCCACGCCCGTGATCTCCGCGGCCAGCTCGGTGGGCATCGCGGGCGGTACGGGGAGCATCGCCGCGGCGCCGACTCCGGCGCCCACCGTGGACGTCGCTCTCGCCGCGCCGGCGACCAGCTTGTCCGCGAGCCGCTCGGGCTCCAGGCCGGGGAACTGTCGGCGGAGGGTCGCCAGGTCCCGTACGGGCACCCGTGGCGCGTTCTTGATGATCTGGTCGGCGAGATAGCCGATACCGGCCTTGGCGGCGGCGCCGCCCTTGGCCATCCCCGTTCTCGCGGCGCTGCCGCCTTTCGCCATCCCCGATCTCGCGACGTCGCCGCTCTTGCGGACGCCGTCCATGACGGCGGCCATCCGGCCTCTGAGCGCCGCGTGCGTCTCGGCGGCCGGGTCGGTGTCGTACAGCTCCACGGCGCCCGAGGCGTCCGCGGACGCCGCTCTCGCCGGGTCTCCCGACAGCTCGTGACCGTCCGCCGATTCGAGCGAGGCCTCTTCACCGGCTGCGCCGGGGAAAGAGCCTCGCTCGTCGTCACGCACGGCCTCTGACGGGCCTTGAGCCGCATCCCTGCGCTTGCTCCAGGTACGGCGCTTCCAGGGCGGGGTCGAGCCAGTCATGCCCGACCCTGCCTCAGTCGCAGTCGCGGCAGATCGGCTGCCCGTTCTTCTCCCGCGCGAGCTGGCTGCGGTGGTGCACCAGGAAGCAGCTCATGCAGGTGAACTCGTCCTGCTGCTTGGGCAGGACGCGGACGGCCAGTTCCTCGTTCGAGAGGTCGGCGCCCGGGAGCTCCAGACCCTCGGCCGCCTCGAACTCGTCCACGTCGACATTCGACGCGGACTTGTCGTTCCGCCGGGACTTCAGTTCTTCGATGCTGTCCTCGTTGAGGTCGTCATCGGTCTTACGTGGAGTGTCGTAGTCCGTTGCCATGTCGCCTCTCCCCCTCTGGGTGTCTGCAGGTGTCTCAGCGCACGTAACGCATGAGAGGCCGGACTTGTGCCCGACCTGAGGCGGAGATTTTGCCTCACATCAAGGTCTGTTACTCAATCGACACCCAACCGGATCCCCCGAGAGTGATCAGCTTGGGTGGCGAACGGGACCGTACACGGTCCTGATGTCGCACTGCACGACCGCCATCCCGTGTACTTCCCGTGATCAAGGCGCCCGAAAACCCGGATTTTCCAGGCTTTCTGCCGCCTTGAGCGATCACGGACTGTAGATGGCCCGAAATTCGCCCATGTGATCGATCCCACACGGCTTCTCCGGGCGCAGGTCCCGAAAATTCCGCTAAAAGCGAACTCGGTCAGCGCGTCGGCGGAAGCATGTCAGATCCGCACGCGCTGTGCATCTCGAACCGGGCCGGTCGTGCCGACGACTGGCCTAGAGCGGCAGGGTGACGCGCATCACCAGGCCACCCCCCTCGCGGGGCTCGGCGGCGATGCGGCCGCCGTGGGCGCGCGCCACGGACCGGGCGATGGACAGGCCGAGACCCACGCCCTTGTCGCTGCCGGTCCGCTCGGTGCGCAGCCGCCGGAACGGCTCGAAGAGGTTGTCGATCTCGTACGCGGGGACCACCGGCCCGGTGTTGGCCACGAGGAGGACCGCCTGGCCGTGCTGGGCCTCGGTGTCGACCTCGACCCAGCCGCCCTCCGGGATGTTGTACCGGATCGCGTTCTGTACGAGGTTGAGCGCGATGCGCTCCAGGAGTACGCCGTTGCCCTGGACGACCGCCTCCTTGCGCTCGCCGCGGATCTCCACGCCCTTCTCGTCCGCCTCGGACCTGGCCTGATCCAGCGCCTGGGAGGCGACCTCCGCCAGGTTCACGGGCTTGCGCTCCACGATCTGGTTGTCGCTGCGGGCGAGCAGCAGCAGGCCCTCCACGAGCTGTTCACTGCGCTCGTTGGTGGCCAGGAGGGTCTTGCCGAGCTGCTGGAGCTCCACGGGGGCGCCCGGATCGGAGAGATGGACCTCCAGGAGGGTGCGGTTGATCGCGAGCGGGGTGCGCAGTTCGTGCGAGGCGTTGCCGACGAAGCGCTGCTGGGCGGTGAACGCCCGCTCCAGGCGGTCGAGCATCTCGTCGAAGGTGTCCGCCAGCTCCTTGAGCTCGTCGTCCGGGCCGTCCAGCTCGATTCGGCGCGTCAGGTCCGTGCCGGCCACCCGGCGCGCGGTGCGCGTGATGCGGCCGAGCGGCGACAGCACGCGGCCGGCCATGGCGTAGCCGAAGGCGAACGCGATGATCGCGAGGCCGAGCAGCGCCATGAGCGAGCGGCTGAGGAGGACGTCGAGCGCGTGCTGGCGCTGCTGGTTGACGCAGGCGTTCAGCGCGTCGTTCAGCTGGGAGTCCGAGGGGCTGGAGGGGAAGCTGCAGACGTTGCTGACGATGCTGACCTGGTTGTTCTCGGTGACGACCTTGAACGGCAGCTCGCTGCCCACGTTCAGCGCCTGCGCCGCCAGCAGATAGATGATCGACAGCAGCAGGATGCCCGCGATCAGGAACATGCCCCCGTACAGGAGCGTGAGCCGTATCCGGATCGTGGGCCGCAGCCAGGGGAAGGGCGGTTCGTCCTTCGGTCCGGGCAGCCATGTCGGCTTCGGTGGCGCCGTGGGCTTGGGGGGCGCGGGTGAGGAGGCCATCAGCGGATCAGATCCGGTACCCGGAGCCCGGCACGGTGACGATGACGGCGGGTTCGCCCAGCTTGCGGCGCAGGGTCATGACGGTGACCCGGACGACGTTGGTGAACGGGTCCGTGTTCTCGTCCCAGGCCTTCTCCAGGAGCTGTTCGGCCGAGACCACCGCTCCCTCGCTGCGCAGCAGGACCTCCAGGACGGCGAACTCCTTGGGCGCGAGCTGGATCTCCTTGCCGTCGCGGAACACCTCGCGGCGGTTGGGGTCCAGCTTGATGCCGGCGCGCTCCAGGACGGGCGGCAGCGGCACGCTCGTACGGCGTCCGAGGGCGCGGACACGGGCCGTCAGCTCGCTGAACGCGAAGGGCTTGGGGAGATAGTCGTCGGCGCCGAGCTCCAGGCCCTCCACGCGGTCGCTGACGTCGCCGGAGGCGGTCAGCATCAGGATGCGGGTGGACATGCCCAGCTCGACGATCTTCCGGGCGACGTCGTCGCCGTGCACGAGCGGGAGGTCGCGGTCGAGGACGACCACGTCGTAGTCGTTGACGCCGATGCGCTCCAGGGCGGCCGCACCGTCGTACACGACGTCGACGGCCATGGCCTCCCGGCGCAGTCCGGTGGCCACCGCATCGGCGAGCAGTTGCTCGTCCTCGACGACGAGTACGCGCACGTCGCTTGTCCTTCCACTAAAGCCTTCGGTCACCCACGGACAGCGCTCGGGCGCGCGTGGGCAGGTCCGGTCACGGGGTTGTGTGTCACCATCCTGCCCCTTTCGGCCATAAACCGGCTGTAAGACGGCCTGGCGTCCGGGGAATGCGGGATTTTCTCGACGGGTTGAGGTTTCTGCGGAAGGGCGCGCGGGGAGGACGGCACTACATCCGCGATCACGCTTTGTATGTGGCATGCCACGAGCCGCTGTCGAGTCCGCTTCCCGCAGGGCGGTCCGATACGTGATCGCCCCTTCCAGAGGGCACACCCCCGTGCCACCGACCCACGACCCAGGACGAGGGGGCGCAACCATGGACGCATTCACCGCAGGCCTGCTGCAGCGCATAGAGGCTGCCGAAACCGACCTGACGCGGGCACGTGAGACCGGCGACGACTTCCTCGCCGAGGTCGAGCAGGGCGAGCTGGACGATCTCCACCGTCTCGCCGCCGAGCACGGCGTGGAGATCCACGCCACGACCGTCTGACGCACCGCGCACGCACGCACCGCACACAGGGAAGGGCCCCGGCGCCTGGTTCGATCCAGGCGGGCGCCGGGGCCCTTTCGCGTGTGCGGGTCAGTCGTGCCAGGCGCCGAGCTCCTCCAGCCGGTTCTGCAGCGCCTCGAAGAGGCCGGGCGGGGCGGCGACGGTCAGCTCGCTCGACAGGGCGGCGCCGGGACGGCCGCCGGTGCGGGCGCCCGCCTCGCGCGCGATGAGGTCACCGGCCGCGAAGTCCCAGGGGTTCAGGCCGCGCTCGTAGTACGCGTCGAGACGGCCGAGGGCCACGTCGCACAGGTCGATGGCAGCCGAGCCGCCGCGCCGGATGTCGCGGACGCGCGGCACCAACTCCCGTACGACATCCGCCTGATGGGCCCGCCGCTGCGCCAGGTAACCGAATCCGGTACCGACCAGGGCCTGCTCGAAGGGCGGCGCGACACGCACGCGCGCGGGCTTGTCGTTCACGAACGCGCCGCCGCCGAGGACGGCGCGGTAGGTCTCGCCGCGCATCGGGGCAGCGACGACTCCGACGAGCGTCTCGCCGTCCTTGCGGGCCGCGATGGAGACGGACCAGTCGGGGCGCCCGTACAGGTAGTTGACCGTGCCGTCGATGGGGTCGATCACCCACTCGACGCCGCTGGTGCCCTCCGAGGAGGCGCCCTCCTCGCCGAGCACGCCGTCGTCGGGGCGGCGCTCCGCCAGGAAGTCCGTGATCAGCTTCTCGGAGGCGATGTCCATCTCGGTGACCACGTCGACGGCGCTCGTCTTGGTGGCGGCGACGCCGAGGTCGGCCGGGCGGCCGTCCCGCAGGAAGACTCCCGCGCGGGCGGCCGCCTCCAGGGCGACGTCGAGCAGCTCTGCCTTCAGATCGGTCACAGCGGTGTCCTTACGCGTACGGGCTGTCGGCGCCCGCGGCCGCGGGCTTGGGGGCGCGGGCCGGGCAGCAGCCCACCGGGCAGAGGTCGTGGCTCGGGCCGAGCGCGCCAAGTGCGCAGCGTGTGACGTTCCTGCCGCTCTCGGTGGCGGCGCGCTCCAGGACCAGCTCGCGGACGGCGCCGGCGAAGCGCGGGTCGGCGCCGACGGTCGCGGAGCGGCGCACCGGCAGGCCGATCTCCTCGGCCTTGTCCGTGGCCTCCGTGTCGAGGTCGTACAGGACCTCCATGTGGTCGGAGACGAAGCCGATGGGGGCCATGACGACGGCGGGGGCACCGGCGGACTTCCGCTCCTCCAGGTGGTCGCAGATGTCGGGCTCCAGCCACGGGATGTGCGGGGCGCCGGACCGCGACTGGTAGACGAGCTGCCAGGGGTGGTCGACGCCGGTCTCCTCGCGCACGGCGTCGGCGATCAGCCGCGCGACGTCCAGGTGCTGCCTCACGTACGCGCCGCCGTCACCCTGGCCCTCGACGGGCCCGGAGGTGTCGGCCCCGGCGGTCGGGATGGAGTGCGTGGTGAAGGCGATGTGGGCGCCGTCCCGGACGTCCTCGGGAAGATCGGCGAGCGACTTCAGGACGCCGTCGACCATGGGTCGCACGAAGCCCGGGTGGTTGAAGTAGTGCCGCAGCTTGTCGATGGTCGGGAGTTCGAGACCCTCGGCCTCCAGGGCGGCCAGCGACTCCGCGAGGTTCTCGCGGTACTGGCGGCAGCCCGAGTACGAGGCGTACGCGCTGGTGGCGAGGACGAGGATGCGGCGGTGGCCGTCGGTGACCATCTCGCGCAGGGTGTCGGTCAGGTAGGGCGCCCAGTTCCTGTTGCCCCAGTAGACCGGCAGGTCGAGGCCGTGCTCGGCGAAGTCCTTGCGCAGGGCGTCGAGCAGCGCCCTGTTCTGGTCGTTGATCGGGCTGACCCCGCCGAACAGGAAATAGTGCTGCCCGACTTCCTTGAGCCGTTCCTTGGGGATGCCGCGGCCCCTCGTCACGTTCTCCAGGAACGGGACGACGTCGTCAGGTCCCTCCGGGCCTCCGAAGGAGAGCAGGAGCAGGGCGTCGTAAGGGCGGGCATCGAGGCTGGCAGCGTGCGCTTCTGGCATGTGTTCGATCCTGCCACCCGTCACTGACAGGCGGAAAACTGCCATGCCGGTCGAACTCTGACACGCGTAAGCTGTTTGGGCCGCGTTCACGCCTTACCAGTTACGCCCCGTACCGTGCCGAGCCGCCCTCGGGCGCGCCCGGGTGCCCGCCCGACCGGAGTCGCTTTGCCCAGCCCCTACCGCGCCATCTTCGCCCTGCCCGGCACCAAGAGCTTCTCGATCGCCGGATTCCTGGGGCGGATGCCTCTGTCGATGATGGGCATCGGGATCGTGACGATGGTCTCGCAGCTCACCGGGCGCTACGGCCTCGCGGGGGCGCTGTCGGCGACGGTGGCGCTGTCCGCCGCCGCGATCGGGCCGCAGATCTCCCGCCTCGTCGACCAGTACGGCCAGCGGCGCGTGCTGCGTCCGGCCACGCTCGTCTCGCTCGTCGCGGTCACCGGGATGCTGTTGTGCGCGAAGTACGAGGCGCCGGACTGGACGCTGTTCGTGAGCGCCGCGTTCATCGGCTGCGTGCCGAGCGTCGGGTCGATGATCAGGGCCCGGTGGGCGGTGCTGTACCGGGAGACTCCGCGGTCGCTGCACACGGCGTACTCCTTCGAGTCCGTGATCGACGAGGTGTGCTTCATCTTCGGGCCGATCATCTCGATCGGTCTTTCCACGGCGTGGTTCCCGGAGGCGGGGCCGCTGCTCGCGGGCTGCTTCCTCGCGGTCGGTGTCTTCTGGCTGACCGGGCAGCGGGCCACGGAGCCGCTGCCGCACCCGCGGACCCAGGAGAGCTCGGGTTCGGCGCTCCGCGCGCGCGGGTTGCAGGTTCTGGTGGCCACGTTCATCGCGACGGGCGCGATCTTCGGCTCGATCGACGTGGTGACGGTGGCCTTCGCCGAGGACCAGGGACACAAGTCGATGGCCAGCCTCGTGCTCGCCGTGTACGCGGCCGGGTCGTGCGTCGCCGGAGCGGTGTTCGGACTGCTGCACTTCAGCGGGGCCCCCGCGCGCAGGTGGGTGGTGGGAGTGTGCGTGATGGCCGTGAGTATGATCCCCCTCCAACTGGTCGGGAACCTGTCACTCCTGGCCGTGGCGCTCTTCGTAGCGGGCCTGACCGTCGCTCCCACGATGATCACGACGATGGCCCTCGTCGAGCAGCACGTACCGCGCGCGAAGCTGACCGAGGGCATGACCTGGGTGAGCACCGGACTGACGGCCGGTGTCGCGCTCGGCTCGTCCGTGTCCGGCTGGGTGATCGACGCCGCCGGTGCGAAGGCCGGGTACGGGGTGCCGGGGATCTCCGGCGCCGTCGCGGTCCTGGTCGCGTTCCTGGGGTACCGCCGGCTGAAGCAGCCGGTTCCGCAGCGGGGAGGAACAACCGATGAGCACGGCGCAGACGGGCAGCAGCAGCAAGAGCGGCGCAGCGTGGCGTAACTGGGCGGGGAACGTCGTCTCGCGTCCCGTGCGTGAGGTGACGCCCGCCTCGGTCGAGGAACTGACCGCGGCGGTGCGCGGGGCCGCGGAGGACGGGCTGAAGGTGAAGGCCGTCGGCACGGGCCACTCCTTCACGGCCGCGGCGGCGACCGACGGTGTCTTGATCCGTCCTCAACTGTTGACGGGCATACGGAACATCGATCGTGACAAGGGCACTGTCACGGTCGAGGCCGGCACCCCGCTCAAGCGGCTCAACATGGCCCTGGCCCGCGAGGGTCTGTCGCTCACGAACATGGGCGACATCATGGAGCAGACCGTCTCCGGCGCCACCAGCACCGGCACGCACGGCACGGGCCGCGACTCGGCCTCCATCGCCGCGCAGATCAAGGGACTCGAGCTGGTCACGGCGGCCGGGGAGCTGATCTCCTGCTCGGAGACGGAGAACCCCGAGATCTTCGCCGCCGCCCGGATCGGCCTGGGCGCGCTCGGCATCGTCACCGCGATCACCTTCGCCGTGGAGCCGGTCTTCCTGCTCACCGCGCGCGAGGAGCCGATGAGCTTCGACAAGGTGCTCGCGGACTTCGACGAACTGCACGCCGAGAACGAGCACTTCGAGTTCTACTGGTTCCCGCACACCGGTAACTGCAACACCAAGCGCAACAACCGCAGCGCGGGCCCCGAGGCGCCGGTCTCGGCGGTCAGCAGCCTGTGGGAGGACGAGATCCTCTCCAACGGCCTCTTCCAGGTGGTCAATTCGATCGGCCGGGCCGTGCCCGCCACGATCCCGGCGATCGCCAAGGTCTCCAGCAAGGCGCTCTCCGCCCGGACGTACACCGACATTCCCTACAAGGTCTTCACATCTCCGCGCCGGGTGCGCTTCGTGGAGATGGAGTACGCGGTTCCGCGCGAGGCCCTGGTGGCGACGCTGCGCGAGCTGAAGTCCATGGTGGACGGCTCGGATCTGCGGGTCAGCTTCCCCGTGGAGGTCCGCACCGCCCCGGCGGACGACATCGCGCTGTCCACGGCGTCGGGCCGGGACAGCGCCTACATCGCCGTCCACATGTACAAGGGCACCCCGTACCAGCGGTACTTCACCGCGGCCGAGCGGATCTTCACGGCCCACGAGGGCCGCCCGCACTGGGGCAAGGTGCACACCAGGGACGCCGAGTACTTCGCCAAGGTCTACCCGCGCTTCGGCGAGTTCACGGGCCTGCGCGACCGCCTGGACCCGGACCGCCTGTTCGGCAACGCCTACCTGCGCCGGGTCCTCGGCGACTGACCCGGCCTACTCCCCCGGCGTCTGCGCGCCGGTGTCGCTGGTGGCACCGGTGCCCGAGCCCGCGCTCTGCGACGGGGTCGGGGTGGGCGTCGGGGTGGACGACGCGCCGTCGCCGTCGTTGTCCGAGCCGTCGCCGGACCCCTGGTCGGAGCCGTTGTCCGTGCCGTCGCCCGTGTCGGAGCTGCTGCTTCCGCTCGGCGTCAGCGTGGGGGTGGTGTTCCCGTCCGTGGACGACCCGTCGCCGTTCTCCGCGGTGCCGTCCGTGCCGGTGCTGCCACCGTCGGACGGTTCCTGCGAGGTTCCGGGCGTCGGTCCGCCGCCGCCCGACGACTTGTTGTGCCCCTTGAAGGCGTCGCCGATGGTGGTGTCGCCGCCGCCGCTGAAACTCTGGCCGCTCACCAGCTCGTACGTCGTGATGCCGCCCATGGTGACGCCGAAGACCACGGCCGCGGCGATCAACGGCCGCTTCCAGCTCTTGACACGGGTGCGGTGCACCGTGCCCTCGGTGAACTCCTCGCCGCCCCCGTCCGGGGCCGGCGGCCGGCCGGATCCGTCGTCCGCGATCCGCAGCAGGCGCGTGGCCTCGTCGACGCCTTCGGTACTGATGAGCTGCGTCTTGTCCGGGTCGGCCGCCCGGACCGTGCCCAGCACGCGCGTACGGTCGTCGCCGTCGGCTTCGCCGCCCGCGAGGGTGGCGGTGGTGTCGGCCAGCAGGTCGGCCACCGCACCGGTGTCGAGCAGCTGCGTCCCCTCGAGGTCCGGCGCCGGGCCGCCGGACACCTGCGGCAGCACGGTGGTCCTGTCGGCGTCCGCGACGTGCGCGGTGTGCTCGGCGGCGGTGTCCGCCGGTTCCGCCCTGCCCCACGTGGTGGTGGCCGGAGCCGTCGGCATCGCGCTCACGGCGGGCCGCGCCGCGGGCGGGCGCTCGCCCGTGACCATCGCGGTCGTGGCGTCCATCGAGGTGTCCGAACGGAACGTGCGCGGGACGGGGCGCCCCTCGGCCGTCACCGGGACCTGCCGCCCCTTGGGCTTGGCGGTCACGGCGACGTCGCGTATCTGCTCGCCCGTGCGCCGGAAGAAGTGCTGGAAGACCGTGCCGCCACAGGTGGCGAGGGCACTGACCACACCGGCGCCCAGAATCGTCCCGTAGACACCGAAGCTGGAGGCGAGCTTCGCGGCCACGACGGCGGCGACCGCGCTGCCCGCCACCTGGGGCACGCTCAGATCCGGCCGCTTCCTCTCCTTGGGCTCACCCTGATCGTCCTTGGAGTTCTCCGGCTTCTCGCCCATCTCCTGACCTAGCCTGCCCTTCTCGACATATACGACGGATTCGCACAGAAGTTCCCGAGGTTACGCGAACTTCTTGTGTCGTACGAGAGAGGGACGTACACGAGGAGCGCTCAGTTCCGGTTCTGCAGATTTCGTGAAGCACGCCACGCACATTCCCCACGAACGGGACGCTCCAGGCGGCGGTCCCGTACCCAACTCCCCACCACCGTGAGAAGTTGAGCGGCGTGCCGATCCACGCGAGTGGCCCGAATGGAGTACTGTTGCGAGCCCTGGGTCCGGTCTCCCGCCAGGGTGTACCGGGGCCTTCCAGGACCGCCGGGAGGGGGCTCGTTGCACAGGGTGACGTACGCGGTCACTTAGCGTTGCGAACAAGTAACCGTGCCATAACGGCGATCTTGGGTCCATGCCCGACACGCCGGGCAACTCGGCAAGGTTGTGGCAGGCTGCACCCGGGCAGGCCACACTCGACTAGCGGAAGCAGCGACGCACGTGACGTCGGCAGGCACCACCCGGGAGGTCCCCATGCCCGAACTGCGTGTCGTGGCCGTCTCTAACGACGGCACACGGCTGGTGCTGAAGGCTGCGGACAGCACGGAGTACACGCTTCCGATCGACGAGCGCCTCCGGGCCGCCGTGCGCGGCGACCGTCCGCGTCTCGGCCAGATCGAGATCGAGGTGGAGAGCCACCTCCGCCCGCGTGACATCCAGGCACGCATACGAGCAGGAGCCTCCGCCGAGGAGGTCGCCCAGCTCGCAGGCATTCCGGTCGACCGCGTACGCCGCTTCGAGGGCCCCGTGCTCGCGGAGCGTGCGTTCATGGCCGAGCGGGCCAGGAAGACTCCCGTGCGCCGTCCCGGCGAGAACACCGGCCCCCAGCTCGGCGAGGCGGTGCAGGAGCGACTCCTGCTGCGCGGCGCCGACAAGGAAACCGTCCAGTGGGACTCCTGGCGCCGCGACGACGGCACCTGGGAAGTCCTGCTCGTCTATCGGGTCGCGGGCGAACCGCACTCGGCGAGCTGGACCTACGACCCGCCCCGCAGGCTCGTCCAGGCCGTGGACGACGAGGCGCGCTCGCTCATCGGCGAGTCCGACGACATCGGTGCGCCCGAACCCACGTTCCCGTTCGTGCCGCGTATCGCGCGGCTGCCCAGGGACCGGCCGCTGGACCGCGCTCTGGACCGGCCGCTCGACCGCGCCCTGGACCGGCAGCTGGAACGTCCCGCCCCGCCGCCGGAGCCGTCCTCCGAGGAGAACCTGCCGGCGATCGCCTCCTCCTCGGAGCGCGACTCGCTGACCAGCCTGCTGGAGGCGGTGCCCAGCTACCGCGGCGACATCGTGGTCCCCGAGCGTCCGACGACCGCTCCCGAGCCGCAGGAGGAGCCGGAGCCGCCCGCGGCCGCCGAGCTGGAGGAGCCGCCCGCCGCGTCGGCCGGCGCCGGAGCGGCGTACGCGGACGTGCTGATGCCGCGCTCCGTCGCGGGCCACCGGGACCGTCTCACCGGTACCACCGACCGGCAGGCCGAGGCCGACGGGGTGCGCCCCGGACGCCGGGCCGCCGTGCCGAGCTGGGACGAGATCGTCTTCGGCACGCGCCGCAAGAAGCAGGACTAGCGCCCAGAAGTACGCGGTCGGGGCCCGGGTCGTTCAACCCGGGCCCCGACTCCGTTTCCGGGACGGCTACTGCGGGTCGGGGCCCGTCGCCACCGGGCGGGCGGTGTCCGCCGACCACTGCGACCACGAGCCGACGTACAGCTGCGCGTCGATCCCGGCGACCGCGAGCGCCAGTACCTCATGGGCGCCGGAGACGCCCGAGCCGCAGTAGACGCCGACCCGGCCCGGATCGCCGGTCGCGCCAAGCGACTTGAAGCGCTCGGCGAGGTCGGCGGCGGGGCGGAAGCGGCCGTCGTCCGTGACGTTCTCCGTGGTCGGGGCCGACACCGCGCCGGGAATGTGGCCGCCGACCCGGTCGATGGGCTCCACGTCACCCCGGTAGCGCTCGGCGGCGCGGGCGTCCAGGAGCAGTCCGGAGCGGGCCAGCGCGGCCGCCGCATCCGCGTCGAGGAGTCCGGTGGCACCGGGTGCAGGGTCGAAGGTGCCGGGTCGCGGCGACGGGGTCACGGTCTCCGCGGGCCCCTCCCAGGCGGGCAGGCCGCCGTCGAGGACGCGGACCGACGGATGACCCGTCCAGCGCAGCAGCCACCAGGCGCGGGCGGCCGCCCAGCCCTGTCCACCGTCGTACACGACCACGTCGCGGTCCGCCGACACGCCCGCCGCCCGCATGGCCGCCCCGAACACGGCAAGGTCCGGCAGGGGGTGCCGGCCCGCCTCGGGGCCCGCCTGTCCGGCCAGCTCCCGGTCCAGGTCGACAAAGACCGCACCAGGGATGTGACCTGCGGTGTATGCGGCGCGGCCGTCGAATTCCGGGGCCCCGGCGGCCTTCGCGAGGCTGAGCTGCCAGCGGACGTCGAGCACGACGGGCGGTCGCTCCCCCGCCAACTCGCTCGCAAGTTCGGATGCGGTGATGATGGCATTCATGTGGGCCATCCTTGCTCATGCTCTGGCCCGAGCGCCCGCGTTCGGATAGCGTGCTCGATCGACTACACAGCGTCGACCGGTCGGTCACGGTCGGGTCATGGCGCGAGAGCGTACGCGACACACCGTATTCGGGCTTCCTCAGCGAGGGGCTCGGCGGTTCCGGCGCGGTCGGGGAGCGCCGCGCGGCACGCAGTGCCACCATCAGCACGGGCGCGAAGCGACGCGTGGGAGCCCGATGCAGGGCCCGAGGATTCTGGTCCGAGACGTCCGAGGAGAGAGTGACGATGACCGAGGCAGCAGCCCGGCGCGCGCCCGGCACCCCTTGCTGGGTGAGCCTGATGGTGCACGACATGGCGGCGACCCAGGACTTCTACGGGGCGCTGTTCGGCTGGGAGTTCAGGCCAGGGCCGCAGCAGCTCGGCCCCTATGTGCGGGCCCTGCTCGACGGCGCGGAGGTGGCCGGCATCGGCCAGTTGCCGCCCGATCGACAGCTGCCGATCGCCTGGACGCCGTATCTGGCCGCGGAGGACGTGGACGTGACGGCGGAGTCGGTGCGGCACTGCGGCGGCACGGTGGGCGTCGGCCCGCTGGACGCCGGGGAGGCGGGCCGGATGGCGATCGCCTCCGACCCGGTGGGCGCGGTGTTCGGGCTCTGGCAGGCGGCCGCGCACCTGGGCATGGCGACGACCGGCGTGCCCGGCTCGGTGGTGTGGAACGAACTGGTGACGCGGGAGACCGCGAGCGTCGCCAAGTTCTACCAGGCGGTCTTCGGGTACAGCGAAGAAGCCGTGGTCTCGGCCGACTTCGACCATCTGGCGCTCTGCCTGGCGGACGGGCCGGTGGCGTCCGTGCAGGGTGTGGGGCACGCCCTGCCCCGTGATCGGGGCTCGCACTGGATGACGTACTTCGAGGCCGCGGACGTCGACGAGGCCGTGGAGCGGGTCGCCGATCTGGGCGGGCACGTGGTCCGGCCTGCGCGGGACGGCTCACACGGACGGGTGGCCACGGTGGCGGATCCGGAGGGGGCACGGTTCGCGCTCGTGGCGTCGCGGGAGGACTGATCCCGGCGCCGGCCGGACGGGCGCGGGCTGCGGGTTCTCAGGCCGGGGCCACCGGCAGTACGTCGGGCGAGAGCGCGGCGGCCCGCGCACCCGCGCTCGTCATCCGGCGCCGGTGGTGGCGTCGGCACAGCACCTCGTAGCCGATCCGGTCCTCGGCCTGGTCGACGTCTCCGACGACGACCTGGGCGCCTTCGACGACCATCTCCCCGTTGACGGTGCGGGCGTTGTGCGTGGCGCGCGCGCCGCACCAGCACAGCGCCTCGACCTGGAGCACCTCGACGCGGTCGGCGAGTTCTACGAGCCGCTGCGAGCCGGGGAACAGCTTGGAGCGGAAGTCGGTCGTGATGCCGAAGGCGTACACGTCGAGTTCGAGGTCGTCGACGATCCGGGCGAGCTGGTCGATCTGGCCGGGGGCGAGGAACTGCGCCTCGTCGGCGATCACGTAGTCCACCTTGCCGCCCTGGGAGAAATGATCGACGACGTACGCGTACACGTCCAGGTCGTCGGCCACCTCCACGGCGTCGGTGACGAGGCCGAGGCGTGAGGAGAGCTTTCCCTCGCCGGCCCGGTCGTCCCGGGTGAAGATCATGCCCTGGAGGCCGCGGGCGGAGCGGTTGTGCTCGATCTGCAGAGCCAGGGTGCTCTTTCCGCAGTCCATCGTTCCGGAGAAGAACACCAGCTCGGGCATGGGAGGTCGAGCACCTTTCGGATCGTGCGGCGGGAGGGCAGGGGGTGGGGGTCAGGAACGTACTTCGAGGAGCGGTACGAGCTGTTCCGCCGGGGTCATGGAGCCGTGGTTGCCCACCATCAGAGACTCCTTCGGCTCGCTCTGCGAGGCGATGATGAGGACGTCGTCGCGGGCGGCCGCGATGACGTCGCCGAGCCGGTCGTAGACCCGCTGGTCGACCTGCGGGCCGAACCAGCCGGCGGCGATCGCCTCGTCGCGGCTCGCGATCCAGAACTGCTCACCGAGCACCTCGCGCCAGACGGCGAGGACGTCGCCCTGGGCACCGGGCACGGCGTAGACATGACGGGCGCGGCCCTCGCCGCCGAGCAGGGCGACGCCCGCGCCCAGCTCCCAGTCCTCGTCGAAGTCGATCCGGGACTGCTCGTCGAAGGGAATGTCGACCATGCCGTGGTCCGCGGTGACGTACAGGGCGCTGCGCGGCGGCAGTTGCTCGGCGAGGCGCTGGGCGAGCCGGTCGACGTACATCAACTGGCCGCGCCACGGGTCGGAGTCGAGGCCGAAGCGGTGCCCCTTGCCGTCGACCTCGCTGTAGTACGTGTAGACCAACGACCGGTCCCCCGCCGCCAGTTGCTCGGCGGCCAGGTCCATGCGGTCCTCGCCGGAGAGCCGGCCGTAGAAGGTGCCGCCGCTGAGCGCGATCTTCGTGAGGGGGGTGGATTCGAAGGCGGGGGCGGAGACCTGGGCGGTGCGCACGCCCGCGTCGTGGGCGCGCTGGAAGATCGTGGGGTAGGGCTGCCAGGTCTTCGGCTTCGTCCACGGCTTCCAGCGGAGCTGGTTCATCAGCCGGCCGGTGTCCGGATCGCGCACCGTGTAGCCGGGCAGGCCGTGGGCGCCGGGCGGCAGTCCGGTGCCGACCGAGGCGAGGGAGGTCGCGGTGGTCGCCGGATAGCCGGCGGTGATCGGGCGGCCCGTGCCGCCGCGCGAGGACGCTATGAGCGAGTGCAGGAACGGCGCCTCGTCGGGGTGTGCCTTCAGCTGCTCCCAGCCGAGGCCGTCGATCAGGAAGACACAGGCCCGGTCGACCGGGGCCAGCTCGGTGATGGCCGGGGTGCAGTCGGGGACGCCCAGGTGGGCGCCGAGGGTGGGCAGCAGGTCCGCGAGGGATCCGGTGCCGTACGCCGGGACGGGAGCGGTGTGGACGGGCAGCGGCTCTACGTCGTCCCAGGCGGCCTGCGTCATCAGCGTCCCGCGTCCGCGGTGGCCTCGGACAGGGACTGGGCGAAGGCGAGGGCCTGGCGCACGGTCTCCGGACCGTCGCCCGCCTCGCTGACACGCAGGCTCAGGTCGTCCGCCGTCGAGCTGCCGGTGTAGCCGTGGTCGGCCTCGCAGTTGGGGTCGCCGCAGGCGGCGGGCTCCAGGTCGAGGCGGGAGACGGCGCCCCAGCCGATGGTCAGCACGACCTCGCGGGGCAGGGTGCCGGGGACGTACTTCTCCGGATTGGCGACGACCCGGCTGAGCACGACCGACGAGATCCGGTCGAGCTTGACGGACTCCGTGGACGTCGTCGCGTACGGCGTCGGGGAGGTGCTGTCGGCGGCCTGCTCGTCGGTGTGGCTGACGATGAAACGGGTGTCGGTCAGGACCAGGACGGTGACATGACGACGGACCTCGTTCGCATCGAACGTGGTCTCCTGGTGGACGAGGTACGACGAGATCGGCTCGCCGCCGACCGCGGCCTCCACCGCCTCGGCCACGAGGGCCGGGTAGTAGCCGCTGCGCTCGATCGCCGCTCGCAGCCCTTGGGTCGTCGTACTGGTCTTGGCCATGGGGTCCATCCTAAGGCCCGGGAAGAGGCTGCCGATGCGCCTGTGGATAACTCTCCGTAAGGGCATTTCGCGGCATTGCCGGGGACGCGGGGCGGGTCAGTAGGCGCTGGGCAGTGTGCGCGGGCCCAGGTCGTCGCGGGCGGGCGGGGGCGCGAGCCGGACGGAGGCGCCGAGCACGGTCAGCCCGGTCTGCGCGACCACGACCGGTTCGAGGGCGACGCCGACGACCTCGGGGTGGTCGTCGACGAGCCGGGACACCCGCTGGAGCAGTTCCTCCAGGGCGGGTGTGTCGACGGGGGCGGCGCCGCGCCAGCCGAAGAGGATCGGGGCCGTCTTGATCGAACGGACGATCGCCTGGGCGTCGCGGTCGGTCACCGGGATCAGGCGGTGCGCGGTGTCGCCGAGCAGTTCGGACGGGGCGCCGGCCAGGCCGAAGGAGAGCACGGCACCGGCGGCCGGGTCGATGACAGCGCGGACGACGGTGTCGACACCGCGCGGCGCCATGGCCTGGACGACCGGCCGCAGTTCGGCCGGTCTGCCGAGCCGGTCGGTGAGGTCCTCGTAGGCGCGGCGCAGATCGTCCTCGTCGGCGAGGTCGAGGCGGACGCCGCCGAGGTCCGCGCGGTGGCGCAGGTGCGGGGCGGTCGTCTTCAGCGCCACCGGGTAGCCGAGCGTGCGGGCTGCTTCGGCGGCCCGGTCTGCGTCGGGGGCCGACAGGGTCGGGCGGACGTCGATCCCGTAGAGGGAGAGCAGTTCGCGGGCGTCCTCAGGGGCGAGGTCCGTACCGCGCGGGTCGTCCTCCTTGGCGAGCAGCCCGGCGATCAGGGCGGCCGCGGCCTGCTCGTCGACGCGGTCGTACTCGGGCACCTTGCCGGGTTCCGCCGCGTCGCGCCGCCACTGCGCGTACCTGGCGGCCTGGGAGAGGGCGCGGACGGCGCGCTCGGCCGCGGGGTAGGCGGGGATGAGGCGCGGGGCGCCCTCCGGGGTCGCGGCGGTCGCGGGGGCCGGCCGGGAGGGGGCGTTGGGTCCGGTGCTGGTCGCGGCGGACAGCGCCTCGGCGAGGCCGCCGAGCTCGACGTGGACGACGAGCACGGTCTTGGTGGGGGCGGTGGCCGCGGCCGCGCTCAGGGCGGCGGCCAGTTCGGCGTCCCCGGTCGGGTCCTCCCCCACCACCGGCATCGCGGTGACGACGACGGCGTCGGTCTTGTCGTCGGCCAGCGCCTCCTCCAGAGCGGCCCGGAAGTCCGCCGCGGAGGCGCGGGTGGTGAGGTCGCGCGGCGTCTTGGGCCGCAGTCCCTCGGAGAGCGCGACGTCGTAGGTGAGCAGACCGAGCGACTCCGAGTTGCCCAGGATGGCGACGCGCGGGCCCGCGGGCAGCGGCTGGCGCGCCAGCAGGAGCCCGGCGTCGACGAGTTCGGTGATCGTGTCGACGCGGATGACACCCGCCTGGCGCAGCAGGGCGGAGACCGTGGCGTAGGGCAGGCGCGTGGCACGGACGGCGTGCCCGGTCGGCGCGATGCCGCTGTGCCGGGCTCCCTGTACGACCACCAGGGGCTTGGCGGCCGCCGTGCGACGGGCGAGGCGGGTGAACTTGCGCGGGTTGCCGATCGATTCGAGGTACATGAGGGCGACGTCGGTGTCGGCGTCGTCGTACCAGTACTGCAGGACGTCGTTGCCGGAGACGTCGGCGCGGTTGCCCGCCGAGACGAAGGTGGAGACGCCGGTGACCCCGGTGACGCCGCCGCCCCTGCGGTGCAGCCGGGCCAACAGGGCGATGCCGATGGCGCCGGACTGGGCGAACAGGCCGATGCGTCCGGCGCGGGGCATCTCGGGGGCGAGCGAGGCGTTGAGCCGTACTTCCTGGGAGGTGTTGACCACCCCGAAGGCGTTCGGCCCGATGATGCGCATCCCGTAGGTGCGTGCCTGGCGGACGAGTTCGCGCTGGCGCTCCCGGCCCTCCGCGCCGCTCTCCGCGTATCCGGCGGACACGACGACCAGGCCCTGCACTCCGCGTGCGCCGCATTCGGCGACGATCTCGGGGACGTGCGTCGCGGGCACGGCGACCACGGCCAGGTCCACGGGTTCGGCGGGGTCGATGTCCTTCACGGAGCGGTGGGCGGGGGCTCCGTCCACGTCGGTGAGGTCGGCGGGGAACGCCTTGTTGACGGCGTAGAGGCGGCCGGTGAATCCGGCGTCCTTGAGGTTGCCGAGAACGCTGCGGCCCACTCCTCCGGCCGTGCGTCCGACACCGATCACGGCGACGGAGCGGGGGGCGAGGAGGCGTTGCACGGAGCGGGCCTCGGCGCGCTGCTCGCGCGCGTGCTGCACGGCGAGGGACGCCTCGGTGGGCTCGATGTCGAACTCCAGGCGGACGACGCCGTCCTCGAAGCTGCGCTTCTGGGTGTACCCGGCGTCCCGGAACACCTTGATCATCTTGGTGTTGGCGGGCAGCACCTCGGCGGCGAACCGGCGGATGCCCCGCTCGCGCGCGACGGCCGCGATGTGTTCCAGCAGGGCGGAGGCGACGCCGCGCCCCTGATGGGCGTCCTGCACCAGGAAGGCGACCTCGGCCTCGTCGGCCGGGGCGGAGGCGGGCATTCCTTGTGCGTTGATCCGGTCGTAGCGGACCGTCGCGATGAACTCGCCGCCCACCGTGGCCGCGAGGCCGACCCGGTCGACGTAGTCGTGATGGGTGAAGCGGTGCACGTCCTTGGCGGACAGCCGCGGGTAGGGCGCGAAGAAGCGGTAGTACTTCGACTCGTCCGAGACCTGCTCGTAGAAGCTGGTCAGCCGCTCGGCGTCCGCGGTGGTGATGGGCCTGATCCGGGCGGTGCCGCCGTCGCGCAGCACCACGTCGGCCTCCCAGTGGGCGGGATAGGCGTGCCGGTCCGACGGGGTCTCCATGCCGCAAGGGTAGGGCCGACCGCCGGCCGGCGGTCGGGTGCGTGTCGTCGGCTCACGGGTCGCGGCCCGCGCGCGTGGGAGGCAGGCTGAAGAAGGCCGGAGGGCCATGCGCGTACGGGACATGGGTCCGCGTCGGGCACGGGCCACGGTGTGTGAGAATGGTCTAGACAACTGTGAGACACCTGAAGGGCAGCATCACATGGCTGAGCGCCGCGTCAACGTCGGCTGGGCCGAGGGCCTCCACGCCCGTCCCGCCTCCATCTTCGTCCGCGCGGCCACGGCGGCCGGCGTCCCCGTGACGATCGCCAAGGCCGACGGCAACCCCGTCAACGCCGCCTCCATGCTCGCGGTGCTGGGCATGGGCGCCCAGGGCGGCGAGGAGATCGTCCTGGCCTCCGACGCCGAGGGCGCGGACGCCGCGCTCGACCGGCTGGCCAAGCTGGTCGCCGAGGGCCTCGACGAGCTTCCCGAGACCGTCTGACCCCAGCGCCTTTCGACGGAGCCGCGCGTTTCCCCCAGGGAACGCGCGGCTCCGTCGTTTTCTGTCGCGACGGCACTGCGCCCCCTTTCCCGAGCTCCCCGAAATCGACGCACGGCAGAAAGCACAGGGGAAATCAGCCGCGCTGAATGCGGCACAAACAAGGGCAGCGGAAAAGAGGCCGCAGCCCATTCCGCGAATAGTGCACTTCTTTGTATACGGCTCCCCTGTTAATGCTGGAGCCCCGCCGTGTTTACGGGATGTTGCGAAGTCCTCACACGCTCACCCGCGCGCGGGACGCGCAGTCGGTGGGCGGCCGTCGCGCGCTCGGCGTGCTGGGCCGTCAGGGCGCGCGCCCGCTCGGCGTCGCCGCGGGCCACGGCGTCGACGATGGCCCCGTGCTCGGACCAGGACTCGGCCGGCCGGCCCGGGGTCTCGACCGCGTACATCCAGGCGATCTTGTGCCGCAGCTGGGTGAGCAGGGTGATCAGACCGGGGCTGCCGGAGGCCTGGGCGAGCGTCTCGTGGAACCAGCCGCCCAGTGAGCGCAGGTCCTCGTTCTGCCCCCGCCTGGAGCGCTCCTGACCCAGCCTGACCAGGCCGCGCAGCACTTTGAGGTGGGCCTCGGTGCGACGCTGGGCCGCGCGGGCCGCCCCCAGCGGTTCGAGCAGCATGCGGATCTCCAGGAGGTCGGCGGCCTCCTGCTCGGTCGGCTCGGCGACGCACGCGCCCGCGTGCCGGCGCGTGACGACGAACCCTTCCGCCTCCAGGGTGCGCAGCGCCTCACGGACCGGGACGCGCGAGACGCCGTAGCGTCGCGCGAGCAGTTCCTCGGTGAGCCTGCCGCCGCGCTCGTAGACACCCGCGACGATGTCGTCGCGGATCGCCGTGCATACCGAGTGCGCGGGAATGCGCATGACCCGACCTCCGCCTTAATCCCCGCGAAACGCGGTCGATTGACGCCCGTACAAGCGCGATTGACCTCCGGTCAGCGCGCTTGCCCGATGACTCTATTCCACCGCGCTTGAATTTCCGACGGGAGGCCGTAATCCAGGGATATTTTTTGGCCACCGGCGGGTCGATCGGGACAGGCAACGCGAAAGCCCCGGCTCGGTGAGCCGGGGCTTTCGGGCGATGAGGCGGAGCCGCGTCAGACGTTCACGCCGTGCGAGCGCAGGTACGCGACGGGGTCGATGTCCGAACCGTAGTCGGGGCCGGTGCGGGCCTCGAAGTGGAGGTGCGGGCCCGTCACGTTGCCGGTGGCGCCCGAGAGGGCTATCTGCTGGCCCGGGGTGACCGACTGCCCGACGGAGACTCCGATGGACGACAGGTGACCGTACTGGGTGTACGTACCGTCGTTCATCTTGATGACGATGTTGTTGCCGTAGGCGCCGCCCCAGCCGGCCTCGACGACGGTGCCGGAGCCCACGGCGTGCACCGCGGTGCCGCTGGCGGCGTGGAAGTCGATGCCCGTGTGGCTGCCGGAGGACCACAGGCCGCTGCTGGCCTTGTAGGCGGTGGAGACGTACGAGCCGGAGATGGGCGCCACGAAGGAGTTGAGGCGCTTGCGCTCGGCCTCACGGGCGGCGCGCTCCTTGGCCTCGCGCTCCTTCTTGGCCTTCTCCTCGGCCTTGCGCTTGGCCTCCTCGGCCCGCTTCTTGGCCTCGGCCTCCGCCTTCTTCTTCGCGGCGGCCGCGTCGGCGGCCTTCTGCTGGGCGGCGGCCTGGGCGTCGATCTGGTCGGCGAGGGAGTCGCCGATGGAGATGGCCTGCGTCAGGTTGTTCTGCTCCGGGGCCGCGGTGTCCGCGGCGAGCGCCGGAGCGGCGAGGCCACCGACGACACCGGTCGTGGTGAGCGCGGCGACACTCGCGACCTGCGCGGTGGTACGCGTGATGCGGCTCGGACGACGGTGCTTCCCGGTGGCACGGGTGAACGCCATGTGGAGGCTGATCCTTTCCTTCCCTCTCGCCTACCGGGTTAGCTGACGGGTTCGGAGCAGGAAGGTCTCCTACGGGCCTCTCCTTGCGGGAGGAGCCCGATTCACCCCAGGGACTGCGGTGGGTCCCCGGCTCCCCTGGCTCGCGCCATGGGGGACTCGGCGATGACTGTCCGGTGACGCGGGCGCGGCACTGGTGCGGCGGACAGCCGGACCGACGCTAAGCGGGACATCTTTTAATCAACAAACGGATCCCGGCTTTTGTCGCGCATGCCACAGGGCAGACAGGCAACCTCCGCACCATTTCGGACATTTACGAAGCGCGGCGATCGCTTTTGCGCACGTGAGGGACATCACGGACACGACCGAGCCCCGGTGCCCTCGCGGGTCACCGGGGCTCCGGGGCGGTGCGCTCGGGAGCCTCCCGATCAGCCGGTGACCACCGTCACCTCACCGATGCCGAGTGCCTTGACCGGCTCCTCGATCTGCGCGGCGTCCCCCACGAGGATCGTGACCAGACGGTCCGCCGGGAAGGCGTTCACGACCGCCGCCGTGGCCTCCACCGTGCCCGTCTCGGCGAGTTGGCGGTACAGGCGGGCCTGGAAGTCGTCGGGCAGGTGCTGCTCGACCTGGTCGGCGAGGGTGCCCGCGACGTTCGCCGCGGTCTCGAACTTGAGCGGGGCCACGCCCACCAGGTTCTGCACGGCCGTGTCCCGCTCGGCGTCGGTGAGGCCCTCCGCGGCCAGCGTGCGCAGGACCTGCCACAGGTCGTCGAGCGCCGGGCCGGTGTTCGGGGTGTCCACGGAACCGCTGATGGCGAGCATCGCGGCGCCCGTCCCGTCCGGCGCCGAGCGCAGCACCTGGGCGAAGGACCGCACCCCGTAGGTGTAGCCCTTCTCCTCGCGCAGGACCCGGTCCAGGCGCGAGGTGAGGGTGCCGCCGAGGCAGTACGTGCCGAGGATCTGCGCGGCCCACACCCGGTCGTGCTTGTCGGGTCCGATGCGGCCGATCAGCAGCTGCGTCTGCACGGCGCCCGGGCGGTCCACGATGACGACGCGGCCGGTGTCGTCGGCCGTGACGGGCGGCACGGGGCGCGCCTGCGCGGTGTTCCCGGTCCAGGCGCCGAGCGTGTCGGCGAGCAGGCCGTCGAGGTCGACGCCGGTGAGGTCGCCCACCACCACGGCGGTGGCGGTGGCGGGGCGTACGTGCTTCTCGTAGAAGGCGCGCACGGCCGCCGCGTCGATGGCCGCGACGGTCTCCTCGGTGCCCTGGCGCGGGCGCGACATGCGCGCGTCGGCCGGGAAGAGCTGCCTGGAGAGCTCCTTGGCGGCGCGGCGGGCCGGGCTGGCGCTCTCGTGCGGGATCTCGTCGAGGCGGTTGGCCACCAGACGCTCGATCTCGCTGTCGTCGAAGGCGGGCGCCCGCAGGGCGTCGGCCAGCAGGGCGAGTCCCTTGGGGAGCCGGGAGACGGGCACTTCGAGCGAGACCCGGACGCCGGGATGGTCGGCGTGCGCGTCCATGGTGGCGCCGGCCCGCTCCAGTTCGGCCGCGAACTCCTCGGCGGAGTGCTTGTCGGTGCCCTCGTTGAAGGCCCGCGCCATGATCGTGGCGACGCCGTCGAGGCCCTGGGGCTCGGCCTCCAGGGGCGCCTCCAGGTTGACCTCCACGGCGACGACCTGCTGGCCGGGGCGGTGGCAGTGCAGGACGGTGAGGCCGTTGTCCAGCGCGCCGCGCTGCGGGGCGGGGAACGCCCACGGCCTGGCCTCGCCGGGCTGCGGCTGCGGGTGGAAGTCCATGCTCGCGAGCTGCTCGGTCACTGGCCCGCCTCCTCGTCGTTCGCTGCGGTCTCGTCGTCGGCCTCGGCGGGGGCCGTGGGCTCGTACACCAGGACCGCGCGGTTGTCGGGCCGCAGGCGCGCCTCGGCGATCTCCCGGACCTCCTCGGCGGTCACGTCGAGGACGCGCCGCACGGCGGTGAGGGCGAGCTGCGGGTCGCCGAACAGCACGGCGTAGCGGCACAGCTCGTCGGCGCGGCCCGCCACGGTGCCGAGCCGGTCCAGCCACTCGCGCTCCAACTGGGCCTGCGCGCGCTCCATTTCCTCGGGGCTCGGGCCCTCCTCGGCGAACCGGGCCAGCTCCTCGTCGACGGCAGCCTCGATGACGGGCACCTCGACGTCGCCGGACGTCTTCACGTCCAGCCAGCCGAGGCAGGGCGCTCCGGCGAGCCGCAGCAGGCCGAAGCCGGCGGCGACCGCGGTGCGGTCCCGGCGGACGAGACGGTTGTACAGCCGCGAGGACTCGCCGCCGCCGAGCACGGTCAGGGCGAGGTCGGCGGCGTCGCACGCGCGCGTGCCGTCCGCGGGGAGCCGGTAGGCGGCCATCAGGGCGCGGGCCGGCACCTCCTCCTCGACGACCTCGCGCAGCTGCTCGCCGATGACCTCGGGCAGGGCGCCGTCGCGCGGGGCCGGCTTGCCGTCGTGGCCGGGGATGGAGCCGAAGTACTTGTCGATCCAGGCGAGCGTCTGCTCGGGATCGATGTCGCCCACCACGGAGAGCACCGCGTTGTTGGGCGCGTAGTACGTGCGGAAGAAGCTCCGCGCGTCCTCCAGGGTGGCGGCGTCCAGGTCGGCCATGGAGCCGATGGGCGTGTGGTGGTACGGGTGGCCCTCGGGGTACATGAGGGCGGTCAGCTTCTCGAAGGCGGTGCCGTACGGCACGTTGTCGTAGCGCTGCCGGCGCTCGTTCTTGACGACGTCGCGCTGGTTCTCCATCGACTCGTCGTCGAGGGCCGTCAGGAGCGAGCCCATGCGGTCGGCCTCCAGCCAGAGCGCGAGCTCCAGCTGGTGGGCGGGCATGGTCTCGAAGTAGTTCGTGCGCTCGAAGCTCGTCGTGCCGTTGAGCGAACCGCCCGCGCCCTGGACCAGCTCGAAGTGGCCGTTGCCCGACACCTGCTTCGAGCCCTGGAACATCAGGTGCTCGAAAAGGTGAGCCAGACCGGTACGGCCCTTGACCTCGTGGCGCGAGCCGACGTCGTACCAGAGGCAGACCGCCGCGACCGGGGTCAGGTGATCCTCGGAAAGCACCACGCGCAGGCCGTTGGCCAGCCGGTGCTCGGTCGCTGTCAGGCCGCCGGAACCGGCCTCGGCGGTGGCCGTGTGACCCATGGGCATGTACGTCCCTTCGATCGCGGAAAGTGCAGAAGTGCTGCCAGTCCTGCCACTGTATGCAAGCGTGCTGACCCCTGGCGAAGTTCCCGCCCGGGCTACGCCGTGAGCGAGCACTCGGCCCCGGGAGAGCCCCGAACCGCACGGTACGGACGGGTCGCGAGCAGCGTTGTCAGTGGCGCGGTCCACAATGGTCCGCGACAGTTCCCGTTTCATGTACCCGTTCATGTTGGTGAAGGAGCCGCAGCAGCGATGGCCCGCCGCAGCACGAAGACCCCGCGACCCGATGACGACGCTCCCTTCGAGGAGAGGATCCTCGACATCGACGTGGTCGACGAAATGCAGGGCTCCTACCTGGAGTACGCGTACTCGGTCATCTACTCCCGCGCCCTGCCTGACGCGCGCGACGGGATGAAGCCCGTGCACCGCCGCATCGTCTACCAGATGAACGAGATGGGGCTGCGCCCCGAGCGCGGCTATGTGAAGTGCGCCCGCGTCGTCGGCGAAGTCATGGGTAAGTTGCACCCCCACGGCGACGCGTCGATCTACGACGCGCTGGTCCGTCTGGCCCAGCCGTTCTCCATGCGCGTCCCCCTGGTGGACGGGCACGGCAACTTCGGCTCGCTGGGCAACGACGACCGCCCGGCCGCCATGCGGTACACCGAGTGCCGCCCGGCCGCCGCCGCAGCCCTGATGACGGACTCGATCGACGAGAACACGGTCGATTTCGCGCCGAACTACGACGGCCAGGAGCAGGAGCCCCTGGTCCTCCCGGCGGCCTACCCGAACCTGCTGGTGAACGGCGCGTCGGGCATCGCGGTCGGCATGGCGACGAACATGCCGCCGCACAATCTGGGTGAAGTGATCGCCGCCGCGCGCCACTTGATCAAGCACCCGGGAGCGGACCTCGAGACGCTCATGAAGTTCGTACCGGGACCCGACCTGCCGACCGGCGGCCGGATCGTCGGCCTGGCCGGCATCAAGGACGCCTACGAGTCGGGGCGCGGCACCTTCAAGATCCGCGCGACGGTCGCGGTGGAGACCGTGACGGCGCGCCGCAAGGGCATCGTCGTCACGGAGCTGCCCTTCGCGGTCGGCCCCGAGAAGGTCATCACGAAGATCAAGGAACTGGTCGGCGCGAAGAAGCTCCAGGGCATCGCCGACGTCAAGGACCTGACCGACCGCGAGCACGGCCTGCGCCTGGTCATCGAGATCAAGAACGGCTTCGTGCCGGAGGCCGTCCTGGAGCAGCTCTACAAGCTGACGCCGATGGAGGAGTCCTTCGGTATCAACAATGTGGCGCTGGTCGACGGCCAGCCGCTCACCCTCGGCCTCAAGGAACTCCTCGAGGTCTACCTGGACCACCGGTTCACCGTGGTGCGCCGCCGCAGCGAGTTCCGCCGCACCAAGAAGCTGGACCGGCTGCACCTGGTGGAGGGCCTGCTCGTCGCCCTGGTCGACATCGACGAGGTCATCCGCATCATCCGCTCCAGCGAGAACAGCGCGGAGGCCAAGCAGCGCCTCATCGAGCGCTTCTCGCTGAGCGAGATCCAGACGCAGTACATCCTGGACACGCCGCTGCGCCGGCTCACCAAGTTCGACCGCATCGAGCTCGACGCGGAGCGCGACAAGCTCAACGGCGAGATCGACGAGCTGACCGGGATCCTCGACTCGGACGCGGAGCTGCGCAAGCTGGTCTCCACCGAACTGGCCGCCGTGGCGAAGAAGTTCGGCACCGACCGGCGCACGGTGCTCCTGGAGTCCGCGGGCACCCAGGTCGCCTCCGTGTCGCTGCAGGTGGCCGACGACCCGTGCCGCGTACTGCTCTCCTCGACGGGCCTGCTGGCCCGTACGGCGAACGGCGAGCCGTTCCCGGAGGACGACGGCAGCGCCAAGCGGGTCAAGCACGACCTGATCATCTCCGCGGTGCCGGCCACGGCCCGGGGCGAGATCGGTGCGGTCACCTCCGAGGGCCGTCTGCTGCGGCTGAACGTGATCGATCTGCCACAGCTCCCGGACACGGCGTCGGCGCCGAATCTGTCCGGTGGTGCGCCGGTCACCGAGTTCCTGTCCTCCCTGGAGGCCGACGAGAAGGTCGTCTGCCTGATGACGCTCGACGAGTCGTCGCCTGGCCTGGCCATCGGCACCGAGCAGGGTGTGGTCAAGCGCGTGGTGCCGGACTATCCGGCCAACAAGGAGGAGCTGGAGGTCATCACGCTCAAGGACGGTGACCGGATCGTGGGCGCGATCGAGCTGCGGACGGGCGAGGAGGACCTGGTCTTCGTCACGGACGACGCGCAGTTGCTGCGCTTCCAGGCGTCGATCGTGCGCCCGCAGGGCCGTCCCGCGGGCGGCATGGCCGGTGTGAAGCTGGCGACCGGAGCGAAGGTCATCTCGTTCACCGCGGTCGATCCCGCGGTCGACGCGGTGGTGTTCACGGTGGCCGGCTCGCGCGGCACGCTGGACGACTCGGTGCAGACGACGGCGAAGCTGACGCCGTTCGACCAGTACCCGAGGAAGGGCCGCGCCACGGGCGGGGTGCGCTGCCAGCGGTTCCTGAAGGGCGAGGACTGCCTGAGCCTGGCCTGGGCCGGCCCGGCGCCCGCACGGGCGGCGCAGAAGAACGGCACGCCGGCCGAGCTGCCGGAGATGGACCCGCGCCGCGACGGCTCGGGCATCTCACTGGCGAAGACGGTGGCGGTGGTGGCGGGGCCCGTCTAGAGGTCCGCCGTCTCGTTGTCCTGTACGTAGCGGAGAACGCCCCACATGCTGTGCTCGTCGGCAGTGTGCGGGGCGTCGCTCGTACAGGCGGCGAGTGCGCGGTCGAGCGCCTCGATGTCGACACCCGCGCCGATGAGGACGAGTTGCGTCAGCCGCGGCGCACCGGTCCCCGGCCACGGTTCCGGATAGAACCGCAGGAACCGCCCGACGGCGTGCACCGCGTACCTGTTGCGCGGATCGACGGCGCCGAAGTCGACGTACCCCTTGATCCGGTAGAGCCCCTCGGGCCGGCTGTCCAGGAAGGCCATCAGCCGGCGTGGGTCCATGGGCACCTCGGAGGTGAAGGCGACGCTCTCGTAGGCGTCGTGCAGATGCCCTTGATGCGCCTGGTCCTCGCCGTGACCGTGCCGGTGGAGATCGTCGAACGACAGCTGCCCGATCCGCTCCTCGCCCGGTCGGCAGTCGAAGAGCATCTCCGGGTCGACACGCCCGTACGACGCGGTGACGACGGCCGCGGTCTCCGCCGCCGTCCGTACGGCGCCGAGCACCCGCTCCCGCTCCGCCGCGTCCACGCGGTCGCCCTTGTTCACGACGACGAGGTCCGCGAGGCCCAGGTGCCGGGTCACCTCGGGGTGCTTCTCGCGGGTCGCGTCGAACTCGGCGGCGTCGACGACCTCGACCAGACCGCCGTAGACGATCCGCGGATTCTCACTGGCGAGCACCATGCGCACCAGCTCCTGCGGTTCCGCGATCCCGCTGGCCTCGATCACGATGACGTCAATGGCATGCATGTCATTGACGGGACGAGTCAACTTGTCCAGGTAGACGTCAAGCTCACTGGCGTCCACGGCGCAGCACAGACATCCGTTGCCGAGCGACACGGTCGAGTCGCCGAGCTGTCCGGCGACGGCCATCGCGTCGATCTCGATCGCCCCGAAGTCGTTGACGATCGCCCCGATCCGGGTACCACCGCTGTGGTGGAGCAGATGGTTCAGGACCGTGGTCTTCCCCGAGCCGAGAAAGCCCGCCAGAACGACGACCGGGATCTGCGACGGGTTCGCCTTGCTCAACGTGCGACCTCTCTCACTCCGGAGCACCACCGGCTCGGTGGCCGGATCTCGTACGAAGGACGACTGCCGCCCCAGGATACGAGCGCGGGAAAGGTCGCTCGGTGAACGATTGCTAACGCCGATCGCTGGGAAGATGTCAGGACATGGCGCCGGGGTGTGCGACCCGAGCTTCCCTCCGTGCGCCTCCTCTCCGCCCCCCTGCCGATCAGAGCCGCTCGGCATCCTGGGAGGCGGCAAGCGCACCGCCCACCGCTCGCCGGTCCCCGTCTCTGTCGACCCGCACCGACGACCGGCTCGCGGTCGCCTGAACCGGGGGTTGACATGGCCACTAAGAGTTACGGAGCACGGGCACTGGCCGCCGCGCTGGCGGCCGGTGCCGGGACGGCCGCGGGGTCCCTGACCTCGCTGGTGACGCGCAGACGGCGGAACGCCGCCCTCACCGAGCAGCACCGGCTCCACTTCGATCTGCTCTGCAAGGCCATGGACGATCCGGCGCTGGCCGCCGTCCTCGACACGTACGAGGAGCCGGTCCCTCCGGAGCAGCAGCGCCAGTTCCTGTTCGCCAACGCGCTCTACACGAACGCTCTCTACTTCCATCGCATCGGCGCCATGAACCGCCGTGAGCTCTACGGCCACCTTCGGGTGATCTGCCAGAACCCGATCGTCCGGTCCTACCTGACGGCCACCCAGCATCATCGCGCCAGTCTCGAAGGGACCTCCGCCGAAGCCGAACTCGGCCGCATGGTCGAACAACTGCTCCAGGATCTGGAGGAGGCTGAAACGGATGAGTGGTGGGTGGTTGGCGAACCTCCTTGCGATTAAACCCAGTTGGCGTATCCAACACGCTTCGAGAGGGTTCCCGAGCGGCTAATCTGTGCCCGCTCCTAACCCACCCAGCCCCAAGGACCGGGATCCTCTTGAAAATCGTGCGCCGCATCGGTGCGTCTCCCCGTCAACGCGGAAGCGCCTCTGGTCAGACCTGTCCCGACATCTTCGAGCTCGCGGACGGCAACTTCGCGGTCATCGGCACGGATGCGACCGAGGCACTCGACGCCGAGTTGCCCACCGATGCCGCGCGGGCCGACTACGAGCGGATCGTGGTCATCACCCGCGACACTCTGGTGCGGGCCAAGGCGGACATCCCGGAGGCGTGATGCCGGCCATTCGGACATCGGGCCATCCGGACATCGGCACAACGTGACCGTCGCCCGCGTCCCGTCTCACGACCAGCGCAGCACCAGGGGCGACGACGCCCCGCCCCTACCGTCCGGCAGCGACACCAACGCGGCGCCGGCCGACCTGGACTCCAGCACAGACCGTCCTCCGGACGGGCCCACTCCCTGATCGGGACCGCGTAGCTCCTGCGCGGTCGAGGTCCGGCAACCACCGTCGCCCGGCCTCGACCGCACCAGTCTCGCCCGCACTCGTCACGAGACGACCGGCACCGCCACCGGCGGCTCCACGCCCACATAGCGCGCCGCAGGCCGGATGATCTTCGAATCCTGAGCCTGTTCGAGAATGTTGGCGCTCCAGCCGACGACCCGCGCCGCGGCGAACGTCGGCGTGAACATGGTCCGGGGCAGCCCGCACAGCTCCATGACCACGCCCGCGTAGAACTCCACGTTCGTGTGCAGTTCCCGGCCCGGCTTCAGCTCGGCGAGGATCGCCTCGACATGGCGTTCGACCTCGACCGCGAACTCCACGAGCGGCCCGCCGAACCCCTCCGCGATTCCGCGCAGCATCCGCGAACGCGGGTCCTCCGTCCGGTAGACGGGGTGCCCGAATCCCATGATCCGGTCACCGGCCAGGACCCGTTCGCGGATCCAGGCGTCGATGCGGTCCGGGGTGCCGATCGCGTCCAAGGTGTCGAGCGCACGACTGGGCGCGCCGCCGTGCAGCGGTCCGGACAGCGCTCCGATCGCGCCGACCAGACAGGCGGCGACATCCGCGCCGGTCGACGTGATGACGCGCGCCGTGAACGTTGACGCATTGAAACCGTGGTCAATGGTGGAGATGAGGTACTGCTCCACGGCCCGTGCGGACGCGGGGTCCGGCTCCGAACCCGTCAGCATGTACAGGTAGTTGGCCGCGTAGGAGAGGTCCGCGCGCGGCTCCACCGGATCGAGCCCTTCGCCGAGCCGGTGCAGTGCGGTGAGCAGCGTGGGGACCACGGCGGCCGCGGCGAGGGTGTCCTCACGGCGCCGGTCGGCATCGATGTCGTAGACGGGCCGGAAGCCGCGGGAGGCACCGAAGAGCGACAGGGCCGTGCGGAGTCCGGCGAGCGGCCCCGACAGGGGCCCGGCCGCCGCGATGGCGGGCAGAGCCGCGCGCACCTCGTCGGGGAGGGTGCGCAGTGCAGCGGTCTCCCGGGCGAAGGCGGCCGACCGCCGGGCGTCGGGCAGTTCGCCGTGGATCATCAGGTGCCAGACGTCCTCGAAGCTGCGGCTCTGCGCGAGTTCGACGGCGGAGTACTGGCGGTAGTGGTAGAAGCCCTCGCGTCCTCTGACGTCCCCGAGCGCGGTGTCGGTGACGACGACACCGGCGAGCCCGCGCGGTACGTCGACGACAGGGGTGGCCGTGGTCCCGTTGGTCGGCATGTTTCCTCCCTTTACTTGATTCGACTGTCCATGCTTGACTCGATCTCTGTCAATATTGATTGAATCAACCTATTGTCGTCCGGATACGGTGACGCACATGAGGGATCAAGAACCGGGACCGCCGGCCACCCGTCAGGCTCGCCGACTGAGCACAAGGGAGACCGCCGAACTGCTCGGTGTGAAGCCCGAGACCGTGTACGCGTACGTGAGCCGGGGGCAGCTCACGAGCCGCCGGGGCGAGGGCAGGCGCGGCAGCACCTTCGACGCCGCCGAGGTCGAGGCCCTGTCCCGGCGCAACAAGCGGGAGAGCACGACGGGTTCGGCGGCGAACGAGCTGACGGTGCGCACCCGTCTCACCCTCATCGACGCGGACAGGTACTTCTTCCGGGGGGTCGATGCCGTGGAGCTCGCGAAGCGTCACTCCTACGAGGAGGTCGCGGAGTGGCTGTGGACCGGGACCCTGCGGCCCGGCGCCCGGTTCACCGCGCCGCAGGAGTCGCGCGCGGCGGCCCGGCGCGCGGTCGCCGCACTGCCCGAATTCACCAGTCCCGTGGACCGGTTGCGCGTCGCGGCCGTCGCCGCCGCCACCGCCGACCCGCTGCGCTACGACCTGTCCGAGGAGTCCGTCCTCGGCGCCGCGCGCTCCCTCATCCCGACGCTCGCGACCGCTCTGCCCCTCGTGAGCTCCACGTACGCGGACGATGAGCCGATCGCCCGTCGGCTGTGGGGCAGGCTGTCGCACAAGGCGCCCGACGAGGCGTCACTGCGCGCGCTGGACCTGGCCCTGGCCCTGCTCGCCGACCACGACCTGGCCGCTTCGACGCTCGCCGTCCGGGTGGCGGCGTCGGCCCGCGCGCACGCGTACGCGGCCGTCTCCGCGGGTCTGGGCGTCCTCGAGGGACCTCTGCACGGCGCGGCGAGCGGCCTGGCCCACCGGATGCTCCTGGACGTCCTGGACCGCGGCGGCGCCGGTCCGGTGGTCTCCGACGAACTGCGCGCCGGGCGCCGCGTCCCCGGCCTCGGGCACCGCCTCTACCGGGGCGAGGATCCGCGCGCGCAGGCGCTGTTCGCGGCACTGGAGGAGTTGCCCGAGGCACGGCCCGCGCTCGCCGCGGCCCGTGACGTGGTGGCGACGACGGCCCGCCACACCGACCTGCACGCCAACGTGGACCTCGCGCTCGCCGTGTTCACGGCCTCCTTCGGGATGCCTGCCGAGGCGGGCGAGACCCTGTTCGCCGTCGCGCGCACGGCGGGCTGGATCGCCCACGCCCTGGAGGAGTACGGCGAACGGCCGCTCAGGATGCGGCCCACCGGCCACTACGTAGGCGCGCGTCCGCCGCAGCCGCTGCCGGCCCCACCTGGACAGGAGTGATCGGCGCAGCGGATTAGGCTGCCCTTTGTGAGTACGTGTACGACCGCCTCGCGTGATCTCGACGAACCCCTCGCGGGAACCGCGGCCACCGCCCGGACCTGGCTGCTGATCGAGCAGCCGGGCCCCTGGGGCGCCAAGGCGCTGACCTCCAGCCATCTGGACCCCGAGGTGGGCCGGGCCCTGGAGGCGGCCGCCGACGGCACCGGCGTGCGCGTCGCCCTCGTGCGCCGCCCCGGCCGGCACGCGGACCGCCACGGACAGCCCCGGCGCCAGGTGTACATCGCCCACACCGCACCCGGTGGCGCCTGGCTGCGCGGCGCCACGATCACCTCTCCCGATGAGTTGCTGACGCTCGATTTCGCGGCTCTGGGGGCGGGGGTGCACGGCGGTTTCGGCACGCCCCACGAAGGCGCTCCGCTCGCGCTCGTCTGCACGAACGGAAAGCGCGACCGCTGCTGCGCCGTCCTGGGCCGGCCGCTCGCCTCCGAACTCGCGCTCTCCGGCGAGGAGGGCGTCTGGGAGGTCACCCACCTCGGCGGGCACCGCTTCTCCCCCACGCTCCTGGTGCTCCCGTACGGCTACGCCTACGGACGGTCCACGGCCGCGGAGGTGAAGGAGATCCTGGAGGCGGTCCGTACCGGCCGCGTCGTCACCGAAGGGTGCCGCGGCAGCTCCGCCTGGGACCGCCCGGGCCAGGCGGCGGAGCTCGCGGTGCGCCGGGCCGCCCACGAGGACGCCGCCGATGCCCTGACCGTCGTCCACACGCGGACCGTCGAGGGCGACGCCCCGCGCTGGGAGGTGGCGCTCGCGCACGTCGACGGGCGCCGGTGGCAGGCCACGGTGGTTCAGGAGGCGTCCGCGCCGCCACGCCCCGAGAGCTGTGGTGCCGCGCTCGGATCACCGGCCCGCATGGATGTCGTGGCGGTTCGGGAGGTTCCCGCGCCTCTCGGCTGACGGAGTCCTCACCTCGTACGAGGGCGGTTCCGGCCGCGTACGAGATCCGCGCCACAAGGTCTTCGACGGGGACGCACGGGCCCGTACCGTTCGTCCTCATGAGCACGACTCCCCCCGCCCGCCGCCTGCGTCTCGGCCTGCCCCGGCGCATGTTCGCGCAGGTGCTGGTCATGCAGCTGGCGATCGCGGCCGGTGTCGCCGTGCTCGCCACCGGGCTGTTCCTGGCACCCCTGAGCGACCAGTTGGACGACCAGGCGATGCGGCGGGCGCTGGCCATCGCGCAGACCACCGCGGCCCAGCCGCGGATCGCCGACGATCTGCGCTCCACGCGGCCCACGGTCGGCGGGCCCGTGCAGGCGGCGGCGGAGCGGATCCGGCGGGCCAGCGGCGCCGAGTACGTCGTGATCATGAACAAGAAGGGTGTGCGCTGGTCGCACACCGACACCGGCCAGATCGGCAAGGTCGTCTCGACGGACCCCAGCGAGGCGCTGAAGGGCCGCGAGGTGATGCAGATCGACGACGGGACCCTGGGCCGCTCCGCGCGCGGCAAAGTGCCCCTGAGGGGCCGTGACGGCGCCATCGTGGGCGCCGTGTCGGTCGGTATCGAGTACGACAGCGTGCGGGCCCGCCTCGTCCATGCCATCCCCGGCCTGTTCGCGTACGCGGGCGGAGCGCTGGCCGTCGGCGCGCTCGCCGCCTACCTGATCTCCCGCCGGGTCCAGCGGCAGACGCGCGATCTGGCCTTCTCGGACATCGCCGCGCTGCTGGCCGAGCGCGAGGCGATGCTGCACGGCATCCGGGAGGGCGTCGTCGCCCTGGACCGCGGCGGCCGCATACGGCTGCTGAACGACGAGGCGCAGCGGCTGCTCGGCCTCGACGCGGCGTCGATCGGTCAGCCGCTGGACGCCGCGCTCGGCCCCGGACGGACGACCGACGTGCTCGGCGGCCGGGTCGCCGGCACCGATCTGCTGACCGTGCGCGGCCAGCGCGTTCTCGTCGCCAATCGGATGCCCACGCACGACGGGGGCGCCGTCGCCACCCTGCGCGACCGGACCGAACTGGAGCAGCTCGGCCGCGAACTCGACTCCACGCGCGGCCTGATCGACGCCCTGCGCGCCCAGGACCACGAGCACGCCAACCGGATGCACACCCTTCTGGGGCTGCTGGAGCTGGAGATGTACGAGGACGCCGTGGAGTTCGTGGGCGAGGTGGTCGGTGACCACCGGGCGACCTCGGAACAGGTCACCGAGAAGATCCACGATCCGCTGCTCGCCGCGCTGCTCGTCGGCAAGGCGGCCGTGGCGGCCGAGCGGGGCGTGGCCCTGTGGATGTCCGACCGTACGCTGCTGCCCGACCGGCTGATCGATCCGCGTGGCCTGGTGACCGCGGTGGGCAATCTGGTCGACAACGCGCTGGACGCCGTCGCGGGCACCCCGCACGCGCGCGTGGAGGTCGAATTGCGCGCCGAAGGGACGACGGCCGTCGTGCGCGTGCGGGACACCGGGCCCGGGATCCCCGCGGACCAACGAGAGTTGATCTTCACCGAGGGCTGGTCCACCAAGAAGCCGCCGGCACACGGCAAGCGCGGTATCGGTCTGGCCCTGGTGCGCCGGCTCGCGGAGCGGCAGGGCGGCCGTGCCACGGTCACGGAGGCCGACGGCGGCGGAGCCCTGTTCACGATCGTGCTGCCCGACGCCCTCACCGAACCGGCCTCCGGTACCGCGCACGACGACGCGGGCACCCTGACGACGGAGGAGACGCGATGAACGACGGACCCATCGACGTCTTGGTCGTGGACGACGACACCCGGGTGGCGCGGGTCAACGCCGCGTACGTGGCGAAGGTCTCGGGATTCCGGGTCGCCGGTGAGGCGCACAACGCGGCCGACGCGCTGCGGCTGGTGGAGGAGCGGCCTGGACTCGATCTGGTGCTCCTGGACCACTATCTGCCCGACGAGACGGGCCTGGACCTGGTACGCGAGATGCGCCGGCGCGGCCACCAGACCGATGTGATCATGGTGACTGCTGCTCGTGACGTGGCCACGGTGCAGGCGGCGATGCGTCAGGGTGCGCTGCAGTACCTGGTCAAGCCGTTCGCGTTCGCCGCTCTGCGCGCCAAGCTGGAGGCGTACGCGGCGCTGCGGCACACCTTCGCGGGCGGCGGCGAGGCCGAACAGGCCCAGGTGGACCGGATCTTCGGGGCCCTCTCGGCGACCGGGGCGCAGCCCGAGCTGCCCAAGGGCCACTCGTCGAGCACGGCGGAGCTGGTCCGCAGGACGCTGGTCGACGCCGAACGGGCGCTGTCCGCGCAGGAGATCGCGGACCTGACGGGCCTGAGCCGGCAGACCGCTCAGCGCTATCTGAAGCTGCTGGAGCGCACCGGCAGCGCGAAACTCACGCTGAAATACGGTGACGCGGGCCGCCCGGAGCATCTCTACGTCTGGGCGGACCCGCGCCGGGGGCCCGGGGCCTGAACCAGGCTCCACGCTCACCCCGAGAGCGGCCCCGACGGTCCGCCTGCGGCTGGTGCGGTCCGTCGGGGCCGTGCGCTCACACGGCGCCCGCGCCGGTGAGCGCCCGCACCTCGGTCTCCGCGTGCTTGGCGTCGTCCGGCGGCTCGTGCGAGGTCACGGTGCCCATCCAGCCCGCCAGGAAGCCCAGCGGGATGGAGACGAGCCCGGGGTTCTCCAGCGGGAAGTACTGGAAGTCCACCCCCGGGAACAGGGAGGTCGGGCTGCCCGAGACCACCGGTGACAGCACGACCAGCAGCAGCGCGGGCACCAGGCCGCCGTACACCGACCACACCGCGCCGCGCGTCGTGAAGTTCCGCCAGAACAGCGAGTACAGCAGCACCGGCAGGTTGGCGGACGCGGCCACGGCGAAGGCCAGGCCGACCAGGAAGGCCACGTTCAGATCGCGCGCGAGCAGTCCGAGCGCGATGGCGAGCACACCGATGCCGGCCGCGGCGACACGTGCTACCGCGACCTCGCTGCGCTGCTTGCCCACCGGCTTTCCGGTCCGGTCACGCCGCCGCAGGGAGGCGTACAGGTCGTGTGCGACGGACGCGGAGGAGGCCAGCGTGATCCCGGCGACGACGGCGAGGATCGTGGCGAAGGCGACCGCGGCGACGACCGCGAACAGCACCGTGCCGCCCGTGGAGTTGGCACCGCCGCCCAGGTCGAGGGCGAGCAGCGGGACCGCCGTGTTCCCCGCCGCGTTCGACTCCCGTACCGCGGTGGAGCCCACGATGGCGGCCGCGCCGAATCCGAGCACGATCGTCATCAGGTAGAAGCTGCCGATGAGTCCGATGGACCAGACGACGGAACGGCGTGCGGCCCGCGCCGTCGGCACCGTGTAGAAGCGCGACAGGATGTGCGGCAGACCTGCCGTGCCGAGGACCAGCGCGAGGCCCAGGCTGATGAAGTCGAAGCGCGCGGTCCAGCTTCCGCCGTACTTCAGACCGGGCACGAGGAAGTCGGAACCGTGCCCGCTGCGGGCCGCGGCGGCGCGCAGCAACTGGTCGAAGTCACCGTGGAATCGCGCCAGGACGAGCACCGTCAGGGCGATCGTGCCGCCCATGAGCAGAACGGCCTTCACGATCTGGATCCAGGTGGTGGCCCGCATCCCTCCCATCGACACATAGATCACCATGAGCGCGCCGACGCCGACGACGGTCCAGGCCTGCGCGCCCCCGCTCTCTCCGCCGAGCAGCAGCGCGACGAGGCTGCCCGCACCCACCATCTGCGCCACCAGATAGAGAACGGACACGGTGACCGAGGACGTTCCCGCCGCGATGCGCACCGGACGCTCCCGCATCCGCGCCGCGACGACGTCGGCGAGGGTGAACCGCCCGCAGTTGCGGACCAGTTCGGCCACCAGGAAGAGCACCACGAGCCAGGCCACGAGGAAGCCCACGGAGTAGAGCAGCCCGTCGTACCCGAAGAGCGCGATCACTCCCGAGATGCCGAGGAAGGAGGCCGCCGACATGTAGTCACCGGCGATGGCAAAACCGTTCTCCATGGGGGAGAAGAGTCGGCCGCCGGCGTAGAACTCCTCCGCCGATCCGTGCCGATTGCGGCTCACCCATGTCGTGATCCCCAGCGTCACCGCCACGAAGGCGCTGAACAGCACCAGGGCCAGGGTCTGATGCGTCCCGGTCACCACTGACCACCCTCGCCGTGAGCCGAACCGTTCTTGCTCGCGGAGTTGCCGATACCGCGGGTCATCTCCTGTGTGTCCCAGCGCAGTTCGAGCGCGGGACGGTCGCGGCGCAGCCGCGCGTGACGCACGTACAGCCACGTCAGCAGGAACGTGCTGGCGAACTGCCCGAGCCCCGCCACCATCGCGACGTTCACCGCGCCGGTGACCCGCTGGGCCATCAGGCCCGGCGCGGTCGTGGCAGCCACCACGTACGCCACGTACCAGGCGAAGAAGACGGCGCACGCGGGAACGACGAACCTCCGATAACGCCTGCGCACTTCTTGGAAGGCGTCGCTGCGCTGCACTTCCAGGTAGATGCCCGCCGCACTCCGCTGCCCCGGCACGGGCTGGGCGGGTACGGCAGGCGCCGGCGCGCCGGTACCGTCCACATCGCCCCACCCCGAGGCCAGCGCGTCGTACCAGGGATCGCTGACTCCACCGCGATCACCGGCCCGGGGCTGCGCCGTCTCGCACCCGTCTTGCTTCTCCACCGAACTCTCCTTGTCCGCGGCCCACTGCGGCCGCCTGCCAAGGATGGACAGATCGGGAAGATCCTGGACTCAGCTCACAAGTCGTTCACCCCATTAGGTGATGGCGAAATGCGGTTAGTTTCCGGAAGGTTCGCAAGCCCGTGCCGATATGCGTAACGCACCGCCTGCGCACGGTCCTTGAGGCCTGTTTTGGCGAACAAATTATTAATGTGCGTTTTCACCGTCGCGGTGGAGACATGGAGGGTGCGGGCGATCTCCTGATTCGTCAGTCCGTCCGCGATGAGCCGGATGACTTCCGCCTCCCGGGCCGTAAGTCCGTCCGGCGGCTCCTTCGGTCCGGGCGGCGCGACGGGCTCGGTACGCGCCAGCCGCTCCAGCAGCCTCCGCTGGATCTTCGGGGAGAGCCCCGCGTCACCGGACAGCACATTTTCGACGGCCTGGACGATCTCTTCACCACTGGCGTCCTTGGTGAGATATCCGCGCGCTCCGGCTGTGAGAGCGGGGAACAGCGACTCGTCGTCGGCATAGGTGGTCAGAATGACGACCTGGGTTCCCGGATGCCGGGCTCTGATCCGCCGGGTCGCCTCGACCCCGTCGCAGCGCGGCATGCGCAGATCCATCAGAACGACGTCCGGCGCCAGCTCGGCCACGCGCGCCAACGCCTCCTCGCCGTCGCCCGCGGCGCCGACCACCTCGATTCCCGGCAACAGTCCGAGAAGCATCACGATGCCTTCGCGCACCACCGTCTGGTCGTCGACCACCAGCACGCGGGCCGACGGCCTGCCCCCGCGCTCCCCCGCCTCTGCCCCGCTCACAGGGGCACCTTCAACGTGACCACGAAACCCCCCTCGTACGGCCCTGCCTCCAGCGTCCCGCCCAGCAACTCGGCACGCTCCCTCATCCCCAACAGACCGTAGCCGGAACCACTGACAGTGAGCTCCTCGTGCTGCCGAGTCGCCCCCGAGTCCCTTGTCTCCAGGGCGACTTCGCGGGTCCCGTACGTCAGCCGCATCGCCGCCCTGGCTCCCGGAGCGTGCTTGCGTACGTTCGTCAGCGCTTCCTGCGCGACTCTGCGCACCGCCTGCGAGGCCTCCGCGGGCAGCCGCCGGCGCTCGCCCTCCACCGTGAGGGTGGCGCCGTCCGCGGACGCGACCAGCCCTTCGAGGAACTCCTCCAGCGGCGTCATCTCGCCGCGCAGCGCCGACAGCGCCTGCCGGGTCTCGGTGAGCCCGTCGCGCGCCATGCCGCGTGCCGCCACGACCCGGTCGAGGATCTGCTCCCGGTCGGCGCCGCGCTCGATGAGGAGCCGTGCCGCCTCCAGGTGGACGAGCTGGGCGGAGAGGCTGTGCGCGAGAACGTCGTGGATCTCCCGGGCGATCCGTGCCCGCTCGGCGAGGGCCGCCGATTCGGCCTCCGCGGCCCTGGCCGCCCGCTCCTGCACCAGCAGGCGCTGCGCGCCGCCTCTGGCTTCGGCGTCGAGGCGCACCACATAGCCGGACAGGCACAGTCCCGCCATGATCGCCGCGGTCGTGAGCCAGGGGTCCTGATTGACGACCGCGAAACCGGCGAGCGCGACGCCGGCGGAGGGAACCGCGGCGAGCAGCGGCAAGCGCTGGAGTGCGGTGACGGCGCAGCCGCACCACAGCAGGGTGGCGGGCCCGAGGAATCCGATACCGTGCGCCGCCACCGCGGCCAGCAGAAGCAGTGCGAGCAGGCCGAGCGAGGGCCACAGCCGATGGGCCAGTGTCGTCCAGTAGAAGCCCCAGGTCGCCGCCGCACAGGCGATCAGTCCCACAGGGGCGGCCGCGACGGCCCACGGGCCCACATCGCGCTGTGCCACCGCGGTCCACAGCAGCGTGCCCACCAGGGCGATCCGCACCGCCCAGGAGAGCCAGCGCCGGGCGCGCGTCCGCCCCACACGGGAGAGCGCCTCCCGCGTGGGCCACGTCGTCCAGAGACCGGGATTCACCTGCGCCCCTCCCCCACCGGCTGCGGGACAGCACCAACGTACGCCGCCTGCTGATGGCCGGCCCGCCACATCAGGACTCCGGTACGGGCCAGGAGCGAGAGGGCGAAGCCCAGCAGGAACGAGGAACTGCCGAGGTGGACGCCCATCGCCAGGCCGACCCCGACGACGGCCGCCCGGGCCGCCATGCCCCCGACCCAGGTGCCGGCGGTGGCCGCCGTGCCCTTGGTCCAGATGTCCCCCTGCTCATCGGCCCAGACACGCGTGGTGAACGCCCAACCGATCCCTATGCCGATGCTGACCACCACCTCGACGGCGAGCAGGACCACCGAGGCCGCGGTGTGCCGCGGGTCCATGAGGGAGCCGTCCCTCACGGCCACGAATCCGAGGATCAGGGGCAGCAGCCACCACTTGCGGTCCATCGCCAGGCGCTCGGTCCTGAACTGACGCACGAGGACGAGCGCGACGGCGGCGACGATCACGAGTACTTCGGTCGGCCCGGACATGACTGCCTCCGTGGAGCGGTCGGAGCGGAGTGGTTCAACACCGTCGACGCTACGGAAGAGTGCAGGTCAGGAGATCGGAGCCAGGGTGGATCGTGGGTGGATCGTGCGGCTCCACCCATGGGTGGAGCCCCGGACCACGCGAAAGGGGCGCGCCGCACGGCGCGCCCCCGGTACCGCGCTGGTCAGGCGTCGATGCGCGAGCGGTCGAGGGTCGCTGCGGAGCTGCTGATGAACTCCTTGCGCGGCGCCACGTCGTTGCCCATCAGCAGATCGAAGACCTGCTCCGCCGCCTCCAGCTCGCCGATGTTGATCCGGCGGAGCGTGCGGTGGCGCGGGTCCATGGTGGTCTCGGCCAGCTGGTCGGCGTCCATCTCGCCCAGGCCCTTGTAGCGCTGGATGGAGTCCTTGTAGCGGACGCCCTTGCGCTGGAACTCGAGCAGCGTCTCGCGCAGCTCGCGGTCCGAGTACGTGTAGACGTACTTGTCCTGGCCCTTCTTCGGCTGGACCAGTTCGATGCGGTGCAGCGGCGGCACAGCCGCGAAGACGCGCCCGGCCTCGATCATCGGCCGCATGTAGCGCTGGAACAGCGTCAGCAGCAGCGTGCGGATGTGGGCGCCGTCGACGTCGGCGTCGACGAGCAGGATGATCTTGCCGTACCGCGCCGCGTCGATGTCGAAGGTCCGGCCCGACCCGGCTCCTATGACCTGGATGATCGCGCCGCACTCGACGTTCTTCAGCATGTCCGAGACGGACGACTTCTGAACGTTGAGGATCTTGCCGCGGATCGGCAGCAGCGCCTGGAACTCTGAGTTCCGGGCGAGCTTTGCGGTGCCGAGCGCCGAGTCGCCCTCGACGATGAAGAGCTCGCTGCGCTCCACGTCGTCGCTGCGGCAGTCCGCGAGCTTCGCGGGCAGCGACGACGACTCCAGGGCCGTCTTGCGGCGCTGCGCGTCCTTGTGCTGGCGAGCCGCGATACGCGTGCGGGCCGCGGCGACGGCCTTCTCCATGACGGAACGGGCCTGCGCCTTGGCGTCGCGCTTGGTGGACGTCAGGAACGCCTTGAGTTCCTTGGCGATCACATTGGCGACGATCCGGTTCGCCGCCGAGGTGCCGAGGACCTCCTTGGTCTGGCCCTCGAACTGCGGCTCCGCGAGGCGCACCGTGACGACGGCCGTCAGCCCCTCGAGGGCGTCGTCCTTGACGATGTCGTCCTCGGCGACGCGCAGCAGCTTCTGGGCACGCAGCACCTCGTTCATCGTCTTCGTGAGCGAGCGCTCGAAGCCGGTGACGTGGGTGCCGCCCTTGGGGGTCGCGATGATGTTCACGAACGACCTGATGGTCGTGTCGTAGCCGGTGCCCCAGCGCATCGCGACGTCGACGGCGAGGTCGCGCTGCACCTCGGTCGGCGTCATCTGGCCGTGCTCGTCGAGCACGGGGACGGTCTCCTTGAAGGTGCCCTGCCCGGTCAGGCGGAGGACGTCGCACACCGGCTTGTCCTGCGCCAGGTACTCGCAGAACTCGCTGATGCCGCCGTCGAAACGGAAGGATTCCTCGCCCTTGCTGCCGCCCTCGCCGAGACCGAACTCGTCCCGTACGACGATGGTGAGCCCCGGCACCAGGAAGGCCGTCTGGCGGGCACGCTGGTGCAGGTTCTCCAGGGAGAGCTTGGCGTCCTTCAGGAAGATCTGCCGGTCCGCCCAGTAGCGCACGCGCGTGCCCTGGCGGGCCTTCGGGACCTTCTTGATCTTGCTCAGGCGGGCGGCGGGGTCGAACGGAGCCTCGGGGCCGGGCTTGGAGAAGGCGCCGGGGACGCCGCGCCGGAAGCTGATCGCGTGCGTGTGCCCGCCGCGGTCGACCTCGACGTCGAGACGCGCCGACAGCGCGTTCACCACCGAGGCGCCCACGCCGTGCAGGCCGCCGGAGGCGGCGTACGAGCCGCCGCCGAACTTGCCGCCCGCGTGGAGCTTGGTCATGACGACCTCGACTCCGGAGAGGCCGGTCTTGGGCTCGACGTCCACGGGGATGCCGCGGCCGTTGTCCCGCACCTCGACGGAGCCGTCGTCGTGCAGGATCACCTCGATGTGGTCGCAGTAGCCACCGAGAGCCTCGTCGACGGAATTGTCGATGATCTCCCAGAGGCAGTGCATGAGACCGCGGCTGTCGGTCGAGCCGATGTACATGCCCGGACGCTTGCGTACGGCCTCGAGCCCCTCGAGGACGAGGAGGTGCCGCGCGGTGTAGTTGGAACCGTCCCGGTCTGCTCCGGTCAGCAGCGCTGTGGACGGCACGGACGTTTCGGCGGTCACGCGGTTCGCTCCTCGCTGAATTTCAGATGGGGCCCTTGTGGGTAAGGGGCCGGCGTCGGTCGACGCCCAGAGCCTACCGAGGCCTGGTAGAGCCGTTGTCACGCCACCCTCACCTCACGCACAGACTAATCCAAGGTCGCATGCGTGTTCGATCCCTCGATGGAGTGAAGCACACATCACGTTCCCTTCCAGGCATGAACCATTTAGGCTCCGGGCACGTCCTCATGAACAACCGGCAAGCCGGCCGGGGAGGACCGACCTGACAGAACGCGCGAACCCGTAGGACTCGTAAGAGACGCAATACGGCACATTCGCCGCCACCCGGCAGCACCTGGCCGGCCTCGGAGAAAATTTTCGAGGAAAAGCCGCGAGCGGGAACGTTTTCGGCCTGGTTGGATGTTGACCCTGGTACGACAGCTCGTCGAGCTAGAGAAGAGGCGACGTGACTACTGTTCTGACCCCCGCGAGCCCGCTGACGGCCGCTGACCGCTGTGACCGTTGCGGCGCCCAGGCATATCTGCGCGTCGTTCTCATCAGCGGTGGTGAACTGCTCTTCTGCGCCCACCACGGTCGCAAGTTCGAGCCGGAACTCAAGAAGATCGCCGCTGAGATACAGGACGAGACGGAGCGACTCACCGCCGCTCCGGCAAGCGCCGACACCGAGGAACGCTGACGCCTCGCATCCACGACGAGCCAGCAACGGCACCAGGCCGGTAATCGGGCGGCCATCCCTGCACCCAGGGATGGCCGCCCGTCCTCATGTCCGCGTGCGTGACGCGTCAGGAGTGCTTGCGCAGCACGCGCAGCACGTCCGAGACCCGCGTGTAGACACCGGGGCTTCCCGCCCGCCCGCAGCCGCTTCCCCAGGACACGAGGCCGATCAGCTTCCCGCGGGCGACCAGCGGGCCGCCGCTGTCCCCCTGACAGGCGTCCTTGCCGCCACGCGACTCGCCCGCGCACAGCATCGAGGCAGGCAGGTACGTGCCGTCCGAGCTGCCCGGGTACGCCTCCTGGCACACCGAGTCCGGCAGCACGTGGACCCGCGCGGCACGCAGAGTGCGCGGATAGTCACCCGCACCCGTCGTGTCGCCCCACCCGTAGACCTCGGCCCGCGTGCCGGGCTCGTAGGCGGGGTCGCCCTCGTCCGCCATCGGGAGGACGTATCCCTCGGGCAGCGGTGTGGCCAGTGTGAGGACCGCCACGTCTCCCGCGTTGGTGGACCCGTCGTAGTCCGGGTTGACCCACGCCTCCCGGACGGGGATCTCCGCGCCCTCGTCCGCGCGCAGATCGCTGCGCCCGGCGATCACCTTGAGATCGCGCACCTCGTCGCGCGCCACCCCGAGCACACCCTGGCTCATGCAGTGCGCGGCGGTGAGAACCGTGGTCCGCGCGACGACCACACCCCCACAGAACTGTCCCGCGCGCGTACCCCCGAACCGGTCACGACTGGAGAGGGCTACCGTCCACGGACTGTCGGACACCTGGACCTGACGGCCGCCGATGATCCCGCCGTCGGCGGCCGCGGGCGCCGCCGAGGACGCGGGCAGCGCGGCCGCGGCGGCCAGGACGGTCAGCGACGCGGTCAGCGCTCTCGCGAAGGGACGACTCATACGGTCTCCTCACTCTGAGTTGCAGTGGCACACCCAGAGTGATTCACCGGGGGGTCGCACGCACCGCGAGGATCGACCCACAGCCACGCACGCAGAAGGCCCGGCACTCTCCCTCGCGAGAGGAGTGCCGGGCCTTCTGATGGACGTACAGGAGCCTGTGACTAGTCGAGGTAGTCGCGCAGGACCTGCGAACGCGACGGGTGACGCAGCTTCGACATCGTCTTGGACTCGATCTGACGGATGCGCTCGCGCGTGACGCCGTAGACCTTGCCGATCTCGTCGAGGGTCTTCGGCTGACCGTCGGTGAGACCGAAGCGCATCGAGACGACGCCCGCCTCGCGCTCGGAGAGGGTGTCGAGCACCGAGTGCAGCTGCTCCTGGAGGAGCGTGAAGCTGACCGCGTCGGCGGGAACCACGGCCTCGGAGTCCTCGATGAGGTCACCGAACTCGCTGTCGCCGTCCTCACCCAGGGGGGTGTGGAGGGAGATCGGCTCACGGCCGTACTTCTGGACCTCGATGACCTTCTCGGGGGTCATGTCGAGTTCCTTGGCCAGCTCCTCCGGGGTGGGCTCGCGGCCCAGGTCCTGGAGCATCTGGCGCTGCACACGCGCGAGCTTGTTGATGACCTCGACCATGTGCACCGGGATACGGATGGTGCGGGCCTGGTCGGCCATGGCGCGGGTGATCGCCTGACGGATCCACCAGGTGGCGTACGTGGAGAACTTGTAGCCCTTGGTGTAGTCGAACTTCTCGACCGCGCGGATCAGACCGAGGTTGCCCTCCTGGATGAGGTCCAGGAAGAGCATGCCGCGGCCGGTGTAGCGCTTCGCCAGGGAGACCACCAGACGGAGGTTGGCCTCCAGGAGGTGGTTCTTGGCGCGGCGGCCGTCCTCGGCGATGATCTCCAGCTCGCGCTTGAGCTTGGGTGCGAGCTTGTCGGCGTTGGCCAGCTTGTCCTCGGCGAACAGGCCGGCCTCGATGCGCTTGGCGAGCTCGACCTCCTGCTCGGCGTTGAGCAGCGGGACCTTGCCGATCTGCTTCAGGTAGTCCTTGACGGGGTCGGCGGTGGCGCCGGCGGCGGCGACCTGCTGGGCAGGCGCGTCGTCCTCGTCCTCGTCCGACAGGACGAAGCCCTGGCCCTCGGGAGTCTCCTCGCCGTCACCCTTGGTGGCTGCGGGGGTCTCCTCGGCCGACTCGTCCTCGAGAAGCTCGTCGTCCTTCTTGCCCGCCGTCTTCTTGGCGGCGGTCTTCTTGGCGACGGTCTTCTTGGCGGTGGCCTTCTTGGCGGTCGCCTTCTTCGCCACGGCCTTCTTCGCGGGCGCGGCTTCCTCGGCGGCGGCCTCGGAGGTCGTCGACTCGGGAGTGGTGGTCGCAGCGACCCTCTTGGCGGTGACCGTCTTGGCCGCGACAGTCTTGGTGGCGGTGCGCTTGACCGGACTCTTGGCTGCGACGCTCTTTCGGGGACGCTTGGGCTCAGCGGCACTGACCATCAGCGTCACACCCTCTTCCTCGAGGATCTGGTTGAGGCTGCGCAGAACGTTCTTCCACTGAGTGGCCGGAATCTGGTCGGCTTCGAACGCACGGCGCACGTCGTCGCCGGCGATCTGGCCATCAGCCTTTCCCCGCTCAATGAGCGCCATGACAGAGACGGATTCGGCGATCTCCGGCGGGAGCGTACGGGATGTGCTGGCCGACACGAACAACCTCTCGGAACGTTGGAAAACGGCTTCCGGCCCCGTCCTGTGTGGACCGGAGCCGACGACCGCCGGCTTGGGGATGGGCCGACGGCGTGGGCGGGGACCGGGGAGATAGTCAGCGCCGCAAGCGGCTGCCGTATTCCCTCCTCGGCTGTCACCTCTTAGGTCATCGCGCTGCCCCGAGGAGCGTTACGCCCAATCTGCGTGGCCCGAGTCACACCCCGTAAGCGGTCAAAAACTGACGGATACGGGCAGATGCGGTCACCCCGCGAGCGTCCGCAGTCCCTCGACGAACCCGGCACCAAGGCCCGGCGAATCCCTCAACGACCGAGTCGCCGGATCGCGCCCCGCTTCCCCGTGCTCGAGGCAGGCGGCGGGGCCGTCCGGCGACACCTGGTCGCGGCTTCTCTTCTGGCGGCGCTCCGCGCGCTCAGTGCTCGCGCGGGGCCGGAACCACGCGCTCCCCCTCGGGGTGGACGGTGAGCAGGTGGCGCATCGCGGCCTCGGCACCGGTGCCGTCCCCCGCGGCGAGCGCGTCGACGATGCGCGCGTGGTGGCCGATCGCCGTCTCGTTCGGACGGTCACAGCCGGTGACGGGACCGCCGGAGACCTGAAGGGCGGACGAGACGATGCCGGAGAGGTGCTCCAGCATCCGGTTGCCGGCGAGCTGGATCAGCAGCGAGTGGAACTCGGCATCGGCCCGGGAGAAGGTGATCGCGTCCCCCTGGCTCAGGGCGTGACCCATGATCTCGACCATGTCGGCAAGGCGCTGCTGCACGTCCTCACGGCCGTGGCCGGCGGCGAGCCGCGCGGCGAGCGGTTCGATCGTCCAGCGCAACTCGTTCAGCTCACGGCGCTGGTCGTCGCGCTGCGGGCCGAAGGCGCGCCACTCGATGATGTCCGGGTCCAAGAGGTTCCAGTCGCTGACCGGACGCACGCGCGTGCCGACGTTCGGCCGGGCGCTGACCAGGCCCTTGGCCTCGAGTACGCGAAGGGATTCGCGGACGACAGTACGGGACACCTCGAAACGCTGGCCGATCTCCTCGGGCACCAGCGGGCGGTCGGCGCCCAGGTCGCCGGAGACGATCATCTGCCCCAGCTGCTGAACGAGTTGACCGTGCAGACCGCGGCCCCGGTTGCCCGTGGGGCGCCGGCCGACGCGGCCCAGTTCATGGTCCGTGCTGTCCCAGGCGGAGGCACCGACTCTGTCGGCGGCCGACTCCGGGAACGGGTAGCGGTCGAGTTCGCCCGGTCCGGCGAGGCCGGAGTCGGCGGAGCGGGCGGCGGTCATCATGGTGTGCGCAAGGGTACTCACGGAATCTGTTGTCGGCGCTGTTCCCAACTCCCTTGAGGTCTTTGGTGAAAAGCACACGAAAGGGTGATCGCCGCCCTCGCCGCAATTGACGCCTTATCGGAAAGAAATGGGCTTTCCAGAAGGAGTTGCGAACAGAGGAGCGCCGGAAGGCTCCGGACGGCCGTCAACGCACCTTGGGACGCAGCACCGCGAGCAGATATGCGCAGAGCAGCGCGGTCAGCGACAACAAGAGCGCACCGCCCACAGGTTGAGCGATCATGCGTACTCCGGCCGCGACGAACCGCTCCGCGCCGAAGGGCCAGTGCAGCAGCGCGAGTTCTCGGAGCCGTCCCGGCAGCCCGGCCGCTGTTCGCACAGATGGTCCCTCGAGGGCCTTTTGTACGAGTGGCACGATGACGATCGGAACCGCCACCACGGCGGCGAGACCGGCGGCCGTGGAGCGGAAGACTCCGGACGCCAGCACCCCGGCCCACGCGCACGCCACGACCAGGACGATCCAACTCGCGCTCAGCGAAAGCCAGTCGGCGGGAACCTGCGTGAGCTCCTGTCCGTATACGAGGTGGAGCAGCGCGGCGTCGCAGCCGACGACGAGGGCGGCCATCAGGACGGCTGTCGCCGCGCCGACGGCCAGCTTGGCCGCGAGAAGCCCCAGGCGGTGCGGGACCGTGCCGCGGTCGGCGGCGAGGGCGGGGTGGCGGAACTCGTCGCCGAAGGCGAAGGCCCCGAGCAGCCCCGCTCCCACGGCGGCGGGCGGCAGGGGCAGCGCCTGGGGCCATGCGGCCAGGAGCCGCGGTTGCGGTGTGTGTCCCGCGCGGGCGAGCAGTACGGCGATGAGCCCGGAGACGGCGACGACGAGTGCCACGGTGACGTAGCCGGTGGCGATGCCGGTGGCCCGGCGCAGCTCGTAGCGGAGCGGGCGCAGGGGGCTGCGTGCGAGGCGGACCGTGATGGGGGGCGGCAGCGCGGGCAGTGCCGCGGCGGGCGTTCGAGCGCTGCTCGCGACGCCCTCTCGGTGTTCGCCGGCCGAGCCGGTCCCGGTGCTCCCGGACGGCGACGTGGCGCCGGCGAGCGGCACGAAGGTGCTGGTGGCTGCTGACGGCTCGGCCGCGGGAGTGAGGGAGCGGGCATGGGTGCGGCCCGGAGCGGGGGCGTCGGCCTCGGCAGCCGCTTGCCCACCGGAGGGGGCGGTAAGGGCCCGGTCCGCCGGGTCGTCGGCTGCGACATCGGCCACACCGGCGGCGGCGCCAGCGTCCGCATCGGCAAGGGGGGACAACGCCACCAGGGGCCCCGCGTCCCCGGCCTCGTCGGCGAGTTGGTGCACGAGGATGTTGTGCCGGAACGCGGTCTCGCCCACGTCCGCGCAGCTGCTGCCGTAGACCGACAGGCGGCTGCCGTCCTCGGTGACGACCTCGACGGAGCGTTTCGCCGTGCGGGCCTCCTTGGTCAGCAGGACGCCGAGCCGCGCGGCGTGCGGGCTGCGGACGGCGACCCGGGGCCGCAGCCTGGTGCGGGCGAAGGCTGCGACATCCTGGTCGGCAATCACTCTGCCGGCGTCGAGGGTGACGACATGGTCGGCGGTCCGCGCCGCCTCCTTGGCGTCGTCGGTGGTGAACAGCACCGTGCCGCCGACGGTCGCGTGCGCCCGCAGGATCCCGTGCAGCCACTTGCCCTCACGGATCGACAGGCCGTCCGCCGGGCCGTCGAGGACCAAGGTGTGCGGGTCGGCGAGCAGCGCGCAGGCCAGGCCGAGCCGCCGGTCCATGCCGCGCGACAGAGTGCCGAGCCGCAGATCGCGCAGGCTCACGAGCCCCACGACCTCCAGCACCTCGTCCGCGCGCTGGACGGGGACGCCGGCCGCGGAGCAGAGCATGCGCAGTTGGCCGCGGACGGTACGGGCCGGATGCCCCGGCACATCACCGAGAAGCACGCCCACTTCACGTGCCGGGTGGGTGATGCGGTGCAGGGGGCGGCCTCTGAAGTAGGTGATGCCACGGCCCTGTTGGAGTTCGAGCATCAGCCGCACCGTGGTCGTCTTGCCCGCGCCTCGGGCGCCGAGCAGGGCTGTCACACGGCCCGTGGCGGCCTCGAAGGACACGTCGTCGACCGCGGGCGGACTCTCCTTGCGGGCGGTGCTGGTCAGTCCGATGGCCTGGATCATCGCTTCTCTCGCAGGATGGGCGACCGCTCGGCGGCCGGGGCCCGTCCGCCGGTTCCCTGGCAGGCGAACCCCGTGGGTACCACAGCAAGATAACGCGACATTTCTGTCATTTAGGGCAGGGTGACGGCGCGAACGTCCGAAAAACGGCCGACCGAAATTTCGCCCCCGCCCTGACGCCAAGAGCCGTGTGCCGAACGACGGCGCGGTGCCCGCGAGTTGGTCAGACCTCGGGCCGCAGCATCGGCGGATTGAGCAGCGTGGCACCGCCCGCGCGGAAGAGCTGGGCGGGACGGCCTCCCTGGCGCGTCGTCGTTCCACCGGTGGGCACCAGGAAGCCGGGCGTCCCCGTCACCTTGCGGTGGAAGTTGCGCGGGTCGAGCGCGACGCCCCACACCGCTTCGTAGACCCGGCGCAGCTCTCCCACGGTGAACTCCGGAGGGCAGAAGGCCGTGGCGAGCGAGGAGTACTCGATCTTCGAGCGGGCCCGCTCCACCCCGTCGGCCAGGATCCTGGCGTGGTCGAAGGCGAGCGGCTCGGTCTGCTCACCCTCGCGTCCGTACCCGCTCTGGTTCAACAGCGCCTCGACCGGCGCCCAGCGGGCGCTGTGCGCGTCTCCGCCGGCCCGCGGCGCCGGCAGGTCGGGGGCGAGCGCCAGGTGAGCGACGCTGACCACACGCATCCGCGGGTCCCGTTTCGGATCGCCGTAGGTGGCCAGTTGTTCGAGGTGCGCGCCGTTGTCCTGCGCGGGCGCGTCCGGGTCGTGGGCGCACAGGCCCGTCTCCTCGGACAGCTCGCGCGCGGCCGCCGCGGTCAGGTCCTCGTCGTCCCGTACGAATCCACCGGGCAGGGCCCAGCGCCCCTGGAACGGCGGCTCCCCACGCCGCACCGCCAGCGCGCACAGGGCGTGACGGCGCACGGTCAGCACGACCAGGTCGACGGTGACTGCGAAAGGCGGGAAGGCCGACGGGTCGTAGGGCGCCGACGGGTCGTAGGGCGACATGGAACGATCATAGTCGTCTGCCTGACGATAAACACTCCCTTCGCCTGTGGTTCCCCACTTGATCGACGCCCGCCGCCGGGACGCCGGAGCCTCTTCCCGAGCCGTCACACCCCCAATTGCAGACTGTCCGCCGCCTCCTCGACCATCCCGAGTCCCAGTCGGCTGACCCGCGCGGAGAACGCGTGTCCGCCGACGCTCAGTCCCGTCAGACCCAGCTCACCGAGCGGCGCCCCGCGCACGGGTGACAGCGCCACCGTCCCGGCGGGCACGTCCGGGCGGATACCGACGAGGGTGGCCAGCAGATGTACGCCCGCGGCCGCGGCCACGGCGGCGGGTCTGCAGGCTGCGGGATGCGCCAACGGAGCTCCGCCCTCGACTCGCTGCTCCCCCGCGTACATCTCGGGCAGCCGGAGGGCGAACGCCTCCGCCGCGGCCAGGGTGCCGCGCAGCAGGGACGCGGCTTCCTTCTCGTATCCGGCCGCGGACAGGCCGGCGACCGCCACGGCTGTCTCGTGCACCCGTACCGCGCCGGTCCGGTGCCCGAACGGGTTGTACAGCGGCTCCTTGAGCTCGAGGGTGCGCAGCCCCCACCCCGAGTCGAGCCCGGGGCTGCCGAACAGCCGCGCCAACTGCTCGGTCTGCACCTTGTCCAGGAGGCCCGGTGCACAGGTGCCGCCGCCCAGCAGTCCGGTGTCCAGCAGATGCGCGGCGCCGCTGCCCAGGTGCGAGATCGGGCGGCCGGAGGCGGTGCGGGCCGCCGCGGGTCGGCCACCGCCCCGGTCGTCCACCCAGAAGTCCTCTCTGAATCGACGTCTCAGCTCCTCCGCCCACTGGCGCAGCTCCCCGGCTCCTGGCCTGCCGTACGCGTCGAGCAGGTCCGCACCGATCAGCGCGGCACGGTGCGCGTGCGCCTGCGTCTCGCAGCGCAGCGGGCCGCCCGGGCCCGGATCCGGCACGTACGGCCCTTCGCGGGCGCTGGTGCGCAGCCACTGCAGACACCGCTCGGCGGCGGGAAGCAACTCGGCGGTCTCCTGCTCCGCGAGGCCCCATCGTCTGGCCTCCGCGAGGAGCACCGGGAACAGCAGGGTGGCCTCGATACCGGTGCAGCTGGGCGGGATCTGGGGGCCCGCATGCCGCAACGGTCCGGGAAGGCGGCCGAATTCCGCTCCTGGCCGCGTCAGTTGCGTGCGGGCGAGCGCGCGCAGCGTGCCGGCGGCCAGCCGGGTGCCGAGGGGGAGCGCCATTCTGGCGGCGGCCAGCGACTCCGCCGGAGCCGGGCCGCACCGCCAGGGCGCCCCCGCCGCGAGGTGGACGTCCGACGGATGTCCGGGGTCGCGCACCAGCAGCGCCTGAAGGTCGTCGGCACAGGTCCGCAGCAGCGGCTCCACCCGTGGGTCGTCGCCGTGCGCCCGGGCTCCGGCGAACGGCCGGACCGTGCTGTGGCCCGCGCTCCTGCCGCTGCCCGCGCCGTCCGCACGAATCCGCAGCTCTACGGTGCGGACACCGCCCGGAGGCAGCTCGAACTCCCAGCGGAGCAGGCCCGCGGAGGCGAGCGCGTCCGTGGGCGCCGGTGCCGCGGTGACCACGGCGTGGCAGGTGGGCGAGGACCAGCGCAGTCCGGCGTCGTGGACCATCGCGGGCAGCTCCCGCCCGGGCTGTCCGGCGGCGACCGCACCGAGTTCGGCCAGGTCCGTGCTGAGGGACACCTCCAGGGGAACCCGCAGGGGCCGCAGCGCCGAGCTCTGGAGCGTGATCCGCTCCGTGCCGTCGGCGTGCCGGATCCGCTGCACGACGATGTCCGGGTCGGGCCCGGCGTCGGGGGACGCCCGCACCACGGCCATGAAGCGGGCCCGGTCGGCGGAGACCATACGAGCCTGCACCGCCACTGGCTCACGGCCGAACACGCGGATCTGGCAGCGGGAGAGCAGCCGCCGTCCTGCGCGGTAGAAGCCCTCCAGTCCCTGTGCGGTCAGCTGGCCCTGGTCCGAGGAGATCGCGAGTCCGGGCAGGGCCACGCAGATCAACGACCTGTGCGTGGGCGGAAGTTCGCCGCTTCGACGCGGGGTGGATGCGGAGGCAGAGGTCGGAGACGGCAACCGAGCGGGTCTGTTCGGCGCCGCGTCCGGCCTGGCGTGGGCCTGCGGCTGAGGCACTGCGCGCGCTTCGGCGAGGCGGTCCAGCCGGTGGTCCTCGTCCGGTGCCGAGCGCGTAGGCGGCCATGTCGCGTCGGACGTCACGGCCTCACTCCTCCTGCTCGCGGCTCCTCTGCCGCCGGCCGTCCGCCGTCCGAGGGATGAGCCGCAGCGTCCACCGGACAGGGGACGTACCTCAACCCGGCCCTGAGCACGGCTGGGAATATGGGGCTGCCGCCGGGGGTGATGAGCCATGGCTTCAACTCCCGCATGGGGCGCCTCCTTTCGCGCGCGGTCGCGCGAGGCGCCGGCATGCTGCCGGGCGACTGAACCTGAGGAGGAGAGCGGTGCGGCCCGGCCGTCGCTCCCGCTCCTCAGGTGAACGGAGCGCCCCCGCCCCAAGTAACGCCACAGCGCCATGAACCACCGCGGCCCGCCCCCGGCCGCGATCCCGCTCATCCGTCGCCCCGGGATTGCGGACGTCCCGTGCGGCGCCCCGCGGGCCTTCGTGACGCCCGCGTCCCCGCCCGGGCGGGTCGGGTGCCCGCTCCCGAACGCCGCTCGCCCCTGCGACGCAGCGCCGCCGCCAGGCCACGGGCCGCCCGGGAGATCCCCGGGTCCTCCACGCCGCCCGGCACCACGACGGCCGGGCTCCTGGCCTCCTCGCCCACGGCTTCCGGAACCGGGCCCGCCACAGCCTCATCGGTCGTGCCGTCGGCGGTCCCGGGCTCCGTGGGCGTCGACCCCGCGGCGTCGCCGACCGTCACCTCGCTCGTCGCGGGCTCGGCCTCCCGGTCCGCACGGATCCGGCGCAGGGACTGCCGCACCGGCTCCGGATCGACTCCTTCGGAGCGGGCCTCGTTGAGCAGTCGGGCGAACTTGTAGTGCGGATCGACGCTGAGCGCCATCTCCAGCGCGTGGTCCGCCTCGACGGTGTCGCCGAGCGACCAGGCCACCCAGCCGGCGAGGGTCAGCGGCGCCGCCGCATGCTCGCCGTACCCTCCGACGCACCGCCTGGCCAGGGCCCGCCACAGGCGCAGTGCCGCAGGGGCCTCATCGCCCTCCATCCACTCGGCCACGCGGTCCCTGGTCATCCTGTCCTGGAGGCCCAGGATGAGGGCGGCGGCCTCGTCGTGCGCCAGTAGTTCGTCGTCCCTCAGGTCCGCGTCCAGTGCGTCGTCGACGCCCGGGGCGTCTGCGAGGCGCCCCAGGACGAGCCGGGCCAGGCTCAGGGTCTGCGCCTCCACTTCCTCGCGCGGGGCGCCGGCGAGGATTCGCGGCACGAGATCCATCGCCGCCGCGTCCAGGGCACGGGTCTGGTCGGGGACGAGGGCCGTCTCCAGGGGCGCGAGCCGCGCTGTCAGCTCGGCCACGGACTGTCGCACGTGAATGCCCGCGTAGGCGGCCGTCGCCGCCATCACCGAGGTGCCGTCGGCCGCGATGGTGTTGCCCTCGGGCGGGCAGCAGTCGGGGCGCGGGCAGCAGTAGCTCCAGTACCGCCCGTCGGAGAGGCAGAGCGCCTCGGTCACCGGTACGTCCAGTACGCCGCACTCGGTCCGCAGCAGTTGGGCGAGGGGGCGCAGGCGCTCCACGACCGATGGTACGGGCGCTGCCCTCCGGGCCGACGCGTCCTGGCAGAGGAACGCGACGACGCTGTCCGGCCGCCCGTCCCTTCGCTCGCATCCGCCGACCAGACAGCGGGCCAGCTGCTGCGCGACGGAGGGCCAGTCCTCGGATCGCTCGGGGATGCCCAGTCGCACCCGTCCGCCGAACCGCCCTTTGTACAGGGCGACGAGAACGATGCTGTCGTCGGGCCGGAACCCGAGCAAGTACGGCAGCGCCTCCGCCAGTTCGCCGGCAGTGCGCAGAGTGATCTTGGCCGCGCCGGACGTTCCGACGGGCTCGATGTGATTCGTCATGCGAGGACCATGCACCGGATCGCACGATTCCGTTTTGACCTGTGGATAACCTCGATCAGGGACACGACATGAGTTGTCCACAGCTCGGCGGACTCATTCGCGCGATGTCAGTGCCATCGGGTTGCATGGGGGCATGAGCAACGAAGATCTGCGGACCGCGGCCGACACCGTGCTGGCCCGCCTCGTCGGAGACGCCAGCGGCACGGCCCGGCTGCGCGAGGACCAGTGGCGGGCGATCGAGGCGCTGGTCGCCGATCACAGACGCGCTCTGGTCGTGCAGCGCACCGGCTGGGGCAAGTCCGCGGTGTACTTCGTCGCCACGGCTCTGCTGCGCGAGCGGGGCAGCGGCCCGACGGTGATCGTCTCTCCACTGCTCGCCCTGATGCGCAACCAGGTGGAGGCGGCGGAGCGGGCCGGTATCCGCGCCCGGACGATCAACTCGTCCAACACGGAGGAGTGGGACTCCGTGCGCGCCGAGGTCGCGTCGGGCGACGTGGACGTGCTCCTGGTCAGCCCGGAGCGGCTGAACAACCCCGACTTCCGGGACAACGTGCTGCCTCAGCTGTCCGCGGCCACCGGCCTCCTCGTCGTCGACGAGGCACACTGCATCTCCGACTGGGGCCACGACTTCCGCCCCGACTACCGTCGGCTGCGCACGATGCTCGCCGACCTGCCGCAGGGCGTCCCGGTGCTGGCCACGACCGCGACGGCGAACGCACGGGTGACGGCCGACGTCGCCGAGCAGCTCGGCACCGGCGGCGGCTCGGACGCACTCGTGCTCCGCGGCCCGCTCGACCGCGAGAGCCTCAGCCTCGGAGTGCTGCAGCTGCCCGACGCCGCGCACCGACTGGCCTGGCTGGCCGACCATCTGAGCGAGCTGCCGGGGTCCGGGATCATCTACACCCTCACGGTCGCCGCCGCCGAGGAGGTCACCGCATATCTGCGTCAGTGCGGGCACGTCGTGACCTCGTACACGGGAAAGACCGAGAACGCGGACCGGCAGCAGGCGGAAGAGGACCTGCTGGCGAACCGGGTGAAGGCCCTGGTCGCGACCTCCGCACTCGGCATGGGATTCGACAAGCCGGACCTCGGCTTCGTCGTCCACCTCGGATCCCCGTCGTCGCCCATCGCGTACTACCAGCAGGTGGGACGCGCCGGGCGCGGGGTCGAGCACGCCGAGGTGCTGCTGCTGCCCGGCAAGGAGGACGAGGCGATCTGGCGCTACTTCGCCTCCCTCGCCTTCCCGCCGGAGGAGCAGGTGCGCCGCACGCTGGACGTGCTGGCCCAGTCCGACCGGCCGCTCTCGCTACCGGCTCTCGAACCTCTGGTGGAGCTGCGCCGCTCGCGCCTGGAGACCATGCTCAAGGTCCTGGACGTGGACGGCGCCGTGCACCGCGTGAAGGGCGGCTGGATCGCCACGGGACAGCCCTGGATCTACGACACCGAGCGCTACGCATGGGTCGCCAAGCAGCGTGAGGCCGAGCAGCAGGCGATGCGCGAGTACGCGACGACGACCGGCTGCCGGATGGAGTTCCTGCGCCGGCAGCTGGACGACGAAGAGGCCGCTCCCTGCGGCCGCTGCGACAACTGCGCGGAGGGCCGGTTCACCACCTCGGTCTCGACGGCGGCGCTGGACTCGGCACGCGGCGAGCTCGGGCGCCCCGGCGTGGAGGTGGAGCCCCGCAAGATGTGGCCCACAGGGCTCGCCGCGGTCGGCATCGACCTCAAGGGCCGTATCCCGGCGGGCGAGCAGGCGGGGCCGGGCCGCGCGCTCGGCCGCCTCTCCGACATCGGCTGGGGCAACCGGCTGCGCCCCATGCTCACACCGCAGGCCCAGGACGGACCGGTCCCCGACGACGTGGCACGGGCCGTGGTGGAGGTGCTGGCCGACTGGGCCAAGGGCCCCGGCGGCTGGGCGTCCGACGCCGCTGACGCACCACCGCGCCCGGTGGGAGTCGTCACCATGGCCTCGCACACCCGGCCGCAGCTCATCGACTCTCTCGGCGCGGGCATCGCCCAGGTGGGCCGGATGCCCCTGCTGGGACGGATCGAGTACGCACCGGGCAGCGACACCGCGCACATCCCGCGAAGCAACAGCGCGCAGCGGCTGCGCGCCCTCGACGGCACCCTGACGCTCTCGCCCCAGCTGGCCGAAGCGCTGGCACACGCGGGCGGCCCGGTGCTGCTCGTGGACGACTTCATGGAGACCGGCTGGACGCTGGCGATGGCCGCGCGCCTGCTGCGCCGGGCCGGTGCGGAGGGGGTGTTGCCGCTGGTCCTCGCGGTACAGGGCTGACTCAGGCATCCATGGCACAACCTTTGGGCAGGGATATAGGCGACGCATCGCCAAATTCCGGTCCCGAGCCCTAATTGCTCGTTGCCGTGCGCCAGTACGACGGGAAGAATTGGAGCCGCTCCCCGCGCGGCTCCCCCGTGGCCCGGATAGAGCTGTACCGCGGTGCGCCCCCCAGTCCGACCCCGCCTGCCCTCCAGGGTGGCGTGTAGCCGAAGGGAGGATCGTGACCTTCGGATTCGCTCCGTCCTCGGCGACATCGATACCCGCGTCCTCGATGCGCGCCGAGAGGTCCGCAGATTCCATCGACCGACCGACCAGGCTGCTGGAACCCGCGGAGTGGGCGGCAGCCGGAATTCCCCTGCTGCGCAATCCGCGCGAGGTTGTCAGCGGCCTGCACGCCCGCCACCGACCGATCCCGCGCACCGCCGTCGTGGCGGTGCTCGACCCGGAGGAACGGCTGCGCGCCAGCGCGTCGTTCACACGCCGTGAGGACGGCACCGACGGCTGGACGTTCCGCAACGCCCTGCTGTCCCAGCTGCGCCGGGTCATCCCGCACGACCTGCGTCGGCGCACCCCGGTCCGTACCGCCGTCCTGCTCTACTGCCGCGAGGGGGACACCCACTGGACGGAGGAGGACGGTGCGTGGATGTGGGGGCTGCGCGATGCCTGCACGCTGCACGGTCTTCGCTGTGGTGCGTACATCACGATGACTCGTGACGGCTGGCAGGTGCTCGGTGAGGGCCGCGGCGGCCGCCGCCCCAGCCTCGGCTCCGTGGCCGAGGTGCTCGGCGGCAGCGAGCAGTCCGCGCCGCGCACCGGCGGCGCCGCGACGGAGATGCTCCGCCGCGCCGCAGCACGCTAGAACGCGCGGCCGGGGCCGCGCGTGGGCCTGCCGGGCTCCCCGGTCACCGTCGACCGGTGCGGGCAGCCGGCAAGCCGCGCGTCAGACCCCGGCGCCGAGCAGCGAGTTGATGCGCTGCGGGTCGCCGCAGACGACCAGCAGGGCACCGGCCCGGCCGAGCGCGAGCGGCAGTGCGGTCGCGGCCGTCTCGTCGACGCCGCCGTTCAGGGCGACGACGACCACCGGGCGCGCGGCGGCCCGGTCCAGGGCAGCGGCATCGGCGTAGAAGACGTCGTCGCCCGCGTCGTGCTGAGCCCAGTAGGCGGCCTCGCCGAACGACAGCTCGTGCGCGGCCCACGGGTGCGGGTCACCAGTGGTGATCACCAGCACTTCGCCCGGCGCGCGACCGGTGTCGAGCAGCAGGTCAAGGGCTTCCTCAGCGGCGTCCAGCGCACCCTCGGCCGAGGCCGGAATGAGCTGGATCTGCGGCTGGGCGGCCGAAGTCGAAGGGATGGCAGGGGCGTTCGGCCCCGGCGTGGGAGACCCGACCGGCTCGCGCGGCGTGCGCTGCGCGGGCGGTGCGGGCCTTGCAGGACCCGGACGACCGGGTCGCGACGACGCCGCGGGACGCGGGCCGGGAACAGGACGGGGGGTCGGCGCGGTGCGGCTGCTGGCCGGCGTGGCGCGGGGACCCTGGGCGCTCTCGTGAATCTGAGGCTCCTCGGGAATGAGAGGCATGGGTTGATATCTATCAAACGCGGGTGTGGTTCGCGCCAGCGGGTGGCACAACAGTGCGAACGCAAGAATCAGAAGTCGAAGCCGAGCTGACCTTCGATCTCTGGAGCGCTTGCCTCCGCCCAACTGCGGGCCTTCTTGAGGTGCCGCCACTGGGGCAGCGCATCAAGATACGCCCACGAAAGCCGGTGGTACGGGGTGGGCCCCCGCTCCTCCAGCGCGGCGCGATGCACCGGCGACGGGTATCCGGCGTTGGCCGCAAACCCGAAGTCTGCATGGTCGAGGCCCAGTTCGGCCATCATTTTGTCGCGACGAACCTTGGCGATCACCGACGCCGCGGCGACGGAGATGCAGGAACGGTCACCCTTGATCACCGTACGGACCTGCCAGGGAGCACCCAGGTAGTCGTGCTTCCCGTCGAGGATGACGGCGTCGGGCCGCACGGGCAGGCTCTCGAGAGCCCGGACGGCCGCGAGGCGGAGAGCCGCCGTCATGCCGAGGTCGTCGATCTCGTCGTGGGACGCGTGCCCCAGGGCATGCGCGGTGACCCAGCCCTCCAGCTCGTCCGCGAGCGTCTCACGGCGCTTGGGACTGATCAGCTTGGAGTCGGTGAGACCCTCGGGCGGGCGGCGCAGCCCCGTGACGGCGGCACAGACGGTGACCGGTCCGGCCCAGGCACCGCGGCCGACCTCGTCGACACCGGCAATGATCTTGGCACCGGTGGTGGCGCGCAATGAGCGCTCGACGGTGTGGGTGGGGGCTTCGTACGGCATGGCGCCAGACAGCGTACGCCGCCGAGCCTCCCGCGCGACACCCGGCTCGCCTCAGTCCGCGTGCCGCACCAGCAGGGGGACCATGACGTCGTCGATCAACTCCACCAGATCCTCGTCCCTCCATTCGCTTCCGCACACCTTCGAGCGATACATCATCATCGCCGGGATGACGTCGCACACAGAGGCGCCGACCGCGTCCTCACGTACGTCTCCGCGCGCAATTCCGCGGCTGATGACCTCTTTGACCAGCTCGACGCCGGGCTCGATGATCCCCTGGATGATCACGCTGTGAAAGCGCTCCGCAGTGAGGGTGTCGCATTCGTGAATGACGGAGAGGAGCGCGGATCCGGGGCGCGAGAACATGGCGTCGCGCATCTGTCGGCACAGCTCCAACAGGTCCTCGCGGACGCTTCCGAGGTCCGGCACGGAGTCGACCTGCGGGAGTCCGGCCTGGAGCGCGTCGATCACCAGGTCCTCCTTGGAGGGCCAGCGCCGGTACACCGCGGCCTTGCCGGTCTGCGCGCCGGCGGCGACACCCTCCATGGTGAGGCCGTTCCAGCCGACCGTGCTGAGCTGATCGAGTGCGGCTTCGAGGATGGCCCGTTCCAACACGGGGCCACGCCTGCGCAGGGCGGCGGCCGACCGAGCGGGGTCGGCCGTCCAGCGCGAAGTAACCATCTTTTTCTCTCCATTGAGCGGTTCGGGAGCGGTCCGGACGCGAGTGGCGGTTTCGGCGAACGATCAGGTCCGGCGAAAGGGGACCCACCACCGTCGAGGCGAAGCGGACGGGCACGTTCAGTAGCGCTCCCGTGGGGGATCCATGGTGGCAACCTCTCCGTCGGCGCGAGATCTGCGGGCCCCGGCCGGGCCCCGCCCCTGACCAGGATGTCAGGCGAGGGAGCTTCTTTCGACGGCCCGGACCCGGGAATCACCAGGCCGCGCCCCGGGGCCGAGCGCGCCTGCACCAAGCATCCAGCGAGACGCTCAACCCCCGGACCACCCCTTGGAGTCAACTCTCTTAAGGAACGCTTGCGTTCACCAAGAGCCGCTCGCTAAGGTCTGGATTAGTGAACGCTTACGTTCACTAATCCGCTTCTGGGGGACATCCTGTGACGCACGATCAAATCCAGACGCACGACCCCATGCCCACCGTGCCGAAGCCTGCCGCTCGCTCACCACGGCCCGGCATCGCCCTCGCGGTGATCGCCGCCTGCCAGCTCATGGTGGTGCTCGACGCGACCATCGTGAACATCGCACTGCCGCACATCCAGACCGCACTCAACTTCTCGACCACCAACCTGACGTGGGTGGTCAGCGCCTACACCCTCACCTTCGGCGGAATGCTGCTGCTGGGCGGCCGCGCCGGGGACATCCTGGGGCGTCGCCGGGTCTTCATCAGCGGCATCCTGCTCTTCACCTTCGCCTCGCTGCTCGGCGGACTGGCCCAGGAACCCTGGCAGTTGCTCGCCGCGCGCGTGCTCCAGGGCGTCGGCGGCGCGATCGCCTCGCCGACCTCGCTCGCACTCATCACCACGACATTCCCCGAAGGTCCCGAGCGGAACAGAGCGTTCGGCATCTTCGCCGCCGTCTCCGCGGGCGGTGGCGCCGTGGGACTGCTGGCCGGCGGTGTCCTCACGGACTGGCTGGACTGGCGCTGGGTGCTGTTCGTGAACGTGCCGATCGGCATACTGATCGCCGCGCTCGCCCCGCGCTACATCAAGGAGTCCGAGCGCCACCCAGGCCGCTTCGACCTCACCGGCGCGCTCACCTCGACCCTCGGCATGGTCGCGCTCGTCTACGGCTTCATCAGGGCCGCGTCCGACGGCTGGCGCGACGGGCTCACCGTGGGCGCGTTCGCCGCGGCCGTGGTGTTCCTCGCCGCCTTCGTCTTCGTCGAGTCCCGTGCCAAGGAGCCGATCACCCCGCTCCGGATGTTCGCGGACCGCAACCGCTCCGGTACATACGTGATCATGATCAGCCTCGCCGCGGCGATGTTCGGCATGTTCTTCTACATCGTGCTCTTCGTGCAGAACGTGCTGGGGTACTCCCCCATCCGCGCCGGTCTGGCTTTCCTGCCGGTCACCGTCGTGATCGCCCTGGGCGCGGGGATATCCCAGCGGCTGCTGCCGACGCTCGGCCCCAAGCCGTTCCTGATCACCGGCGCCACCCTCGTCACCATCGGACTCGCCTGGCAGTCGCTGGTCGACTCGGGAAGCTCGTACGTGGGTGGTGTACTCGGTCCGATGCTGATCTTCGGCTTCGGCATGGGGCTCAACTTCGTCACGGTCACGGTCACGGCCGTCTCCGGAGTGGCCCCACACGAGGCGGGCGCGGCCTCCGCCCTGCTCAACACGACGCAGCAGGTCGGCGGCTCCCTCGGGCTGTCCATCCTGACCACGGTCTTCGGCACTGCCAGTCGCGACGAGGGGACCAAGCAGGTCACGTCGTTCATGTCCCAGGCGAGCCCGGAGCAGAAGGCGGCGTTCGCCAAGACACATCAGCTGCCGGCCCCGTGGAGCCACGAGGTGCTCTCCCATGGGATATCGACGGCGTTCATCCCGGCGGCGGCCATGGGTGTGCTCGCCCTCGTCGTCGCCTCGGTCGTCATCCGCGTGCGCAAGAGCGACATGGAGTCGCTCAGCGGCGCTCCGGCTCTGTAACCGGCGGGCCCGACGGTCGCAGGTTCCCCCGGTCTCGGCCTCGATGGCCGGCCCGCCCGTCACCAAGGGCGGGCCGGGCACCTGGTCATCGATGCGGGGTTCACCGTACGCGCGTGAGGGAGCCTGGGCCGCTCAGTGGGACGACGTGGTGAGAGCCCACTTCGGCAGCGGCTCCGTGCGCTCGACCCACTCGGGCGAGGGCTCTCCGCCCTGGCCGGAGGCGACGACTCCACCCACGATCGCGCAGGTCGTGTCCAGGTCTCCGCCGACCTGGGCGGTGTTCCAGAACGCGTTCTCGAAGTCACCGAGGCCACGCGCCGCAGACCAGAGGGCGAACGGCACGGTGTCGTGCGCGGTCGTCCGTCGCCCGCAGCCGAGCACCGCGGCGACCGTGCCCGGATCGCCGTAGTCGAGCATGTCCCTGGCACGGCGCAGACCCGCCTGCACCGCACTGCGCGGCACCAGCGCGATCACCCCGTCGATCAGGTCGTGCGGGGTGGGCGGCGGCCCCTGCGGGGTAGCCACCAGCGCCGCGGCGGCGGCCACGGCCATCGCTCCGACGACGGCCTCACGGTGCTGGTGCGTCGGGTAGGCCGAGATCTCGGCCTGATGCGTGGCCTGCTCGGGGTCGTCGGCGTAGTAGGCACCGAGCGGGGCGATCCGCATCGACGCCCCGTTGCCCCACGAGCCCTGTCCGTTGAACAGGGCGGACGCGAGGGCGCGCCAGTCACCGCCTTCGCGGACCTGTCGCAGCAGCCGATTGACCGCGGGGCCGTAGCCCCGGTCGAAGTCGTGATGTTCCGCGAAGGAGCGGGCCAGGTCGTCCTGGTCGATCCGGTCGTGGGCGGCGAGGACGGCGACCACGGAGCACGCCATCTCGGTGTCGTCGGTCCACTGCCAGGTGCCGTCCGGCAGGGCGCGGCGCTTGAGCAGCGGATAGTTCACGGGGACAAAGAACTGCGACCCCAGCGCGTCTCCCACGGAGAGTCCACGCAGGCTGGCCAGGGCGCGGTCCATGCGCCGGTCGGGAGAGGAGTCAGCGATCATCGCTCTGCCACTCTATCCGGTGACTCCATAGGGCCTCGGTTCACACCATCGCTCGAATTCGCGGTCGAGTGCATACTTGCCGTTCTCCCCGAGAACGAGCGACCTCGTCTCGGCGTTCCCAGGGTTCGACAGCGACTCGAAGTCCTGGACGGTCCAGTGGAACCACCGCATGCAGAACAGCCGCATGGTCAGGCCGTGGGTCACGAGGAGCACGTTCGGCGGGTGGTCGGGGTCCTCGAAGCTGCGGTAGAGGCTCTCCAGGAAGGCGCCGACCCGGTCGTACACGTCCGCTCCGGACTCGCCCTGCGCGAAGCGGTAGAAGAAGTGCCCGTAGGCGTCGCGGTACACCTTCTGGAGCCGTACGTCCTCGCGGTCCTGCCAGTTTCCCCAGTCCTGCTCCCGCAGGCGCGGCTCCTCCCGCACCCGCACAAGATCGGGATCGAGGCGGAAGGCGCGGAACGTCTCGTGGGTACGCCGGTAGGGCGAGACGTAGACGCTCACCCGCTCGCGGCCGAACAGGTCCCGCAGTTCCTTTCCGGTCTCCTCGGCCTGCCGCCAACCGGTGTCGGTGAGCGCCAGAGCGTGGTCCGGTTCGCGCTCGTAGACGGTGTCGTCGGCGTTTCCTTCGGATTCGCCGTGCCGGACAAGGACGATGCGCCGCGGTCGTGCCATACCTCGACCCTAGATCGGATCGGCCCGGTTCGAGCACTCGTACGGCCCATCCGGCGTAGATCGAGTGCCCCGTGCGGCACGCGCGCGTGCCGACGCGTTCAGACCGTCCAGGTGGGATCCAGTCGCACGATGTCACCGGAGACGGCGGAGACGTCGTCGTCCGTCTGAGCGCGCAGGGACAGCCGCTCCACCCGGTCGACCTGGTACTTGCCGTGCTCGGCCGCCGACCGCCACATGGACAGGACCAGGAACTCCTCGTCGGACGCCGCGCCGAAGAGCCCACGGACCATTCCGGGCGATCCGGCCATCGCCGGGTTCCACACCTTCTGCTGCATCAAGGTGAAGTGCTCGGCCCGCTCGGAGTGCACTCTGCAGTGCGCCACCCGCACCACGTCCGCGTCCGTGAAGCGGGGCTCGAAACCGGTCTTCACATCGAAGCGGTAGTCGAAGAGCTTCGCCTGCATGTCCTTGTACGTGCCGGACTGGCCGGCCGCGAGCCGGTCGTGGGCGCGCGCCATGAAGGAGTCGTAGAAGGCGCGGCTCTCCCAGAAGCCGAAGACATGGGCCACATCCGGCCGCTGCCTGCTCCATCCCCCGCCCTGCCCCCGGAACCCCGGCTCCCCTAGGAGCCCCGCCCATTTCCGCTGTCCCCGCTCGAACCCCCGACGGTCCACCACAGTGCAGCGAATCCACTTGACCAGCACCGCGCCATCGTACGGCGCGGTGCGTGACGCTGGGTCACTCTCCGGCGCAGTGGCCTCCTCCGCGCCGGGGGCGGTCGGAATCACTCGGAGAAATCCCGCCACGGCCACCCCGGCGCATACCCCACGGACGGGCTCACCGTTGTCGGTGGGACGACGTAGCGTGTGAGTAGCACTCAACATCGCACCGAGAAGGGGGAGTTCGGTGAGCAGCCTCCGCAAGGGGATCGAGAAGGTCGAGGTCGGGCTGAAGTGGGACCCGAGCCCGATCGGCTCGCCACCCCACGACCTGGACCTGGTCGCGGCCACGTACACCCACGAGGACCCGCGCGGCACTCCGGCCTATGTCGTCCACTTCGACAGCCGCTCCCCGGACGGGACGATCGTCCTGAACCGGGACAGCAGGAACGGACAGGGGTTCGGGTTCGACGAGGTCATGACGCTCGAACTGGACCGTCTGGGCACGCGGTTCACGCGCGTGGTGGTGGGCGTCGTCCTCCAGCAGAACGAGGAGCCGTCCGAGAGGCCGAAGGCGTTCTGGAACGTGGCGAGCACGGGCGTACGCATACGCGAGGGCATCACCGATCTGTCGGAGCACGACTTCTCCACAGTGGCGGCCCACTCGGCGGCCACGGTCGCCGAGTTCACCCGGGACGCCGACGGCGCGTGGGTGTTCCAGGAGATCGTCCGCGGCTTCGACGGTGATCTGAACGCCTTCACCTCGGCCATGGGCGCCCTGTAGCGCCGTCGGCGGTCACCCATGCCGAAGGGCGGCGGAACCACCGGGGTTCCGCCGCCCTCAGGTCAGGCGATCGCTCCGGCCCGGAGGCCGGACCGAACCGTCAGATCAGCTGCAACCGCTGGTCGAGCCGCAGCCCTCGCAGATGTAGCAGGAGCCGGCGCGCTGCATCTTCGTACCGCAGGAGAAGCAGAGCGGGGCGTCGGCCTGGATGCCCAGCTGCATCTCGACGAGCTCGGCGCTGGTGTGCGCCTGCTGCGGGGCGGGCACGACGGCGGCGGCCTCGGCCTTCGGCGTCTCGACCGCCTTCAGCTCCTGGGCGAGCGGCGCCGACTGGGCCAGACCCTCGACGTCGACCTCTTCCTCGGACGGCTCGTACGAACCCGTCTCGAGGTGACGCTGACGCTCGTCGGCCGAGTGGATGCCGAGCGCGGAGCGCGTCTCGAAGGGCAGGAAGTCGAGCGCCAGGCGGCGGAAGATGTAGTCGACGATCGACTGCGCCATCCGCACGTCCGGGTCGTCCGTCATACCGGCCGGCTCGAAGCGCATGTTGGTGAACTTCGAGACGTAGGTCTCCAGCGGCACGCCGTACTGGAGGCCGACCGAGACGGCGATGGAGAAGGCGTCCATCATGCCCGCGAGGGTGGAGCCCTGCTTGGACATCTTCAGGAAGACCTCACCGAGACCGTCGTCCGGGTAGGAGTTGGCGGTCATGTAGCCCTCGGCGCCGCCCACCGTGAAGGAGGTGGTGATGCCGGGACGGCCCTTGGGGAGACGCTTGCGGACCGGGCGGTACTCGACGACCTTCTCGACGGCCTCGCGGATCGTCGCCTCGGTCTTCTCGGTCACCTCGGCCTTCTCCTGCTCCTTCTTCTTGGCGGAGAGGGGCTGGCCGACCTTGCAGTTGTCGCGGTAGATGGCGAGCGCCTTGACGCCCATCTTCCAGGCCTCGAAGTAGACCTCCTCGACGTCCTCGACCGTCGCCGTCTCCGGCAGGTTGACGGTCTTGGAGAGGGCGCCGGAGATCCAGGGCTGGATGGCGGCCATCATGCGGACGTGGCCCATCGCGGAGATGGAGCGCTCGCCCATCGCGCAGTCGAAGACCTCGTAGTGCGCGGGCTTGAGGCCGGGGGCGTCGATGACGTTCCCGTTCTCGGCGATGTGCGCGACGATCGCCTCGATCTGCTCCTCCTGGTAGCCCAGGCGGCGCAGGGCCTGCGGGACGGTGCCGTTGACGATCTGCATCGAGCCGCCGCCGACGAGCTTCTTGAACTTGACCAGGGCGAGGTCGGGCTCGAGGCCGGTGGTGTCGCAGGACATCGCGAGACCGATGGTGCCGGTCGGCGCGATGACGGACGCCTGCGCGTTACGGAAACCGTTCTTCTCGCCGAGGCGGACGACGTCCTGCCAGGCCTCCGTGGCGGCGGCCCAGATCGGGCTGTCCAGGTCGTCCATGCGGACGGCCGTGGTGTTGGCGTCGGCGTGCTGCTTCATGACGCGCTGGTGCGGGGTGGCGTTCTTGGCGTAGCCGTCGTACGGGCCGACGACCGCGGCCAGCTCGGCGGAACGCTTGTAGGACGTACCCGTCATCAGCGACGTGATGGCGCCGGCGAGGGCGCGGCCACCGTCCGAGTCGTAGGCGTGGCCGGTCGCCATGAGCAGGGCGCCCAGGTTCGCGTAGCCGATGCCGAGCTGACGGAAGGCGCGGGTGTTCTCACCGATCTTCTCGGTGGGGAAGTCCGCGAAGCAGATGGAGATGTCCATCGCGGTGATGACCAGCTCGACGACCTTGGCGAAGCGCTCGACGTCGAAGGACTGGTTGCCCTTGCCGTCGTCCTTGAGGAACTTCATCAGGTTCAGCGAGGCGAGGTTGCAGGACGTGTTGTCCAGGTGCATGTACTCGCTGCACGGGTTCGAGCCGTTGATGCGGCCGGACTCCGGGCACGTGTGCCAGTGGTTGATGGTGTCGTCGTACTGGATGCCGGGGTCGGCACAGGCCCAGGCCGCCTCGGCCATCTTGCGGAAGAGCGACTTGGCGTCGACCTCTTCGATGGTCTCGCCGGTCATGCGCGAGGTGAGGCCGAACTTGCCGCCTTCCTCGACCGCCTTCATGAACGCGTCGTTCACGCGGACCGAGTTGTTGGCGTTCTGGTACTGGACGGACGTGATGTCGTCGCCGCCCAGGTCCATGTCGAAGCCCGCGTCGCGCAGGGCGCGGATCTTCTCCTCTTCCTTCACCTTGGTCTCGATGAAGTCCTCGATGTCGGGGTGATCGACGTCGAGGATGACCATCTTGGCCGCGCGGCGCGTGGCGCCACCCGACTTGATCGTTCCTGCAGAGGCGTCGGCACCGCGCATGAAGGAGACCGGACCCGAGGCGTTGCCGCCCGAGGACAGCAGTTCCTTGGAGGAGCGGATGCGGGAGAGGTTCAGGCCGGCGCCCGAGCCGCCCTTGAAGATCATGCCCTCTTCCTTGTACCAGTCGAGGATCGACTCCATGGAGTCGTCGACGGCAAGGATGAAGCAGGCGGAGACCTGCTGGGGCTGCGGCGTGCCCACGTTGAACCACACCGGGGAGTTGAAGCTGAAGATCTGGTGCAGGAGGGCGTACGCCAGCTCGTGCTCGAAGATCTCGGCGTCGGCGGGCGACGCGAAGTACTTGTAGTCCTCGCCGGCCTTCCGATACGTCTTCACGATGCGGTCGATGAGCTGCTTGAGGCTCACCTCACGCTGCGGGGTGCCCACAGCGCCGCGGAAGTACTTGCTGGTGACGATGTTGACCGCGTTCACCGACCAGAACTCGGGGAACTCGACGCCACGCTGCTCGAAGTTGATCGAGCCGTCGCGCCAATTGGTCATGACGACGTCGCGATGCGCCCACTCCACCTCGTCGTACGGGTGCACGCCGGGGGTGGTGTGGATGCGCTCGATCCGCAGACCCTTGGTCGCCTTGGTCCCCTTGGTGCGGGAACCTCGTGCCGGGCCGCTCGCCGTCTCTGTCATGCCGCCTCCCATATCAGGCTAAAACGCCTTAAAGTGCCTGGTTCTTCCCGTGGCACTGTGTGTTTCTTGTGTTGCGACCGCCGCTCTTGCCGCCCGCAACAGGTCTGTGGATCGCCGCCGCCCGGCCCCTGCCGGTCAGTCGACGGCGTGCGCGGGCACGGGGACTTCCACAGTCCCTCCGGGCCCGCATTCGCCCTCTACGCGTTCTCCGCCCGGGCCGTCCGCTCCCGCGCCGGGCGCATGTTCCCTCAGTTCCGCGATCGCCGACTCGAAGTCCTCCAGCGAGTCGAACGTCCGGTACACGGACGCGAAACGCAGGTAGGCGACGAGGTCGAGCTCCTGAAGCGGGCCCAGTATGGCCAGGCCCACGTCATGAGTGGTCAGTTCGGCGCTGCCGGTGGCCCGCACCGCTTCCTCGACCCGCTGGCCGAGCAGGGCGAGGGCGTCCTCGGTCACCGGACGGCCCTGACACGCCTTGCGCACGCCGTTGATGACCTTGGTGCGACTGAAGGGTTCGGTCACCCCGCTCCGCTTGACCACCATCAGTGAGCAGGTCTCCACCGTCGTGAAACGACGGGAGCAGTCCGGGCACTGACGGCGCCGGCGGATCGACGTGCCGTCGTCCGTGGTGCGGCTGTCGACGACACGGCTGTCGGGATGCCTACAGAAGGGGCAGTACATAACTCCCAACCCTCCTTCACGGCACGACGCGATAGCCCCGAGAGGCTGATCCCGCCTCTCGCAGCAGCCCCCAGCATAGGTGATGCCCGCGGTCCCGGAAGACCGGGGACCACAACTTCTGGGCTGCTGCCGCAATCCAACCACTACATCTGGGGTTTGGTCGCTTTTCCCGCCCTGGTCGCGTGTCGCGAGCCCCGGGCTCCTGGCGCATCGTCCACGGGCCCCACGGGCCACAGGCCCCAGAGGCGCGACGCACGCGAAAACAGGGGCGGTGCCCGATCGACGGGACGGGGAGTGGCAGACTGGGCGAGCCCGCTCGGCGGGCCTCGGCCCCGGCGGTGAAGAGTACCGGATTAAACCGAATTGCCGCTCTTCCGCGGGGGCAGCCATACACCTAGGCGCATGATCACAACAAGCAATCTGCGATTTTTCACTCGAACGTGTGTTTGGCGCAACCTTTCGAAAGGAACTACCGTTGGCTAGCTAGGGAGACATTCTCGAGAGGGGCCTACCGACGTGACCACGACCGCAGACAGTGCCACCATCACTGCCCAGGGCCGCGCCCAGGGCCGACTCGAGCCGGTGCATGCCATGAATGACGCAGCCATGAGCCAGGAGGGGCCCAAGCCCGGGCGCTCTCTGCCCGGCCGACCTCCGGGGATCCGGGCGGACAGTTCAGGGCTCACGGACCGCCAGCGCCGCGTGATCGAGGTCATCCGGGACTCGGTGCAGCGCCGGGGGTACCCGCCGTCCATGCGCGAGATCGGCCAGGCGGTGGGCCTGTCCAGCACGTCGTCGGTCGCCCATCAGCTGATGGCGCTCGAGCGCAAGGGCTTCCTGCGCCGCGACCCGCACCGTCCCCGCGCCTACGAGGTCCGCGGCTCGGACCAGCCCAGCGCGCAGCCGACGGACACGACCGGTAAGCCGGCCGCTTCGTACGTGCCGCTGGTCGGCCGCATCGCCGCCGGTGGGCCGATCCTCGCCGAGGAGTCGGTCGAGGACGTCTTCCCGCTCCCCCGGCAGCTGGTCGGTGACGGCGAGCTGTTCGTACTCAAGGTCGTCGGCGATTCGATGATCGAGGCCGCGATCTGCGACGGCGACTGGGTCACGGTCCGCCGCCAGCCGGTCGCGGAGAACGGCGACATCGTCGCGGCCATGCTCGACGGCGAGGCCACCGTCAAGCGCTTCAAGCGCGAGGACGGCCACGTCTGGCTGCTCCCGCACAACTCCGCGTACCAGCCGATCCCCGGTGACGAGGCGACCATCCTGGGCAAGGTGGTGGCCGTTCTGCGGCGCGTCTGACGCTCCTCCCCTGACCGGGCCCCGGAACCAACTGCGCCGGTTCCGGGGCCCAGCGCTGTCCGCGCCGGGCCGGGATCCGGTTACTTCTCGTCCGCCTTCGCCAGCGCGTCGATCGCCGCCAGCGAGCGGCGCACCTGATTGCGGTCCGTCGTGTACCAGAAGTTCGGCATGGAGGCCCGCAGATAGCTGCCGTAGCGGGCCGTCGCCAGGCGGGGATCGAGGACCGCGACGACGCCCCGGTCTCCCGTCGCACGGACGAGGCGGCCCGCGCCCTGGGCCATCAGCAGGGCCGAGTGGGTCGCCGCCACCGCCATGAAGCCATTGCCGCCGGCGTCCTCCACGGCCTTCTGGCGCGCGCTCATCAGCGGGTCGTCGGGGCGCGGGAACGGGATCTTGTCCATGACCACCAGCTGGCAGCTGGCGCCCGGTACGTCCACGCCCTGCCACAGGGAGAGCGTCCCGAACAGGCAGGTCTTCGGGTCCGCCGCGAAGGCCTTGATCAGCTCGCCGAGGGTGTCCTCGCCCTGGAGCAGGATCGGGAACTCCGGAATCCTGCCACGCAGTTCCTCCGCGGCGGCCTGTGCGCCCCGCATCGACGAGAAGAGCCCGAGGGTACGGCCGCCGGCGGCCTGCATCAGCTCGGTCAGCTCGTCCATCATGTCGGTGCGGGTGCCCTCGCGCGCGGGGCGTGACAGGTGCTTGGCGACGTAGAGGATGCCCTGCTTGGGATAGTCGAACGGTGAGCCGACGTCGACGCCCTTCCACACGGGCAGGTCGTCGCCGGTGGTGCCTTCGGGGGCGAGGCCGAGGGAGGCCCCCACCCCGTTGAAATCCCCGCCGAGTTTCAGGGTCGCCGAGGTCAGGACCACGGAGCGGTCCGTGAAGAGCTTCTCGCGGAGCAGCCCCGAGACGGACATGGGGGCGACGCGCAGCGAGGCGCCGAAACGGTCGTGGCGCTCGTACCAGACGACGTCCCACTCCGAGCCGTTCGTCACCCGCTCCGACACGTCGTGGATCGTCTCGACCGAGGCGAGTGCCTGCTTGCGCACCGCGTCCTCGTCCTGGACAGACTTGTCCCGGGTGGAGCCGAGGGCCGTGATCACCGTGCGGGCCGCGTCGCGCAACGCCATCAGCGCGTACCCCAGGTCCTCGGGGATCTCCTCGAGGCGGCCCGGCAGGGCCAGCTCCATGATCCGCTCGAAGCCCTCGGCGGCGGTCTGGAGCTGGTCGGCGGCCTTCTCGTTGACCAGCTTGGCGGCGCGGCGCACCGCGCGGCTGACCTGCCCGGGTGTCAGCTCGCCCGTGGCGACACCGGTGACCCGGGAGACCAGCTCATGGGCCTCGTCGACGATCAGCACCTCGTGCTGGGGCAGCACCGGGGCGCCCTCGATCGCGTCGATCGCGAGGAGCGCGTGGTTGGTGACGATGACATCGGCCAGTTTGGCGCGCTCGCGGGCCATCTCGGCGAAGCACTCCTGCCCGTACGCGCATTTCGAGGCTCCGAGGCACTCGCGCGAGGAGACGGACACCTGGGACCAGGCCTTGTCGGAGACGCCGGGGGTGAGGTTGTCCCGGTCCCCCGTCTCCGTCTCGTCCGCCCAGTCGCGCATCCGCAGCAGGTCCTGGCCGAGCTTGCTGGTCGGCGCGGCCGCCTCGAACTGGTCGAAGAGGCCCTCCTCCTCTTCCTGCGGCGCACCCTCGTGGAGCCGGTGCAGGCACAGATAGTTCGACCGGCCCTTGAGCATGGCGAAGTCGGGGCGGCGCCGCAGCAGTGGATGCAGGGACTCGACCGTGCGCGGCAGGTCCCGCTCCACGAGCTGGCGCTGCAGCGCCAGGGTGGCGGTCGCCACCACGACGCGCTCCCCGTGGGCCAGGGCCGGCACCAGATAGCCGAGCGACTTTCCGGTGCCGGTGCCCGCCTGGACGAGCAGATGGGAACCGTCGTCGATCGCCTCGGCGACGGTCTCGGCCATGGTGACCTGGCCAGGGCGCTCGGTGCCGCCGACGGCGGTCACGGCGGCGTGCAGGAGCTCGGGGAGTGAGGGCTTCGTCATAGCTCGACCACCCTAAGGGGCCCCACTGACAATCCTGCGATCACAGCTGATGCAGGGGATTGTCGACGGTGCCGTGCACGGCGGCGTGGGGGCGGTGGGCACGGTCGCGGTATCCGTCGAGGTGCAGCCGGTTGCGGTTGAGGCACAGGCGCTCGATCTGCGGGGTGAGCAGGTCGAACATCTCGTAGCGGTCCTTGAGCTCGGGGAAGCGGGCGTGGTGGTGGAGGATCTCGGCCCGCAGCAGCGACCAGAACTCGTCCTCCGGCACGCCGAGTTGTTCCTCGTACAGCGGAGCCAGGTAGCGGAAGACCCCCACGAACAGACCGGAATGGATGAACTGCGTGAGGAAGTCGGGACGCTCCGTGAGCAGCACCTCGCGGACCTCTCGCGGCATGTCGTCGTGCTCGGGGAGCGGGACGGCGCTGATGTTCACGTCGTCCACGAAGTCCTTGACCGCGAGCCGTACGGGGACGTCCTGGTCGTCGAAGACGACGATGGCGTTCTCCCCGTGGGGCGAGAACACCGTTCCGTAGCGGTAGAGGAAGCGCAGCAGAGGTGGCAGCAGCGCCGCGAAGAGCCTGCGCAGCCAGGTCCTCGGGTCGAGGCCGGAGCGGGCGACCAGTTCCGCGGTGAACGCGCGTCCTTCGGAGTCGATGTGCAGCAGGGAGGCGAGCGTACGCGCGCGTTCCCCCGCGGCCAGCTGTCGGGACACCGGCTCGCGCCAGATCGCTCCCAGCAGTTCCTTGTACTGATAGGGGACTTCGTCGAGTCCGTCGTACAGGGGATGACTGACCGCGACCGACGCCACTTCTCCGAGCAGGACGACCCGGCATTCGTCCCGCAGGAAGGGGTCCGCGTCGCGCAGTGCGTGCATCCATGTGGTGACGGCGGGTGCGGCGAGCGTGCGCTCGGTGGGGAGTCCGCGCCATACAAGGGTGTTGAGAATGGACAGGGGCAGCTTCACCGTGAGCCGCTCGGGGTGCGTGGTGTTGAGGAACGTGCGGATCGACTGCTGCGGCAGCCGCAGGTCGCCGTCGGCGGGCAGCGGGACGATCGCGCCCGACGCGACGGCGGGCGCGAACAGCGGCAGCACCACGTCGTCCCACTGCCAGGGGTGCACGGGGAGATAGAGGTACGACTCCGGGTCGAGGCCCCGAGCGCGCAGTGTCCCGGCGAACAGTTCCCTTGTGTCCGCGTCCAGTTCACGGGTGTAGAGGACCTCGGGGGACTGCAGGCCCGCACCCGACGCACCGCGGTAGGCGGCCAGGTCGGTGTGCACGGCGATCCACGGAAGCCTGGTGGGGCGGCGGGCCTCGGGAGCCCAGCGTGCGGTGTCGGTCGCCGAGAAGCCGAGCCGTCCCTTGTTGAGTACGAGCCAGGGGTGGCCGGTCTGGTGCCCTTCGAGTTCGGCGTAGCCGAGGTCGGCGAGCCGGGCCGAGGTCAGGGCGGTGTGATCGAGCCGGGCGTCGGCGGCGAGCGTGACGGTGAGTTCCCGGATGATGTGGCCGAGGGTGATGCCGTCGAGGCGGAGGACGTGCTTGGCGCGCACGAGGAACGCGAGGGGGTCGGTGAGGGGCTCGGTCCGGGACGCGGCGCGGTCCGGCTGGAGGGACGGCGTCGGCGTCCAGGTGATGCTCGCCGGGTCGACCTGCCAACTGCCGTAGGCGCCACGGCGGGCCCGGAACCCGAGTACTCCGCCGTCCGCGGTTCCGTCTCCGGGTTCCTCGGCCCCCGCCCGTGCGTCGGCGGCGGGCACGGTCAGGGAGTAGCCGGAATAGCAGGGTTCCGCAGGTGCCCCTATGCCGTCGGGGACCGGGCGAACGATGCCTTCGTAGGCGAACTCGCCGATCAGCTTGGCCAGCAGCCGTGCGCCTGCCCGCCTCCAGGTGTCAGGGGTGAGTTCGGGCGGGGTGTAGAGGACGGGCGGCTCTCCGGAACTCGGGACGACGGGCGGATTCGGCACGGGGACTCCTCGGGCGGGAACCGGATCAGGTCGAGCATCGTTACTGAGAGTGACTGGGCTGGAGCACGGCGCGCAAGGCCCGGTCTCGGACCATGAGCGCGGCCCGTTTGTCGGGGAGGTCCACCTCGGCGGAGAAGCGGAAGCCTGCGCTCAAGAAGGCGGAGACGGAGGGGGTGTTGCGCAGGTCTGGTTCTGCTACGACGCGTGCGCATTGCGGACGATGGTCGAGTACGAGGTCGGATACGGCCGTGAGCAGCGTGGTGCCGAGTCCTCGGCCGCGATGGGCGACGCCACCGATGAGGAGGTGGATCCCGGTGTCGTGCGGGCGGGCGGGGTAGTGGCGGGCCAGTGGGTCGAGGTCCGCCCGGTAGATCTCCCAGTAGCTCATGGGCCTGCCGTCCAGGACACCCAGACAGGGCACGCTGCGTCCGTCGCCCTCCAGCTGGGGTCGGAGATGGCGCTCGGTGACCTCGTCCGGACCGGCCAGTTCCCAGAACGCGGCCACGGCCGGGTCGTTCATCCAGCGGCTGATGAGCACCAGGTCGCGGTCGATGCGGGCGGGGACGAGCTGGAACACGCCCGAGCTGGTGGTGACCGGGCCCCACTCCCCCACGTCGTCGAGGAGATCGTGCTCGGCGAAGGCCGTGAGGTCAGGGGACTTGGCCAGGGACGCCTTGGCCGCCGGGGCCGGGGCCTGGGCCTCGGTGGGTGTGGTCCCGGCGGCCTCGCGGCGGTCGTCGTCCGGTCCGGTGCGGGCGGGACGGGACGTGTCCTGCTCGGCGATGAGCGCGATCAGTTCGTCGGGCAGGCGCAGGTCCAGGGTGTCCTGGCAGTCGCTGCTCTCCGGGCGGCCTCCGGGTTCGGGCGTGTCCGCGGAGATGTCGTCGGGGTCGGCGGCGACAGGAGTGGTGCCGGCGTCGGTGCTCGCATCGGTAGGGGGCACGGCGACGCTCCTCTCGGGATGTCGTGTCGGTTGTGGTCCTCAGGGGCGTGGGGGTTCAGGAATGGAGGGGGTTGGCGATGGTGACGTAGACGGACTGGGTGTCGACCGGGCCGACGAGTTCGTCGAGGCCGTGCAGCCGGGTGAGCAGGTTCGCCTTGCAGCGCAGCGTCGGCGAGTCGAGGAGCCGGCTCGGCAGCGGGCTGCGCAGCCGGGTGGGACCGGTGGCGGCCTCGGTGAGGAAGCGCCGGAACGCCGCGAGCAACAGCCGCTCGTCGGCGAGCCGTTGGGATCCGAAGGCGCCGATGAGGCCGAGGATGTTGTTGATGGCGAGGTAGTAGGCGAACCGCTCGTCGGTGACCTCGTCGGAGACGAAGGTGTCGCTCTGCGTGCCGATGCCGGGCAGCCGTCGGTCGAGTTCGGCGCGGTGGGACTCGCGGAAGTAGTAGCCCTGGTTGTCGCGGTAGCGGCCGCCGGTGGGCCAGCCGTCGGGGTCGAGCAGCAGGAGGGTGTTCTGCTGGTGGGCCTCGAGGGCGACACCGGCTTCGCTGTCGAGCCAGAGCACCGGGCGCACGACGTGCTCGAGATAGCGCAGGAACCACTCGGCGGAGACGGCGCCGACGGGGCGTCCGGTGCGGGCCGCGAGACGGGTGATGACGGCTTCCAGACGCGAGGCCACCGGGGTGCGGCCGAGCGGACCGGCGGCGTCGAGGTCGGCCGGCGGCCTCGGCGAGACGAACCCGGCGATGCAGGAGGCGTCGTCGGCCGGGCCGAAGGGGTTGTTGCGGATCATCACGTCGAGGCCGGGGGCCGCGCTGCCGTCCGGGAGGTCCACGGCGAGCCAGGCCGGGTCGCGGACGACGTCGAAGCCCGGGTGGGCCGCGCGCCACTGCTCGGAGATTCCGCTGCGCAGCAGTCGGTGGACCTCGACGCCGCGGTGGAGTTCCTTGCGGAGGTTCTCGCGGCGGGAGTTGGTGATGCGCAGGCCGAGCGACAGCTTCAGCATGGCGGGCGCGCCGGACCGGTAGAGAGTGCGGACGGAGGAGGTGGGGAACCAGGGCTCGCCGTGCGGGCCGAGGTCGATCAGCAGTCCGGCGTCGAGGAGTTCGGCGACGGCCGGGCGGTGCCGGAGTTCACGCATCTGCCAGGGGTGCAGCGGCAGGGCGGCGTGGCCGTCGGGCACGGCGAGGCCGGGGCCGGCGAGCCGGGCGGTCATGTCGGCGGCGGGGACGGCGCGGCCCCGCTCGGTCCAGGCGGAGTCCTGGGCGAGGACGTCCGGTGCGACGGCGAGCCAGTGCAGCGGGAAGGAGCCGCGCAACTCGGGTGAGTAGAGGCGTGCTTCGGCCTCGGAGAGTCCCTCGCGGCTCTTCGGTGTCGGGTGCAGCGGGTGGCCGAGGAGGAGGGACTGTTCCGCGGCGAGGAAGGTGTCGGGGGCGTCGGTCGGCCTGCGTCGGCGGTCGGCGATGAACTCGGCGGTGCGGCGCACGGAGTCGGCGACCCGGCCGACCAGGTCTCCGCCGTCGCCGGACGGGGCAGGGCCGGGGTCCGGGGTCTCGGCCGCGGTCGACGTCGGGCCCTGGTGCACGTCCGGGGCCGAGGTGGGCCGACGGCTGCCGTTGGTGTCGGCCGGGGTCTCGTCCGTACCGGTGCGCGCCGACTCGCGGCCGAGCAGCGCGGCGAGGGTCACGGCGTCGACCCACGGAGCGCCGCGAGGGCCGTTCTCGAAGCGGGGCAGGCCGAAGCGGTGCCACCCGGTGGGTGACCAGTAGTGGACGGGGACCAGGAGAGCGGTGCCGCTGGCGGGCAGCGGGATCCGCAGGAGATCGAGGGAGGGAGGAGCCATGTCGTTCTCGCGCACCCAGCAGCGCAGGAGGTTCTCGATGGCCGCCACCTGGGCGGCCGTGTCGGCGTCCGGATGGTCGAGGAGGTCGACGGTGGACGTGCGCGGACGCTCGGCCTCTTGGCCGCTGCCCTTCTGCCGGGGGACCGTTTCGCGTTCCTGCGCCTCCGGGGTCTGCGTATCGCAGCTTCCGCCGGCGGTGGGACGGGGACGGCCGTCGGATGCGGGAGTGGCGTTCAAGAGTGCTTCCTTGCTCGGTGTGGTGGGCTCCGTACTGCGGTGGTCCGGCTCTGCTCCGGTGAGCCACCGCGTACGTCGGTGGTGCCTGGTGTGGGGCGTGGTCTGGGGCATGGTGCGGAGCGTGCCGACGGCTGCGGTGCGGCTATCGGCGCAGGGCTCACCGCGCGACGGCACCGGCCGTGACCGGGGTGCGGGGGCGCGGGAGGCCGGGCGCCACCGGTCCCCCGGTCCGCGCTCCGTACGGGACGGGCGGCGGCGTGGGCACCGGGTCGCTCGCAGGCACAGCTGTTGGTCCTCCCGCTGGGACGAAGAGTCGGCAGCGCTCGCCGGCTCACCTGTGGGCGGGACGAGCGGGCAGCGACAACCACGGGAACCCGTCCGGGCGCACACCAGGACAGGCCGAGCGCTGAGCGCCGACTACAGATCCCCCGTAGGTACGCAACGACCCGGCGCCTCGAAAGACACGGGTACGCCGAGGACTTGCCGGACGTGTGGCGGAGCTTCTGCCACCGTCCGGCCGACGGCACGGCCCCTGCCGGAGCCCGTGGGCCTACGCGCAGTGCGCCGCCCGGGCCACGGCGGCGAGGGCGTCCGTGAGGCGGTCGACGACGGCGGCGGCCTGTTCGTCGGTGAGGGTGAGCGGTGGCAGGAGCCGTACGACGCTGGAGTGGCGGCCGCCCAGCTCGACGATCAGGCCCCGGTCCAGGCAGGCGTCGCGCACCGCTGCGGCGAGGGCGGGGGCCGCGGGAAGCGGCGATGCCGAAGGGGCGCCGAGGAGGGTGTCGCCGGCCGGGTCCACCGCGTCGGCGTCGGCCGGTCCGGACGCCTCCCCCGTCGGGTCGACGAGTTCGATGCCGATCATGAGGCCGCGTCCGCGGACGTCACCGACGCAGGCGAACTCCTTGGCGGCCTGTTCCAGTTGGCCCAGGATGCGGGCGCCGAGGTCGGCGGCGCGCTGGTCGAGCCGGTTCTCGCGGACGTGGGCGAGGGTGGCGGCGCCGGCCGCCATGGCGAGCTGGTTGCCGCGGAAGGTTCCGGCGTGGGCGCCGGGACTCCAGACGTCGAGGTCCTCGTGGTAGACGACCACGGCGAGCGGCAGGCTGCCGCCGACCGCCTTGGACAGGACCATGACGTCCGGTACGACACCGCTGTGGTCGACGGCCCAGAAGGCGCCGGTGCGACCGACTCCGGTCTGCACCTCGTCGGCGATCAGCGGGATCGAGCGCTTCTCGGTGAGGGTCCGCATCCGGCGCAGCCAGGCGTCCGGGGCGGGGATCACGCCGCCCTCGCCCTGGACGGGTTCGAGGATCATGCCGGCGGGCCGGGGCACGCCCGACTTGGTGTCGTCGAGCAGCGACTCGGTCCAGCGGGCGGCGAGTTCGGCACCGCGCGGGCCGCCGATGCCGAAGGGGCAGCGGTAGTCCTGGGGGTAGGGCAGGCGCGTGACCCGGACGTCCTGTGCGCCGCCGGATGCCTCGAGCGCCCCCGCGGTCATGCCGTGATAGGCGCCGGTGAAGGCGAGGAGGCCGGAGCGGCCGGTGGCGGTGCGGACCAGTTTGAGGGCGGCCTCGACGGCGTCCGTCCCGGCCGGGCCGCAGAACTGGATGCGGGCACGGTCGGCGAGCCCGGGCGGCAGGGTGCGGAACAGTTCGGTGGTGAACGCGTCCTTCACCGGCGTGGCCAGGTCGAGGACGTGCAGCGGGGCGCCCGAGTCGAGGACCTTGCGGATGGCTTCGAGCACGACGGGGTGGTTGTGGCCGAGCGCCAGGGTGCCGGCGCCGGAGAGGCAGTCCAGATAGCGGCGGCCGTCGGCTCCCTCGATGGTGAGTCCGCGCGCCCGCACGGGCACGATCGGCAGCGAGCGCGCATAGGTGCGGGCCGCCGACTCCCGCGCGGACTGGCGGCGCAGGATGCCTTCGTGCACGGCGCTGTCGCCTGCGGATGCCTCGCGGGCGGCCCCGTCGTGCGGAGCGGGCAGCGCCATGGGCGCAGGATCGGTCACGGCCACGGCTGTTGGTCCTCCCGCTGGGATGTACGGCCGGCAGCGGCTGCCGACTCACCTGTGGGCGGGGCTGTGCCGCGCGGGCGCGACCGCGGCCCGCCCTGACGCCGGGCCAGGACGGGCCGAGGACTGAACGCCTGATGCGGATCCCCCGTACACCCAACGACGGCGGGGGCGGGGGGCCACGGGTGGAGCGGATACTCGTGCGACACATGACGAGACCTTTGCCGAGAGGAGGAGTCCCAACGAACGGTGCCCCGTCCAAGATCCCTCCGTGACGGAACCGTTGCCCTTCCGTCGGTCGTCCCCGACGGCATCGGCATAGTGTGGGATGCCGTTCGGACGCGGAGGGGACGGCGGAGCGCGCCGCTCGCCCGGCGGAGCCGTACGGCGGCACAACCACCAAGAAGCCCAGGGGGATTCACGACATGCGACCCATACGTCCGTTGTTCACCGCTCGCCTCGTCCGGAGCGCGCGCGGCAGGACGTCCCCGGTGGCGGCGGCGGTCGCGCTCGGTGCGGCGCTCGTCCTGACCGCCACGGCCTGTGGGACGGGCGACGGCGACAACGACAACGCCGGAGAGAACCCGACCGCGTCCGTGACCGCGGGCGGGGACAAGATCCAGATCCCGGACGACATCAAGAAGCGGCTCAAGGAGCACGGGTTCGATCTGGACAAGTGGAAGGACGGCGAGTGGAAGAACTGGGACAGGGACAAGTGGCTGCGTGAGGCGCAGGACTTCGTCAATCCCATCATCGCCGGCCTGTGGGACTCGGACCGGATGCGGGACGCCGACAAGAACCCGGGCGGCCAGGTCGACGACAGCGATCTCTCCGGCGACCAGGGCGTGACCGACCCCGAGCCGGCGCCCGTGCGGGCGGCGGCGGTCCCGGCCACGTACCACCAGAACGTCCCGTATGCGGGCAAGTTGGTCTTCGACACTCCTGAGGGCCAGGCGCAATGCTCGGCGACCGTGGTCACCGACCCCGCGCACCCCGGCAAGTCCAACATGGTCTGGACGGCCGGCCACTGTGTGCACGCGGGCAAGAGCGGCGGCTGGTACCGCAACCTCGCGTTCGTCCCCTCGTACAACGACAGCGACAGGTCCGCGGCTCAGCTGCAGGGCGCCACGCGGGAGCAGATCGCTCCGTACGGTGTCTGGTGGGCCGACGCGGCGCAGACCTCCGACCAGTGGATCGCGCGGGGCGGTCCGACCGGCGGTGCCGGCGCCTCGTACGACTTCGCGGTGCTGCACGTGAAGCCGGAGAAGGGCACGACCGACAAGTCCCTTGAGGAGACGGTCGGTTCGGCCCTGCCGGTGGACTTCAACGCGCCGGCCGTGCCGAAGATCTCCCGGCTCACGGCGAAGGGCTACCCGGCGGCTGCGCCGTTCGACGGGCAGAAGCTCTTCCAGTGCGCGGACAGGCCCGGCCGTCTTTCGCTGGCCGAGACGGATCCGACGATGTACCGCATCGGCTGCACCATGACCGGCGGTTCGTCGGGCGGCGGCTGGGTCGGGCAGGGTTCCGACGGCAAGCCGGCGCTGGTGTCCAACACCTCGATCGGCCCGGTGACGTCGGGGTGGCTGGCCGGTCCGCGCCTCGGCAAGGAGGCCAAGGCGGTCTACGACTCCGTGAGCGAGAAGTTCGCCGGCCAGTAGGAGTACGACCAGAAGCAGATGAAGGCCCAGCTCGGTGGCGCCCTCGTCGAACTCGTGGTTGCCGACGGAGGTGACGTCCAGGTCCAGCTTGTTCATGGCCTCGACGGTGGGCTCGTCGTGG
>NZ_JBEYYU010000039.1:0-84618 GCF_040645755.1 Streptomyces sp. NPDC046716
AGCGCCAGGATGTTCTGGACGGTCTCCTTGCCGAGGTAGTGGTCGATCCGGAACACCTGGTCCGGGTCGAACACCTCGTGCACGATCGCGTTCAGCTCCTTGGCGGAGGCGAGATCGTGGCCGAACGGCTTCTCGATGACGGCCCGCCGCCACGAGCCCTCGGGCGCGTCCGCGAGACCGTGCTTCTTGAGCTGCTGGATGACGACGGGGAAAGACTTCGGCGGCACAGACAGGTAGAAAGCGAAGTTGCCGGCCGTGCCCTGTGCCGTGTCCAGCTCCTGAACGGTGTCGCGGAGTCGTTCGAAGGATTGGTCGTCGTCGAAGTTGCCTTGGACGAAGCGCATGCCCTGGATGAGCTGCTGCCAGACCTCCTCGCGGAACGGGGTACGAGCATGCTCTTTGACGGCGTCGTGCACCACTTGGACAAAGTCCTCGTGCTCCCAGTCTCGGCGGGCGAAGCCGACGAGGGAGAAACCCGGGGGCAGCAGGCCCCGGTTGGCGAGGTCGTACACAGCAGGCATCAGTTTCTTGCGGGACAGATCGCCGGTGACGCCGAAAATGACCAGGCCCGATGGCCCGGCGACACGCGGAAGCCGTCGGTCTATGGGGTCGCGCAACGGGTTGCCGTTCGGCCGTCTCATCACAGAGGTCCTTTTCTGTCAGACGGCCTTGGCAGAACCTCAATTGGAGGAGCGGCTGCTCCTGTCGGACGCGCGAACACAATGGCTCCCTCGGGTATTCGTTAAACGTTGACGGGCAGGCGGGGCCAACGGCCTCCGCCCGCCCGGACTGGGCCTGTCAGGACCAGTAGTTCTCCACCTGGGACTGCGGGCGTGCGTGTGCCTCGTCAGGGTTCTCCCCGAACTCGACCCTGGCCCGCCGCTGTCGCAGCAGATCCCAGCACTGGTCCAGCTCGCGTTCGAGCTCTCCGAGCCTGCCGCGGTTCGCGGCGGCCCCCGCCGGATTCCGGGTCAGGCTGTCCCGCAGGCGGCGTTCCTCGTCGGCCATCTCCGTGATCTGATGCAGGATCCGCTGGTCGGTTTCCATAGCGCACTCCTTGTCCCCACGATCGGCGGCATAGTTGGCGCCGCCACTGCGTGGCAGCGATCTGTCAGCCGCGATTCTCTGCCTGGAACATCCAGCTCTGCTTCTCCAGCGCCGCCGTCAGCGAGATGAAGAGATCCTGAGTCACGGCGTCCGACGGGCCCGCCTCATCGATGCGGGTACGCATCCGGCCGATGAGAGTGGAGAAGACCTGAACGAGGGCCTCGACCACTTTTCCGTCGTTGATCCAGCCGGATACAAAGGCGGGCAGACCGCTGTGTTCGGCGACTGTGCTGGCCCGGCCGTCAGGACTGATCCCGACCGCAGCCGCTCGTTCGGCGACCTGGTCGGCGTAGTCCCGGGCCGTGGTCACGACCTCGTCGAGTTGCAGGTGGATGGCGCGGAAGCGCGGGCCGTAGACGTTCCAGTGCGCCTGCTTGGCCAACAAGGACAAGTCCAGCAGATCCACAAGGGTGTTCTGCAGCAGGACTCCGGTGGCATCGCGCTCCTGCTCGGCCAGCGGACTCTCAATAATGGTCATTTCTACTCTCTTTTTGTGTCGGGTAGCTCTTTCGGCCGGGGCTGACGGTCGACAGAGGGCTTTGGCCCATCCTTCAGCGGGCACCGTCCGGGGCGATCCGTTGTTTGACTTACGACGTGCGCATGTGTCTGCGCGCGCATGACTTAGTTGCGTGCGTCCTTGCAACATGGCCGCTTTCCCAGCACGTCACGGAGTTGCGTACGGCGGCTGACACCCAGCTTCGGGAGCACCTGGAAAAGATGGAAAGGTGAGGCCCGCTCGGGCCTCACGGAGCGGTCGTCGGTAACGAACACACTGATACCTCACCGGCCCGCGGCGGACGGCACGGGCAACTGCCAGATGTCGGGGTGTGAAGTACTCAACCCCCTCGCCGCGGCTCGGCACGAGGCGACGAAATCCGCCACGACGGCAGGCTGGTCTTCGCCGTGCCACACAACGCTCATCCGGTGGTGCAGACCGGGCAACGGTACGAAGGCCACGTCCGAGTAGCCCCCGAAGCGGAAGGACATCGGCACGACGGACACCCCCAGACCGGCGGCAACAAGGTCGGGCACTGCTGAGGGTGCGGTTGGCAGGGGCGTCAGTCGGACCTGAGCGGCGGCGGCCATCTCGTGCAGTGCCTCCCAGCAGTGACCCCGTTCGCGGACCGGGAAGAGAATCGGCTCGTCGGCGAGCGCGCTCAGGGGCATCTCCAGTGCTCCGACCCAGACATGGTGCTGCCCCAAGAGGGCACTGGCGCTCTCATCGAGCAGAACCTGAGAGTGATCGGCGCCGAGGTCGCCACCCCAAGTAAGGGCCGCGTCGACGCGGCCGTCGCGCAGTGCGGCGGCTATCTCGCGGTCGTCCAGCCCTGCCACCGACACCTGCACGTCCGGGTGCGTGGAGCGGAAGTGACGTACCGCTTCGGCCAGCAGCCCGCCAGGAGGACTGGGCAGCGGTGCCGAGATTCTCAACGTCGTCATTTCGTACCGCCCCTTCGCTGCCGACCTTGCGATGCGGACGAGCCGCCGGTTCTGGGCGACAGCGTTCTCGGCGTGCGGCACCACGAGCCGTCCCGCGGGGGTCAGATGCGCTCCCCGCGACGTACGCGTGAGCAGTGCTACCCCCAGCAGGCGTTCGAGTTGCTGTACCTGTCTGCTCAGGGCCGACTGCGCGACCCTGAGGCTGTCCGCGCCGCGGCCGAAGTGACCTTCCTGGGCGACCGCAAGGAACGCTCTCAGAAGCCGCGGGTCGATATCGGGTTCCGGACGTGTGGCCTGGTGATCCGCCAGGGCATCGGGGGAGTGGTCTGCCATTTCGAACCTGCCTTGGTCTCTTTTACGGAAGGACGTGAAGCCGCTGGTGCCCATATCCCGTTTCGGCATCAGCCGATGACGAATCTGTCTTGGACCGGGCGCACTTCGTTCTGCTCGAATGTGAGCAGAACGAATTTGAAGCGAGGAGAGCAGTGACATCCCTGTCTGGCAACATCTCGACCCCTGTCATCACGGACTCCGACACGCAGAAAGCGGTGATGTTCCTCGGCGGCCTGGTGCGGATGCGGGCGGAGGCAGCCGACACCGGTGGCGCCTACGCATTGCTGGAGCACACCGGTGAACGCGGATACATGTCACCGTTGCACCTGCATGAGGCCGACGAGGAGACGTTCTTCATTCTCGACGGCACCCTTCGGGTCGAGGTCGGAAACGAGGTGCGGAGTGTGGGCGCGGGCGCGCTCGCTCTTCTGCCTCGTGGGCTGGCGCACGGCTTCGTCGTGACCTCTCCGACGGCGCGTTTCCTGACACTGCACACGCCGGGCGGGGGTTTCGACGCCTTCGTGGAGGAAGCAGGTGTGCCGTTCGACGGCCTCGTGCCGCCAGCGGTAGGCCCGGGACTCGACCCGGAGGAGCTGACGCGGGTGGCAGCGGCGCACGGTATTCAGATCGTCGGGCCTCCGTTGCTTCCCTGACACAGCTGAGGCTAGGAGCGCCCGTGTGGCAGGGCATCAGTCGTATGACTGTGGTCCACGCCGCGGGGGACGTCGCTTGCTTCGCCGGCCGGGAAGTCACATTGGCAGATAAAGATGACCGGTTATATTTTGTTTTGGACGCTCAGGGGAAGTGTCGTCCGGCTGTGGTGAAGGCAGACCCACACGCGTGAGCGAGTACACCGGACGACGTGAGCGCCTTCCGAACGAATGAACCCACCCGCCGATGCGGCTGCGGAGCTGCTCGCCGCACTGGTGGAGAAAGGACGACGTCCCATGTTCGAACGCATCCTGGTCGCCATCGATCCGAGCGAGGCTCGCCCGAGAGCCCTGTCGACGGCCGGTGAGATGGCAAAACTGACAGGGGCCAGAGTTCACGTGCTTCATGTCGTTGCGGCAACTGTGGCTGCGGGAGCCGTGATGGTTCTGGAGGAGGAGGACGAAGGAAAAACGTTGCTCGAAGAGTCGCTCGCGGCGCTCCGCGAGCTCGGTGTACAGGCCGACGGACAGCTGGTCCACGGATTGAGCCCCGAAGTGCCGGCCCTCATCTCCGCCGCGGCCGAGGACTTCAAGGCCGACCTGATCATCGTCACTCCCCATCACAGGAGTTCGGTCGCCGCGTTCTTCACCCCCCGGGTGAGCGATGCCGTCGCTCACAGCAGCCGGATCGCCGTACTCCTGGTACCGGAGGAGGCGGCCAAGCCGTAACCTCCCTTCCCCACCGCCGCTGACGCCGGCGTTCGGAACGGCGGGCACCTCGCCCGCCTCACGTTCCGGACGTCGGCGTCAGTGCGTTGACACGTAGTGGTGGGGGTGTGTCGCTCCTCTCGTGACCAAAGGGGCAGTCAGACGACCAATAACCAGTGCGCCTGAGTTCGCCAGGGTTGGGGCCCCCGGCACGCTACGGAGGTTGCGATGAAGACGTTCGACGGCGAACGGTCGTCCCATGCTTTTGCGGCACTCCCGCCGATGGAATCGGTCTCCAGGGGCGGATGGGCGGCCCGGTCGTGTCTGATCTGGCAGCGCGGTTCGCTCTGCCGGTCCGAGGGCCCGGAGTTGTTCTTCCCGGTGGCCGAAGTGGGGCCGGCTCTCGGCCGGATCGCCGAGGCCAAGGCTGTATGCAGGCGATGTCTTGTCATCGAGGCGTGCCGGGCTTGGGCGCTCGAGCGCTACGAGGAGGGCGTACGGGACGGCCTCACTGAACGGGAGCGGTGGGTCATCCGGCACCGAGCAGCCCGTGCAGACCCGCAGGAAGTGCTGTCCCCACCTGCCAAGCCGTGCTGGGCGGGGACAACCACCACCGCAGTAGTTCACCGACTAGCGCCAGGTTCCCGGAACACCGAGGTCCGGTGTGCTGCGCGGCCCGCCACTCGACAGCAAGGACGTTGACCAGATGACCGAGTACGGACACCAGATCGAGCTTCTCACCAAGCTCCACTTCCTGTCGGCTCCCCCGGAGATTGACAGCATCGACTGCAAGCTCACCTACAGCACGGACGATCCGTTCGCGGTGTGCATAAGACTCTTTGTGACCGCGGACAGAGGTGTCACCTGGGTGGTCGGTCGGGACCTGCTGTACGCCGGCGCCGAGCGTCCCAATGGAGAAGGCGACTTCAAAGTGTGGCCCTCACGAGGGCCGCACGACAGGCCCTTGTTGTATCTGAGACTGGAGGGGCCAGGGGGAAGTGCCACGTTCGCGGCCGACCTGACCGTTGTGCGCCGGTGGCTGGACAGCACCTATGCGATGGTTCCTTCTGGCTCCGAGGGGACGTATCTGGACTGGGACGCCCTGACCGAGAGCCTCCTCCCGCCCGTCTGAACACAGCGCAACGAACCTTCATCGGTTGGAGGTTCGGAGTGTGGGGACAAATGCGTGTTGGGGCATCGCAAGTGCCCCAACACGCACATGTGACTGTCCACAGCACCCCTTCGTTCCCGGCGCGGCAGAATCAACCTCTGGGGCTTTGGATGGCCTGCACAGTAGGGGGCGAGCAGATGCTCGCCCCCTACTCCCACGCATGGCGGGCGGCCGGACGCCTCCTCCGCAGGTCGTACGCAAGGCGTTGGAAGGGCTTGTCGCCAAGGGAGTGGGAATCTCTTCACCTTGCACCGAGAGGCCGTCGCGGCGACCGTGAGTAAGCGGTCGTCACCGTCGGTGAAACGCTCGCCAGCAACGACTTTCGGGCTTCGGCACAGGTCCGGGCGCAGTCGTGGGGTTCCGGAGTTCTTACGCTGCGTACACATGAGCGGACGGCATGGAACCTATGGTCAAATGCCCGATGGCTGGGCCCGGCCGTGTCGACAGACTCGATGACGTCCCGTGCTCCCGCTCTGCTCAGTGGGGGAGCATGCCCCCCCACTGAAGGAACGAGATGTACGTCGACGCACCGAACCAGACCGCCCACACTGCCAGCGGCCTCAGGTACGCCTACCGGCGTTGCGGTACTTCCGGCTCCGAGCCGCCGTTGCTCCTGCTGCCGCATCTTCGTGGCACACTCGACAGCTGGGATCCGGCGCTGATCAACGCGCTGGCGACGGAACGCGATGTCATTGCCTTCGACCATGCCGGTGTCGGCCTAAGTTCAGGAACCACGCCGCGCACCATCAGGGACACAGCCCTCGACACCCTCGCCTTCACGGCCGCCATCGGTGTGCGCGAGGTGGATGTGCTGGGCTTCTCGATGGGCGGCTACACCGCCCAGGAGCTGGCACTTCTCCGTCCCGCAGCGGTGCGCTGCATGGTCCTGGCCGCCACCGCCCCGCGTGGGGGGCCAGGTATCCACGGCTGGACGGACGACATCCTCGCCCGATCCGAGGCCGACGAGCCCAGACTCGAGGACTACCTCTACACCTTCTTCAACCACACTGAGTCCAGTCAGCGCAGTGGGCTGGAGTTCCTGGGCCGGTACATCGAACGCGAGCAGGATCGGGACCTGCCCGTCGACCGAGCGGCCAGGGAAGCGCAGTACGAAGCGATGGTCGAGTGGGGTGCCCCCGACCATGAGGCGCTGAACAGGCTCACGGCGATCAGGCAGCCGACGCTTGTGGCCCTCGGGGAGCAGGACCTGATCACGCCGCCCCGCGCGTCGTACCTGTTGGCAAGTCTGCTGCCCGATGCGAGTGTGCGCACCTATCCCGATTCGGGTCACGGTTTCATGTTCCAGCATTATGAGACATTCGCTCGAGAGGTGCTGACCTTTTTGTCCGATAAATCACGGAATCGTCCGACGCCAGTCAACTGACGGATGTGCCGACCCGCTCCGCCCACACAACATAGGGGTACTGGCACGGGCAACCGCCCTCGGACCGGGGAGGAACGTTGTCGTTGGTGGGCCGTACATCTGAGCTGCAGTCACTCGAAGCGCTGTTGGCGGAGGCGGAGAACGCGGGAGCAGCTGTGTTGCTGCTGGGCGACCCCGGGGTCGGGAAGACCGCGCTGCTGGACGCCACGGCCACTCACGCCAGAGCGGGCGGTCTGCGCGTGCTGCAGGTCGTCGGTGTCGAGAGCGAACAGGAACTCGCGTTCTCCGCACTGCACCAGCTTCTCTATCCACTCTTCGATCACTTGACGGAACTGCCTGCTTTCCAGAGCGGTGTGCTGGAACAGGTTCTCTCCATCCGTGAGGGTTCGACACCCAGCCGCTTCGCGATCTCGGCTGCGGCCCTGGCCCTGCTCCAGGCCGCAGCCACGCGTCAGCCTCTGTGCGTGGTGGTGGACGATGTTCACTGGATCGATCGCTCGAGTGCCGAGGTGCTGACTTTCGTCACCCGCAGGCTCAGCAGCTGCCGGGCAGCCTTCCTCATGGCCGCCCGAAGCGGAGGACACGGCTTTGTGGACCCGACAGGGCTTCCCGTCCTGCACATCGGACCGCTGGCGGCCCCCGACGCTCTGCTGCTGCTGGACAGCAGCCACCCGGGGCTGGCCGAACTGACGCGGCGGCGGCTGCTGCACGAGTCGGAAGGCAACCCGCTCGCCCTGGTCGAGTTGCCGGGCCAGCTCTCCGACGCGCAGCGGGAAGGCGCCGAGGCGCTTCCCGCGACGCTGCCCCTCGGCAGCCGCCTGGAGAGCGTGTTCGCCGACCGTATTCGCCAGCTCGACTCCGCGACGCGCTTCACCCTGTTGCTGACGGCACTTGACGGCGAGCGCCCTGGCAACCTGGCAGACGTCCGCGCGGCTCAGGCCGCAGTGGGGGAGGAGTTGAACGAGGGGCAGCTGGAGACGACCGAGCGCATGGGGCTGGTGCGCGTCGACCACCTGGGCGAGCAGATCACCTTCCGGCACCCCCTGGTCCGGTCCTGTGTCGTCCACATGTCCCCGGGGGGACGACGTCGGGCAGCGCATCGTGCCCTCGCCGAGATCCTGAGAGCAGAGCCGGAGCGACGAGCCTGGCATCTCGCCAATGCCGCAGACGACCCCGACGAAGGGGTCGCCATCGAACTCACCAATGCCGCAGAGCGTGCCATGGCTCGTGGTGGCGCCGCGGAGGCCGCCACGGCGTACCGTCGCGCGGCCGACCTGAGCGAGGATCCTTCCGAACGCACCCGCCGTCTGGACGAAGCCGCCTTCGCCGCCGGGGTCGCCGGCCTGCTGGACACAGCCCACGAACTGGCCAGTGCCCAGCCCACGGAGACGTTGCGAGGCGCTGCGGCCGCCGCCTACGTGCAGTTCCACCGGGAGGGAGACATCGACGCGGTGTACCGCATCCTGCCTCCGGCGATGGCGGCCGCGCCCCCCAGCACCGAGCCGAAAGACGTGGACGCCTTTGACGACGCCTTCTACGTGCTCCTCAACACGGCGGTGTGGGGCGGCCGTCCAGAGCTGTGGACAGCCGTGTATCACGAGCTGGACCGGGTCTCCGAACTCGCCCGCATGTGTTTCGACAGCGTCGCCGATCCGGCGCGGACCGCGCACGACGTGCGGGAGCGACTGGACCGCGCAACAGCCACCTTGTCGCCCGACACACCCTTGTGGCGGATGAACTGGCTCATCTACACGGCCATGTACCTCGACTGCTTCACCTACTACGACGGCGTCTGGCGAGACGCCGTCGGGCACGGCGCGTACGACAGCCTGCGCTTCGGTGTGGTGGCCCGGGCACACGAGGCCTTCATGCGGGGTGAGTGGGACAGGATCCAGGCGATCGCGTCGCAAGGTATCGCGGATGCCACCGAGCACGACTACAACCTGGTCCACATCATCTTCACGTATGGGCTGGCCATGGTCGCATCCGGCCGCGGGGACGAAGAAGCCCTGCGCAAGTACTGCGACACGATCGTCGCGTGGGCCCAGCCGCGACGCATGCAGCTGTTGATGACGACGCTGAACGAGACCTGGGCGCGGGCTGCGGTCGGGCGGGGAGACTTCGAAGAGGCGTACCTGCTGGCCTCCGCGTTGACCCCGCCGGGAGAACTGCCCCCGCATTACCCCCACTTCTCGCGGGTCTTCCTGGACCTCGTGGAATCCGCCATGCGGACGGGCCGTACGGAGGAGGCCCATGCGCACGTCGAGGCGGGTCGGCAGGCCCGCCTCGACACCATCTCGCCGCACCTCGCGATCATTCTCGCCGGGGCTGTCGCGCTCACCGCGCCCGACGAACGGGCAGGAGAACTCTACGAGGCGGCCCTCGCCGTCCCGGACGCCTCGCTGTGGAAGTACGAATACGCGCGCATCCGTCTGTGGTACGGCGAGTGGCTGCGGCGGCGTCGGGAGTACAAGGCCGCTCGTGTCCAGTTGAGCGCGGCGTTGGAACTTTTTGAGCAGCAGTTGAAAGCTCCGCTGTGGGCGCAGCGCGCCCGCGACGAACTGCGTGCGGCCGGCGTTGGTGTCGGGGTGCCGGACACCAGGGCGGGAGTCAGGTTCAGCGCGCAGGAACGACGGATCGCGGAGCTCGCGGCGAGTGGACTGTCCAACAAGGAGATCGGCAGGCAGCTCAACATCTCACCCCGTACAGCCGGCGCACACCTCTATCGGGTGTTCCCCAAGCTGGGTATCACCTCCCGCGCCGGACTGCGCGATGCGCTCGGCGCATTCGACGAGGCCAACAGCGTGTGACGACGGGCCGAGTACCGGCCGAGATGGGCTTGGCCTCCACATGTGAGGTTACTGCCCGGAAGGGCAGACGGCACAGACGCGGGGCACGGTGAATACGTGTGCGGCATAGGCTGATACGTGGAGAATTCACTTATTTCAGTCTGAATGCCAGCCCAGGAGGAGATGTGAGTACCTACTCGGTACGGCGTCTGGATGTGGCCGTACCGTCAGTGTCCGACTTTCGGCAGCGCTACGAGGCCGCCGTACCACGGGTACCGGGAGAGGAGCTGAAGGACCTTATCCGCCGGGAGGCCTCGTGGAAGGAGATAACCCAGCTGATCGACTCGTCGACTCCTCACGGCTTCATGCTCTTCATGGAAAATGAGGCGCACCCCATATTCCGGCGTGCTGGGGACCGCGCGGTCTGCTTCTGGTATCTGATGGGCAATCACACCATTGCCGAGCGGATGTACAGGCATGACCCGCGGGCCATGCTGTATGCGCCGCTGCGCACCGTGATCTGGCAGAACGGGACCGGAGCGTCCTGGTTCAGCGTTGACCAGCCCAGCACCCACTTCGCCGGGTTGGGCAGTCCAGAAGTGGCAAGAGTCGGCGTCGAACTCGACCGTAAGCTCGCGGCCCTCCTCGAATTCCTTGATGCGGACGTGCCGGACGAACTGCTGCACAGCTGATTCGACGACCCGCCGGACCGCGGCGCGGTCCGGCGGGTCGCCTGTCGTCGTTCAGTGCATCGCTGAGGGCGTCACCTCTCCAAAAGCTGGGGGTACATGGTGGCGATGTCCGCGGCGAGGTTCGCCTTCACCTTGCGCGACATCTCGTCGGCGAGCACCTCGTGCGCTCCGCTCTCGACACCGTCCAGTGCCTGTGTGGCGACATCCTGAGGAGTGGACTTGGGGGCCTCCACATTCGCCGTCATGTCGGTGTCTACATAGCCCACATGCAGCCCAGTCACATCGATTCCGCGAGGCTTCAGCTCCAGTCGCAAGGAGTTGGTCGCCGACCACAGGGCGGCCTTCGAGGCGCTGTATGAGCCGGCCCTGCCGATCCAGGACAGGACGGAGTGGACGTTCAGAATGTGGCCGCCCCCGTTGCGCTCGATGGCAGGGAAGAAGGCACGCGTCACCTGGAGCGGGCCGTAGAAGTTCGTTTCGAACTCCCGTCGGACGTCGTCCAAAGGGGCATCAAGGAGGGAGGCGTTGATGGAGACGCCGGCATTGTTGATCAATACAGTCACGTCACCTGCCTGTTCGGCGGCTGCGGCGACAGAGGCGGGGTCGGTTACCTCGAGTGCCAGCGGCACGGCGTCCGGGTGCTTCACCGTACGCGGGTCGCGCGCCGTGGCGTACACCTTGGCGGCACCGCGCGCAAAGGACTCTTCCACCAGCGCGTTTCCCAAGCCGCGGCTGCCGCCGGTGATGAGCACCACTGCGCCGTTGAGCGACGTCATAATTCCTCCTCGTGAATAAACCGATCGGTTTCAGTAACTGTAAACCGATCGGTTTCATTCCTCAACCGGAGATGGCAGAGTTCCTCGATCGATATCTGGTCGACCGGACGCCGGTTCTGTTGAAGCGCATGTTTCTGCCACATGTCACTACGTGTGGCGGTGGTGACTGCGCAACCCATACATTTCTCGCTCGAATGCGCCATGAGTGCGGCGTTCACGGACTTCGGAACCCGCGCCGTCATTGCCCGCGGTGATTCCCTGCCGAAAGGATGCGTTCGTGACCACTCTCGCCGTCTGGAGTGATCTTCTTCGTGCCGCTGCTCGGTGCGGCCGTAGGCGCATTCGGTGGCGCTCTTGGCGGCTCGTTGGTTGACGTCGGCATCGACGTAGTTTTCATCGCCTGGGTCCGTGGCGAGGTTGAGCCGGGTGCCTCGGCCCTGTTCCTGCTCACCTTCGATGCCGTCCTGGGCCCCGTCCACCAGGCCTTTCCCGATGGCGCGGCCGAGCTGAGCCGCGGCAACCTGTCCCACAGGGTGAGGCCAAGCTCCGAGAGGTGTTCGCGGCGTAGGACGGGCCTTTAAAATGCGGACAAGGCTGAGGAATCAGCCCCCCCCGGCCTCCTTCTCGCGGGATGCGCGTCAGCGCACGCCCGCGGCATCAACCACGGCGGTGACGGCGGGAAGCAGCACGCTCGAGAGGTCGTCGGCTTTGACGCCGGCGCGAGCGCTTGCCCCGTCGAGGATGATCATCAACTGTCGGGCGAGCAGCTCCGGTTCCACCGCGCCCCCGTCGGCGGCGGCGGCGCGCAGGTACTTCGTCAGCTCACCCTTCACCCGGTGTGCCACGCGCCTGGCAGGGTGGTCGCTGTCCTTCAGCTCCACCTGGACGGAGAGGTAGGGGCATCCCCGGTACTCGGGTCCGGCGGCCGCGGACTCCAGATACGTGAACGGGTAGAAGAGGCGTTCGCGCGGCGAGAGCTTCGCCTCGGGCGGCGGTAGTAGGCGGGCCGCGTAGGCGGACGCCCGGCGTTCCAGACTGGCCGCCAGTAGTTCGTCCTTGGTGTCGAAGAACTGGTACAGCGAGCGCTTGGACACCCCGGCTGCATTGCAGAGGGCCTCGACCCCTACGTTGACGCCCTCCCGATAGGTGAGCTCCGCCGTCGCCTCCAGGAGCCGCTCACGGGAGCTCGCCTTCGCGTCTTTCCTCATGAAGTGAGAGTAACGCCGCCTCCGCCCCGAGGGAAACCGCTCGGTTTCCACCGCGAAGCGACGTCGTCCGTGGTCAGACTGGACGCGGGCATCGTGCAGGAAGCTCTTGTCCGTCCAGGTCCCGTCGCCACTACGCGCTGTACACCCTGCGTTGTCGTGCAGCGCCGACGCCCACTCGGCCGGTGCCAAACACGGCTGTCCGACCGTGATCGAGAACACGAGTGGCGGGCAGCCGAACCGACTGCCCGCCACTCGTGCACCGATCACCCGGTCCGGAAGCGGCTGCGCAAGGAGGGAAGCTGAGCGGGTTGACCCTACGAGGCGGCTTCTGGGTCAGGCGGACAGGAAGCGGTGCACCTCATGGGCGAAGTCCTCGGGGTGCTGGAACAGGAAGCCGTGCCCCGCGTCGCTGTAGAGGATCACCTTGGCATTGGGCAGCTTCTGCGACATGGCGTACGTGGCGTACGCGTGGATCATCACGTCGTGCGCGCCGTTGGCCACCAGAACCGGAAGCGTCAGCTCCTCCTGCCGGTGCCAGTATCCCTTGAAGGAGCTGATGGCACCCAGCTGCCCGCGCACCGCCTCCGGCCCCACTACGGCGTGGGACTCTGCCAGGCGCTTCTCCAGTCGCTGCAAGGAGGCCCGGCCCGTGGCGACGGCATCCTCCGTCTCCGGGAAGAACAGGTGAAGGAAGTCCTCGTCGACGTTGACCGGCTTGCTCATGACCTGCTGAGTGTGCGCCGTGGGCGTCGGCAGGTCGGGCACCCCGCCGGCGGAGCTGCCCGCGACCACCAGGTGGCGCACGACGTCGGGCGCAGCCAGAGCCACCCCCTGGGCGACGATGCCGCCCATCGACCACCCCAGCACGTCGATGTCGGTCAGCCTCAATGCACGTATGAATTCCAGCGAGCCTTCCACCATGTCTTCGATGCTGGCGGGCGGGTTGCCGGTGGAGAGGTTGACGCCCCGGTTGTCGAAGATGATGATCTCGCGCTCCGCGGCCAGCAGGTCGAGGAAAGCGGGGTCCCAGTGGTCGATGGTTCCGCGCAGCCGCATGTGCATCACCAGTGGACGATCGCCCGCCCGGCCGAATCTGCGATAGGCAAAACGCTGGCCCTCCGCGCTGTTGACGTACTGGGTCTCGACTGAATCGGCCAGGTAAGTGGGCATGTGAGAACTCCTGTTGCGAAAGACGGCTCCCCGTTTCGAGGAACCGGTGCTTCTGTGCCGGGGGGGGAGGTGTGCCAGGGGTGATGCTCGTCGTTTCGTCCCGCAGTGGCGGGGGAGAGGAGGGGACGACAGCGAACACCTCAGACGGTGATGACCATTCGGAACCGGGCGTCACCGCGCATCATTCGGTCGTAGGACGTCTGGACGTCCGTCAGGGACGTCGGTTCCACCATCGGAGCCACGTTGTGCGCCTGGGCGAAGGCCAGGTTCTGCTCGTTCTGTGCGGGGGTGCCGGTCAGTGAGCCGGATATCTGCACCGCGTCGAAGATCAGCTGCCGCGGTGAGACACGGACCTGCTCCGACGACACCCCCACCAGGACGAGCCGGCCTCCGCGGGTGAGGCCGCCGAGCAGGGGGCTCACGTCCCCGGCCGCTGCCGTTGCCAGCACCATCCGGGCGCCGCCCAGTTCGGTCAGCCGCTCGGCGGCGTCGGAGGCCTTGCTGTCGATGTAGTGGTGCGCGCCCAAACCGAGCGCCAGTTCCTCTTTGCCGGTCCCACGCGCGACCGCGGCCACCCGCAGGGCGAGAGCACGCGCGTACTGCAGCGCCAGGTGTCCCAGACCGCCGATGCCCTGCACAGCAACCAGGTCGCCGGCCACCAGGCCTCCCTGGTCCCGCATGTTGGTCACCAGCGCGTTGTGTACCGTGAAGCCCGCGCACAGCAGCGGTGCCACCCGTGCGGCGTCCATGTCCTCCGGCACGGCCACCAGCCCTGTCTGCCGGGCATACATGTACTCGGCGTATCCACCGTCGACGTGCACGCCGGTGCGGGGCTGATCGGTGCAGCCGACGAAGTCACCCAGCCGACAGGCCGCGCACACTCCGCAGTGCCCGCCCAGGAAACCGACCCCCACGCGGTCGCCGACGTTCCATCCCAGGACGCCTTCGCCGAGAGCGTCGATACGGCCGACGGCCTCGTGGCCGGGTACCCGGCCAGCCTCCTGGGTGTCGTGCGGGTGGACGACGATCGAGTCGCTGTGGCAGATGCCGCAGGCCTCGACTCGGATGCGGACCTGTCCCGGCCCCGGCGGGACCAATCCTCGCTCGGTGAGGCGCAGGCCACCGTCCGGGGCGACCTCGACTGCGCGGTATGTGGCCATGAGCAACTCCGTTGTGGGAAGAGTGTTTTCAGCGACACGGCCCGTCCCGGGCTTGTCCAGGGAGGCCGGGGCCAAGGCGGCCGACGCACCGGATGCCGTCCGGCTCGTGTGGAGGTGATGCCGTCCACCTCACCGGGCATGTGCCTCTAGTGTCGTCAGCCCCTGTGGAATCTTTGTTGAACCACGGACTCGACCGCTCTTCCGCACAGCGAACTCGTGAGCCCTCATGGCGGCCTGTTTGACGTTGCCCCTGTGCACTGGACCGTGCCCGGGCAGGATGACGTCGGCCTCAACGGCCTCCAGCAACTCCAGGGACTGCAGAGCCCTGGACCGGTCGTTGTGGAACATGGCCGGAAGGATCTGGGGACCGTTGATCCGGGACGTCGGATGCGCGGTGACCAGAGCGTCACCGCTGATCAGAGTTCCGGTGCCGGCCAGAACGTAGGCGCAGTGCCCCTTCGTATGCCCGGGCGTGTGTACGGGCTCCGGCGCACCCGGCAGGTCCAGCGGGCCCGGCCCGGGAAAGGGCGAGGGCTCGGTGACTGGCACGTGTGCGGTGCCGCCGGCCCGGATAGCGTGCACGGCCCACGGCAGGACCCCCGGTCGCCAGGACTGTGACAGCACCTGACCGGCGGAAACCTGGTGGAGGTAGTCCCGCCGGGCATGCGGAATCTCCTGCTCGTGCATCATGACCGGCGTGCCATAGGCGGCCCGCAGGCGTTCCGCGGCACCGATGTGGTCGTTGTGGGCGTGCGTCACGAGAAGGGCACGCACGCCTTCCGGCTTCAACCCCACCGCATCGAGCGAGGCCAGTAGCAGGCCGTGGTCAGCTGGGTATCCGCTGTCCACCAGAGTGGCGTCGTCGCCGTCTTTGACGATCACCCAGTTGGTGTTGCTGCCCGACACCAGATACACGTCGTCGCCGATGTGGAGGATGTCCTCGTCGCGCAGTTGCTTTCTCATTCAGACTCATTTCATCGCGGCGTTCTCGACGCTGTCTGTCGTCGGGAACGCCCACACACATCTGTCATCCGGGCCCCACTGGGCTCAGAGCGTGGCGAGGTACTGGTGGACCGAACGCACCGCGCTTGCACCGTCGCCGACTGCGGCGGCGACACGCTTCATGGACTCCAGCCGCACGTCGCCGGCGGCGAACACGCCGGGGGCACTGGTTTCGTACGGCAGGGGTTCGCGCCCCAGTTCCTTCCATGCCGGTCCGAGATCCTCCGGCGACAACTGGCGGTCCGTCGGCACGAACCCGTCCGAGTTCAGGAGAACTCCGTTCAGCCAGGACGTCGCCGGACGCGCCCCGATGAAGCAGAACAGGCCCGCGCAGTCGATGCGTTGATCCTTGGTGGTCTCGGCGCGGGTGGCCAAAGACACCCCATCGAGGTGAGGTCGACCGTGCAGTGCGGTCACCTGAGTGCCGGTGAGAACGGTGATCCGCGGATCGTTCTTGATGCGTTCCACGAGGTACGCGGACATACGCGCGCCGAGATCGGCTCCCCGTACCACTAGCGTGACCTCGGAGGCATATCGGGCGAGGTGCAGTGCTGCCTGTCCCGCCGAGTTGGCGCCGCCGACCACGACAACCGGCCGTCCCGCCACCGCCTGGGTCTCCAGGTCGGTGGCCGCGTAGTAGATGCCGCATCCGGTCAGTTCTGTCCAGCCGTCAAGGGGGAGCGCTCGATACTCCGCGCCAGTGGCGACGATCACCGCACGGGTGCTGATGCGGGTCCCGTCCATCAGGGTCACGATGTGGTCCCCGCCCTGCGTGTCGAGCCCGGTGACGCCGCACGGGCTGGCGAGGTGCACGCCGAACTTCAGCGCCTGCACAGCGGCACGCGCGGTCAGGTCTGCCCCGCTGAGGCCGAAGGGGAAACCGAGATAGTTCTCGATACGTGTACTCGTGGCGGCCTGGCCGCCCACGGCCACCCCGTCCAGCAGGACCGTCTCCAGTCCCTCGGAGGCGCCGTACACCGCTGCCGCCAGTCCCGCCGGACCGGCGCCCACGACCGTGAGGTCGGCCGAGCCGCGTCCGGGACGGCGATAGGTCAGGTTGAGCTGCTGGCTCAGCACGCCGGGTGTCACCAGGGGAGTTGCCTGGTGGGAGGTCAGTGCTGCGGGTAGATCGTCCTCGGTCAGCCCGGCCACGCGGAGCGCTTCCGCCCCCTGGGGGGAGCCGCCGTCGAGCCACTGGTGTGGCACTCCCTGGCGGTCCAGGAACGTGCGCATGGCCATGCCCGCAGCCGACCCGGCGGTGCCTACGATCCGCAAGTTCTGCTCCGTCGCCTGGCGCAGCAGTCTTCGCCTGGCGAGGACGGCGCGCAGGATGAGGTCCGAGAGCTCGGTCTCTTGAGCCATGAGCCTGCGAAAGGCTTCAGGGCCCACCCGATGAACTGTGCCGCCTGCCGCGACCCGCACGGTCAGTCCGCGTCGCTGCCCGGTGAGCAGATTGAGTTCGCCGGCAAACTGACCGGGACTGTGGGTCATGAACAGGTGGTCGTCGCCATTGTCGGACGACGGGATGGTTGCTTCCAGCGTCGCTGTCCCACACAGGAAGAGATCTACCGAGTCGTCCTCGACTCGGTAGAGGACTTCGCCCGTTCGGACCTCTTCGCAACTCGCGTATTGAGCGGCCCGGGCCAATTGTCCGTCGTTAAGCCGCACTTCGGCGGCGAGGGCGAGATCGTCCGGACGGTCACCGATCTCGGGGAAAGAGGTTGCCATGCAGAAAGAATGCGGCGCCGGGTCACGAATTGCCTGTCAGGTGTGGCTGCGCGGCGCACACCTGCACGCCAGGACAATCCCCATGCACGAACGGATACTTTTACGAGCGTGGAAGCCTCGCGACGCGGTACCAGCCTCCGGAGTTTTCAACCATCAGCTGTTTGCCCTTGTCACACCGGGGGCCAATGTGTCACCGGCACGTTTTCCCAGAAACACGTCATCGCGTCAGCGGTCTCCCGCGGACGCTCCACGAGCGACGAGTGCCTCGGTATCCGCCAAGACGCTCTGACGGGCGCTCAGCCAATGCCCCGCGAGCAGCCGCACTTGACGCCTGCGCGCCTCGCCCACGTCCGTGGTCACCGAGGACAGTGCCGTCAGTGAAGCGACTGCAAGGGTTGGCGGGCGCGGCGCCCTGGGCTATCTGACCGCCCATGGAGTGGCCGACCAAGCGTCAGGGGCCGTGCGCTCACAGTCTCGGGGGGGGTGCCCCTATGTCTTTGGTCAAGGGAAACGGGGGTGCGTCGAGTCGGTTAGCCGGGGCAGCATGGCGGGGTGGCTGATCTGCTGTGGGATGACGTGAAGTGCTTCTTCGACCCGGACTTGATGGGGTCGCTGCCGGACGTGCGTGTCCCGGACGCCTCGGTGGAGGACTGGCAAACGGTCCTTGATCTTGTCGCGGAGAAGGGCTGGAAGTGCCAGTACTCCGAGGGAGAGACGGTGCTTCCAGTGCCCCGGGCGGAGGCCGTGCTGTCGCGCCCGGCGGATGCCGAGTGCCCGGACCTGCGGGTCTGGCCGACTGCAGATGTGTTGGCGATCTTCCGCTTCCATGCTGCCGATGAAGTCGACTTCGACGTCGACCTGCGGGAGTTGCAGGGCCAGGAACGACTGGATGTGTTCTGCGACTTCCTCCGGGAGATCGGTCGACGGCTGGGCAAGCCGGTGCTGATGGATCCGGAGGGCGACGATGGCCATCCGGTGATCGGCTTCGATGTCGAGGCCGATCGAATCGTCCTCCTCGCAGACCCGCAGGTCAGGTGACTGCGGCCGACGGCTGCGATTCATAGAAGGTTCCATCGCGGAGCATCGCGAACAGGACGTCGGCCCTGCGGCGGGCGAGGCAGAGCAGGGCCTGGGTGTGGTGCTTTCCCTGGGCGATCTTCTTGTCGTAGTAGGCCCGCGATGCCGGGTCACCCAGGGCCGCGAACGCGGAGAGGAAGAAGGCCCGTTTGAGCTGCTTGTTACCTCTCCTGGAGGGCTGTTCACCACGGATCGACGACCCGGAACTGCGGGTCGCGGGTGCGAGTCCTGCGTAGGCGGCGAGGTGTCCGGCAGTCGGGAACGTGCTGCCGTCGCCGACCTCGATCAGGATGCGGGCTCCGGTCCTGACGCCGATGCCCGGCATGGACGTCAGGACCTCCGAAAGAGGGTGGTCCTCCAGCAGTTCCTCGATCCGCCCGGCCAGCAGTTTCCGCTGGTCAAGCACGGCGGTGAGCGATCCGGCCAGGCTCGGGACGATCAACGCGGTCGCCTCCGTGCCCTGAACGGTGACGGTCTGCTCGTCCAGCGCGGCGAAGATCTCCTCGACCAGCCGCTCGGCCATCCTCGGCGCCTTCGGCCGCAGCAGCGTGACCAGCCGCCGGCGGCCCGCCTTGCGGATCTGGGCCGGTGAGCCGAACGGCTCCAGCAAGGCCAGGACGGCAGGGTGCTGCAACCGCGGTCCCAGGACCCGTTCCAGCGACGGGTGGATCTGCGTCAGCAGGCCGTGCAGCCGGTTCGCGACCCTCGTTGCCTCGCCGGCCAGGTCGTCGTCGAACCCGACGATCATCTCCAGCTCGGCGATCGTCTCGTCCTCGCCGTCGATCGCCCGCAGCGTGTGCGGCATCGCCCGGGCCGCGTCCGCGATGATGAACGCGTCCCTCGCGTCCGTCTTGGCCTCGCCGGGGTAGAGGTCGGCGATCCGCCGCATCGTCAGACCCGGCAGATAGGCGACCGGGCAGCCCATGTCCCTCGCGACCGCCAGCGGCAGGGTGCCGATCGAGGCCGGCTGATCGACCACGACCAGCACCGTTCCGTGCTGGGCCTGGAGTTTCGCGAACAGCTCGCGGAGCTTGGGCTCGGTGTTGGGCAGGCGCTTGTCGAACGCCTTCTTGCCGGCCGGGGTGACGGCGGTGGCCTGGTGTTCGCCCTTGCCGACGTCCAGGCCGAGGAAGACGTCGATGTCGCCGGTGTCGATCACGTGCAGGCCCCTCCATCACGCTTTCGTACGGCCTTGCCTCGGCACCGATCTGCCACATCCACGTTACGGAGAGCTCTTCCGGCCCGGGTGAAGCCGGTGCTCAAGCCCCTCATCAGCGGTCCGTCGATGCCTCCGGACCCGGTGACACCACCCCCCCGGATCATGAACAATAGGAGGGGGAAGTCATGCCGGACCCGAAGGCCGGAGGCCCCATTGCGGAGCCACGAAGAAGGTAACGGGGGGGGGCTGTGCCGGTCTCACAGGGCGCCGCTGCGGATGGCATAGGCCACTGCGTGTGTCCGGTTGCGTAGCCGCAGCCGCGTGATCACATCGTGCAGCACGTTTTTGATCGTGCGTTCCGAGTAGTTGAGTCGTCCCGCGACCTCAGCTGTGCTCAGTCCTTCGGCCAGCAGCCGCAGTACGTCCAACTCCCGGGCTGACAGGCCGCCGGAGCCCGTCTGCTGCCCGGACAGGGAGCGCAGGCGCTCGACGAGTGCGCGCACCAGCGTGGGGGGCAACGGAGACTCTCCGCAGAGCGCCCTGCGACTGGCCCGCACGATGTCGGCGTAACCGATCTCGCCGCGCAGCATCACACCCACTACTCCGCGTTGGATCGCGTACATCAGGTGTCGCTCGCTGATGGCGTCCACGACGAGTAACACCGGGAGGCCGGGCCCCTGGCCGAAACCAGCGACCTCCTCGACGAGACGGAGCGTCGCCAGGGTGACCGTGCGGTCCAGCACCACCGCGATGTCGGCACTCTGCCGCTCGCCCCAGGACACCACTCGTACGCCAGTCGCCCCACCAAGGCAAGCCCGAGCGCCCTCCTCGGTGAGCGTGTCGCTCGCCGTCAGGGCGAGTGTCACCGGGAGCGTGTCCGGATCGGGTCCCCGCCCCGGAGCCCCCATCGCCGATATGCCCGGCACGGATGCCAGATGGGAGCGGCTGATTGGACTCACGTGGCCCCGCACGGGCGCTTCGACGGCGTTGTTTGTCATGTGCGATCACCGAGTTCTGGAGTGCGCGGTCGAGTCGTCCGCGGGGAGGTGACACCCCGTGGCGGGAAGCCTTGTACGGATGAAGGGGCCCCGCGGGGCGGGAGACCAGCAGTTGCGTGCCCGCCTCGTTGGACAGGCCTCGAGCGATGCTGTGTCGCATGGGCGGATGGGGGAGTGGTATCGGGCAGCAAGGCATTTCCAAACTTGACGTGTCTGCGCATGCCGACGTCTGTCGTGTCGCGCACCGGTGCGCTCGGCCGGCGCTCTCCCGTCTTCAGTCGCGTCGCTGCAGCAGTTCCCGCTCCAGCGCGTCCCAGTCGAGCAGTTCCGGCTCGCTGCCCCGAGGCACCAAGTCATAGGTGGCGTCCAGCCAGGCCCTGACCTCACAGTGGTCCAACTCCAGAGTGACGGGTGTGCTCGGCCCGCCAAGACCGAGATACAGCCTCCGGCAGGAGAGCAAGTACCGTCGGGAGGGCCAGATCCGGTGGGCGCCCATCCCTTGAGGCATCGAGGTGCCGGCGTCCAGCAGGTCTCGGGACACTGTCCACTGGAGTGCTTCAGGGGCCCCGGTGCGGATTTCGACGCCGACCGAGAACGGCTCGCTCACGGTGTAGCGCATCCGTACCCGCAGCCGAGCGGGGGTCGCGGTGTTTCCGAAAGCGCCCGACACCAGGCGTACCGGCAGAAGAAGAACGGGTTGGAAGCCTGTGCTCGTAGGGCAGTTCTGGCTGCTGTCGCCTCCGGGCCCGTTCATGCAGTTCTTCTCCTTCGTGCGTGGACACGTCCTGGTCCGTCGGACGTCCTTGCGTATCTGCCGCGCGGCGGCCCGCACTGCTTCCTCGGGGGTACGGGCCGCCGCGGAACTTTCGTGACTACTTGGCCAGGAAGGAGAGGAGGGCGGAGTTGACTTCCTCGGCGTGGGTCCACAGCAGGCCGTGCGGGGCACCGTCGACCTCGACGTAGTCGGCCTGGGGGAGCGCCTTATGGAAGGGGCGACCGGTGGACTCAATGGGCAGGACGTTGTCGGCGGTACCGTGCAGGATCAGGGCCGGGACGTCGATCTTCGGGATGTCGTCCCGGAAGTCGGTGGGCCAGGTGAGGGGCGCCGCCCACGCGGCGTGGGCGCCGCCGCTCGCCGCGACGTTCCAGCTGTTGCGCACGGCCTCCTCGCTGATGCGGGTGCCCAGGTTCTCGTCGAGGTTGTAGAAGTCGTTGTAGAAGGACGTGAAGTAGGCGTAGCGGTCGTTCTTGGCCGTGTCGGACACGCCCTGGAAGAAGTCGGCTGTCCCGGCGCCGGTGGGGTTCTCGTCCGTCTTCAGGAGGAAGGGCTCCAGAGAGGCGAGGAAGGCGACCTTGGCGACCCGGGCTGAGCCGTAGGTGGAGATGTAGCGGGCGACCTCGCCGGTACCCATGGAGAATCCGACCAGGACCGCGCCGTGCAGGTCGAGCGTCTCCATGACGGTGTTGAGGTCGGCGGCGAAGGTGTCGTAGTCGTAGCCGGTGGTCGGCTGACTGGACTGGCCGAACCCGCGGCGGTCGTAGGTGATGACGCGGTAGCCGTCGGCGAGCAGGGCCGCGGCCTGCTTCTCCCAGGAACGGCCGTCGAGGGGGTAGCCGTGGATCAGGACGACGGGCCTGCCGGTGCCGTGGTCCTCGTAGTACAGGTCGATGTTGGTGGAGTTTTCCTGACCAACCGTGATGAACGACATGGCTTTCCCCTTCGGAAATGCTGCGCCTGCGTGGACACGCCGACGGAAGTGGATCGTGGATCCCGCGGGTTCGGCACGGAGGACAGTGCCGAAGTCGCGAGCGGATATCGTCCGGCTTCCGCTCTGCCGGGCGACGACCTCACCATCGCCCGGCGTCCCACACCAACGAATCTGTCTATCGACTTAACTTTTGAATTTCTGGACCTTCATCGGATACCACCCGTTGACCTGCAACGATGTATGGCATGACCGGGTACGCAGCGGTAGGACAGCGCAGGGCGGGGGGCCCGAGGCCTTGATGGCGGCCCGGCCCGGGGAGCCTCGAAAGCCTACGTAGTCAAATGACTCATGCTGCCGAGGAAAGGGACGAGCTGGAGGCTGTCCCAGCTCGTCCCAGGCCTGCCGCGCGCTGCTCCCGACCAGGCCGCACCAGTTCGATGCCTCGCTCGCAGTAGAAAGCCGGCGGGGCGCGTAGGCGGTGGCATAGCGCGTCGGGTGATCTGCTTAGCTGACGCGATGAACAAGCCAACTACCCAATCAGGTAAAGACGTTGATCCCGAACGGCTTTTCCAGGACCCGTACGCGGTCTATGGCAGGCTCCGCGAAGAGGGGCCGGTTCACCAGGTCACCGGTACGGACGGCCTCCCCGCCTGGTTGGTCACACGCTACGAAGACGTCCGTCAGGCGTTCGCCGATCCCCGGCTGTCCCTGGACAAGCGCCACGCGGCCCCGGGCGGCTACCGCGGAATGGCGCTGCCGCCCGCGCTGGACGCCAACCTTCTCAACATGGACCCGCCGGACCACACACGTATCCGGCGCATGGTCTCCAAGGCCTTCACTCCCCGGCACGTCGAGCGGTTGCGGGTGCCGGTCCGGCGCGCCGCCGACCAGCTGCTGGACGCACTGGCCGACGAGGAACGCGCCGACCTGATTTCCGCCTACGCCGCCCCGCTGCCGATCACCGTCATCTGTGACCTCCTGGGTGTGCCCCTTTCCCGGCGGCCCGACTTCCGCGCCTGGACCGACGCCCTGGTGGCACCCGACCCGGCGCGGCCGGAACGAGCACGGGACGCCGTGGGCCAACTGCTGTCCTTCTTCACCCGGCTGATCGCCGACAAGCGCGCCACCCCCGCCGACGACCTGCTGTCTGCCCTGATCGCCGTACGGGACCAGGAAGACCGGCTCAGCGAGGACGAGCTGATGTCGCTGGCCTTCCTCATCCTGGTCGCGGGGTACGAGAACACGGTGCACCTGATCGGAAACGCGGTCGCGGCCCTGCTCGCGGCCCCCGACCAGTTGGCGGCCCTGCGAGCCGATCCGGGTCTGCTGGATGGGGCGGTGGAGGAACTGGCACGCTACGACGGTCCGGTACCTCTCGCCATCCGCCGGTTCCCCACCGAGGACATCGCCATCGGTGGCGTCACCGTGCCCGCCGGCGAGACGGTTCTGCTGTCGCTCGCCGCCGCGCACCGTGACCCGCGCCGCTTTCCGGACGCCGACCGGCTGGACCTCGGCCGGGACGCCGCCGGGCACCTGGCCCTGGGGCACGGCATTCACTACTGTCTCGGCGCTCCGCTGGCCAGGATGGAGACCGGCATCGCGCTCACTGCCCTGTTCGACCGCTTCCCCGACCTCTCGCTCGCCGTTTCCGCGCAGGACCTGCGCCGGCGCCCGTCGATGCGGTCACGGGGGTTGATCGCGCTGCCGGTGCGCACGAAGCACGTGTGAACCACACGATGCCTGAATATGCGCCGATGGGACCGATCACGGCCCTATGGGGCACTTTCAGGCCCTTCCATCACCCGGAGCGCTAACTTCGCTGATGACCCATCGGCCAATAGCGAGTGTGGAGGTTTCGGCTGTGAACGGCATCCGTACTGAGAGCGGCTTGTCCGGACGGACCGTACTGGTGGCGGGCGCCACGGGCGGGATCGGGGAAGGAGTGACCCGCGCCCTGTTGCGACAGGGGGCGAGAGTGGTGGCCACCGGTCGTGCCGAGGATCGGCTGGCCCGTCTCGCCGCATACGTGGACGGGGTGGGGCCCGGCACTCTGGACACGCAGGTGGTCGACGTCGGCGACCCCGACAGCGCGGCCGTGCGGGAACGGCTTGCGGCCCTCGGTGACCTGGACGGCGTCGTCATCACGATCGGCGACTGGGGAAGCCCGGAGCGCACAGCCATCCTGGACACGTCGTCCGAGGAATGGCAGCGCATGATCGCGGCCAATCTGACCAGTCACTTCCATGCGCTGCGCACACTGACTCCGTTGCTCTCCAAGAACGGCGCGCTGGTGCACCTCAGCGGGTTCAGCGCCGAGATCCCCTACCCGTTCGCCGCGCTGGTCGGTGCCACCAACGCGGCGAAGAAGTCCCTGGTGCGATCCCTCACCGCCGAGCTGGACGGAGCGGGGCCGAAGGTTTACGAGTTGGTGATCGGCCCCATCCGTACGCGCCCGCGGGCTGCCATCGGCGCCGACAGCCCGCACTGGTTCAGCGCCGACGACCTGGGACGGCACGCGGGCCTGCTGATCTCCGGCGAGAGTCCACTCGCCGAGGCTCCCTTGCAGTATCTGCTCACCCGCGATCAGGGCGTACGGACGACGCCGCTCCAGTGACCGCGGCTCCTGGATGCTGCCGCCGGGCGGTACGGCGCCGATGCGCGGCTGCCTGATGTGAACTCGAACCACACCTTTGACGTCGAGCCTCGTTGAGCGCGGTCCCGAGATCTGACCGAGGTTCTCATCCGGCTCTCTCGGTGCCCTCCCCGGCGGACAGTCGGTCACCTGACCGCTGCCGCCGGACACTGCACCGCGGACGCACCCTTCATACGGCAGTCGTCTGACGGAATATCACCGCGGGCCGCCGCACCATGCTGAGATCGCACCCTCTCCTCTCGTGCGGGCCGGCGCCGAGCTGTCGTCCGTGCGCGATGCGGTGGTGACATCCGAGGTCCGGATCCCCAGAAGGCCGTATGAGTTCCCAACGAGTCCGCGTCAACCCCCAGATCGTCACCGCCGCAGCGATCACCCTCTTCACGCTCGTCGTGGTCACTGGCAACGCTTCGGTGAGTCCGGCCACTTGGCCCGTCACCGACGTGGTCACGGAGCCCAACGTCGTGGTGGTGCAGAACGCGAAAGCCCGGCCGATGCGGGTCGAAGGTCATGAGTCCTGACTCTTCGTCGCCCCCGCGAGCCCTGGCACGAAACCCACTCAGTTCGTTCCGCGTACATCGCCGTTTCGGTCGGTTCGGCACGACGACGCCAGGTGTGAGGCGGCCACCGCCTCCCTTCCGTCTTCTTTGCTCGCGCCGGGAACCGGTAGTTCGAGCTGGAGGAGGTCGTGGCCGCGCGACTCCGCGGTGTCCGGTCCACCGCGCGGGGCCGGCCGTGCCCCCAGAGCGCGGCAGATGGCGTTCATGCGTCGGTTGGAAGGAGAGGTGAGCACTCGCACGGTGCTCATGCCCAGGCCCGCGGCCTGGGCGAGAGCCCAGCGTGTCAGCCCTGTTCCCAGGCCCGCGTTCTGCCAGTCGTCCTCCACGAGGAGGGCCAGCTCGCCGCACCGCTCGTCGTCACCGCGCAGCAGATGGGTGACGGCGACCACCGCGTCGGGAGCGCCCGCGGCAGTGGTCACCCAGCTGACACTGTGTCCGGCACGGGTCAACTGCGCCCACTCCCGTTCCCGCAACGCGGAGCGGACCGTCTGGTACCGGCTGTAGATCGTGTCCGATGAGCACCGGCCGTGCATGGCGTTCACGGCTGCCAGGTCCGCCGCCAATGCGGGCCGAGTCACGGTCGCTCGGCCCGACCGAGTCACGATCAGGCGGCTGGCCAGGACGTGGGAAAGAGGTGGCAGAGGCATCGAAAGTACCCTTCATGGCCTGTTGGTGGGATGGGTTCGACGGATGGGCGCTGGGTCCTTGGCTTCGGACCCTCATGTGCATGGAGTCGATGGACGGCGAGGGCGTGCTGGTGCCGCAGACCCGTGTACGCGGGCAGGGGTACGGGCGGTTCGACCGCGTGGTCCGCGGCTCAGCCGCGCCAGACCCAGGTCGCCCTCTCGTAAAGCCGCTCGAAGCCGCCGCGCAGCATGTTGTGCAGGGACGTGTTGTGTTCTCCGGGACCCTCCGCGCCGGTTTCGGCGACGAGCCAGCGACAGCCTGCGGCCCGCGCAGCCTGGGCGCGAGCGGCGAGCAGGGCCGTCTGAGCGCCCCGGCCCCGCGCTTCGGGAAGGGTCGCCCCTCCGAACATGTCGGCGCAGTCACCATGGAGGAAAAGGCTGCCGACCGCGACGATCCGCTCGCCCTCCCGGACGGCGTACTGCCGCCAGTTCGGCCTTCCAACGCACGAGGCAGCCATGTCGATCATGGCCGCAGACTCGGTGAACCCGAAGGTCGTCATCATGCCTGTCGCCCACTCGCGCGCATGGTCGGACTCGACCGGGCCGACGCGCAGCGAAGGGTCGAGCGCGGTCACGCCGGCAGGAGCGGTGAGGGCGGTTTCGATGTCGCACCCCAGTTTGACGAATCGCGGCCCCTCCTTGAGGCCGAGCCTGGTGGTGATCGCGGTCCAGTCCCGCGGCAAGGAGCTCGGTGCGATCATGAACGAGCCCTTGGTCACGCCCTGTTCACGGTAGAAGTCGATGACGCGTGTGATGAGTTCCGCCGTGACCGGCTCGTCACCGAACCCGCCGGCCCGGTTGAAGAACTTGCTGGGGTCCGCACGGACAGCTACCGCGAGCACCGAACCGAATCGTCGCGCACCGGCACCCAGCTCCTCCCTGATGGATGGCTCCGCCCCGGCGGCGAAGTCCGTGTACGCCTCGATCTCGGCCCGCTCGCCCAAGCCGGTCGGCAGGGTGGTCCTCATGTGCGTTTCTCCTCTTCTGGTACCCGACGCCTACGCGGGTGATGAACATGCCTGCGGGTTGGAGCGGCTCGATGCGCGCACCGGTCAGCACAAGCCACGTCAGGAGGTCACCCTCACCGTGGGGTCGGATGTGTCCTGCGTGCCGTGAACGGCGCGGATGGTGAGCGGCGGGCCGTAAGCGCATGAAGCGAAGCGAGGCTCACCGGGCGACTCAGCCAAGCGGTGACGGGGCGCGCAGACCGAGGGGACAGCTCCGGTCCCCGAGAGAGATTCAAATGTATCTCGTCCGTCGACCTACCCGCCGACCGCTCAGGGCCGGATACCTGAGAGTCGCACACGTAGGTCGGATGACCGATCACGGGGGACACCAGCGCCGCGAAGCTGGAGTCCCCAACACGAAAGGAGTCGCGGACATCATGGTCATCGCGAACGAAGCACCGAGTGGACCCGGCCGCTGGAACGAGTCGAGGATCGCAGATCTTCTGGGATCCGCGGCGTGGAAGGTCATGGTCGGCGGTGGTGTGGTCGCCGCCGCCGTCGGAGTCGTGGCTCTGGTCTGGCCGGGCGCCACCCTGACCGTCGTGGGTGTGCTCTTCGGCGTCTACCTGCTCGCCTACGGCGTGACGCAGCTCGTGGGCGCGTTCGGACCCCATGTTCCCGGTTCCTACCGGGCCCTTCTGGTACTCAGCGGGACTCTGAGCGTGCTGCTCGGGCTGATGTCCTTCCGCAGCGTGGCCCAGTCACTTTTCCTGCTCGCGATCTGGATCGGCTTCGGCTGGCTGCTGAGCGGCATCTCGATGATCACAGCGGCGGTCTCGGGGTCCGAGCGTCCGCTGCGGGCGTGGAGTGGACTCCTGGGCGTCGTCACTCTCCTCGCCGGACTGACGGTTGTCATCTGGCCGTTCTCCTCCATCGCCAGTCTGACGATCGTCGCCGGTATCTGGCTGGTCGTGATCGGGGTGACCGAGGTCGTCCACGGCGTCCAGGTGCGCCGCCGGACGACCACGCCGGTGCTCTGACATTCCTCGTCGGAACTGGGCTCCGACCAGAGCGGTCTGGCGTGGGTCGGGTCGCCACCGGCTCGAACGGCCCTGTAGCGGTGCCGCGTTGCGCGTCCCGGACCCCGTGGCGTGCTGTTCGCCGGCCGGTCGGTGAGGACGAGCCGCGCGGGTGCGGAATCCTCTGACGTCAGCAGGCCGACGTATCACGGCTGGGGCGTGGGCGACTGCGACGGACTTCGTCAGCGCACGCGCCCCAGCAGAGCCGAGAGAGCCACCCGGGTCTTCGCTCCCGCGGACAGGGAGACCCGGCCGGCCATCACCGCGTCGGGGTCGGCCTCGATGCTGTCGAGCAAGCCGCGGTAGATCCCCGCCATCGCGCCGACGCAGGCCCGGCTGCGACCGTCGAGCAGTGGCAGCAGCCGGAAGCCCTCATCGAACAGCGCGCGTGCTCTGCTCGCCTCGTGTTTGACCAGACCGTTGAAGTCCGCGCCGGACGGGATCCTGCCGTCGGCGAACCATGCCTCGTCGCAGTGGAAACGTGCGAGGTCCTCGGCGGGGAGGTAGCGCCGGCCCATCGCGGCGTCCTCGCGGATGTCCCGGAGAATATTGGTGATCTGCAGGGCCAGCCCCAGTGTGTCGGCGTACTCCTGGCCCCGATGGGTGTCCGTGCAGCCGAACACGCCGAGTGACAGCCGCCCGATGGAACCCGCCACGCAGCGGCAGTAGACGAGCAGGTCGTCGAAGCTCTTGTACTCCGCCTGTTCGACGTCCATCGTGACGCCGGCGATCAGTTCGTGAAACGCCGTCAACGGAAGGGGGAAGCGCTGAGCAGCGTCCGCGAGCGCCACACGGACGGGGTCGTTCGCGTCCTCACCCGCGCTGCCCTCGGCCAGACCGTCGACCATCGAGCCGACCCGTGCCAGCAGCTCCGTCTTGCGCTGTCTGTCCAGGGTGCCGTCGCCTATGTCGTCCACCCTGCGTGCCAAGGCGTAGATCGCGGACAGGGCCCGCCGTTCGGGACCTGGCAGCAGCCGTACGCCGTAGCTGAAGTTCTGTGCTTCCGCGCGCGTCACTTCCTCGCAATAGCGGTATGCGGCGCGGACATCATCCGGGTGTGCGGGGACGTGGTCACCGATTGCAGCCACACTCATCAACTTTCTGGCTGGGGGGAGGGCCCGGCCACTCATGACGGAAGGCGCCGGGCGCGATCACGTCAGGCTAGTGACCGCGAGCGGCGTACTCGGCCGTGAAGGTCCCGAGGGGAAACATGTCGTCCCTTTCGGGTAGCGGCGATCACCGAGCGGGCTCCACCAGCGGAGACGAACGCCATGGCACCAACTCACCTGCCCACCAGCCACGTTCTCTCTGAGCTCGCCTGGCCGTCCGGCCCGTTTCCTCTTTTCCTCGTGGTCCACGTCGGCTGTTACGTTGCACGCCTACACACGTGTGATAGTCGTACGGCAGGTGCCGTGGCTGGAGACGCACGTCCGCCGATCAGTGGCCGCCGACTCGCTCATCCGCAGCAGATTCCTGCCGGGTGCGCAGTCGTTGACGGGCCGTCAAGCAGGAGGATTCATGCCGAACATCGCGGAGAACCTGTCGAGGACGGCTCGGCTTCATCCCGATCGCCCAGCCCTGCGGTTCGGTGACGTCGTGACGACGTACGCGGAGTTGGACGAGGCCGTCTCCCGCGTCGCGAGGGTGCTCCGGGCGGATGGACTGGTGCCGGGAGACCGGGTGGCGCTGATGCTGCCGAACGTCCCCGCGTTCGTCTCCCTCTACTACGGAGTGCTGCGCGCGGGCGGAGTCGTCGTGCCCATGAACCCTCTGCTCAAGGAGAGGGAGATCAGGCATTGTCTCACCGACTCGGGTGCGGCCCGCCTCTTCGCGTACGAGGACGTCGCGCGGCAGGCGGCGGTGGGCGCGGCCGGGACGGGCACGTCGGTCGACGCTGTCGGTGCGGCCCTGACACCGGTCGACGATCGGACCGGTCCGGCCGAGCCCTGCCCCCGGGACGACGGCGACCTCGCCGCCCTCCTCTACACCTCCGGCACGACCGGCGCGCCCAAGGGCGCGGCGCTCACCCACGGCAACCTCGGCAGCAACGCCAGGGTCCTGGCTGAGGACGTCGTTGACATCACCGCCGACGACGTGATGATGGCCTGCCTTCCGCTCTTTCACGCCTTCGGCCAGACGGGCAGCATGAACGCGTCGGTCCGCCGGGGCGCCTGCCTGGTGCTCGTGCCCCGCTTCGACCCGGCCGGGGTGCTGCGCATGTTCACCGATTTGAGGGTCACGATCTTCATCGCGGTGCCCACCATGTACAACGCGCTGCTGCACCATCCACCGGTCGTCGACGGCCCGGAAGCGGACACACTGCGGGTGTGCGTTTCGGGTGGATCCTCTTTGCCGACCGAAGTGTTGTACGGCTTCGAGAAGCGCTTCGGCTGTTCGGTGGCGGAAGGCTACGGGCTGTCCGAGACGTCACCGGTGGCCTGCTTCAATCACCTCGACCGGCCCCGCAAGGCCGGTTCCATCGGCACGCCGATCCGCGGGGTCGAGGTCCGGCTCGTGGACGACGCGGGCAGCGATGTGGCGTCTGGCCAGGTCGGGGAGATCGCCATCCGAGGCGCCAACGTCATGACCGGCTACTGGAACCGACCCGAAGAGACCGCACAGGCGATCCCGGACGGCTGGTTCCGCAGCGGAGACATGGCCCGGCGGGACGAGGACGGCTATTACTTCATCATCGACCGCAAGAAGGACATGATCGTCCGAGGTGGGTACAACGTCTACCCGCGGGAGATCGAGGAGGTGCTCTACGAGCACCCGGACGTCCTGGAGGCCGCGGTGATAGGCGTCCCGGACAAGCATTTCGGTGAGGAGGTCGCCGCGGTCGTCGTCCTCACTCCGGTGGGGCGCGCCACTGAGGACGAACTGCGCGCCTACGTCAAGGACCGGGTCGCTCCCTACAAGTACCCGCGGGAGGTCCGGATCGTTCCCTCCCTGCCCAAGGGGTCCACAGGGAAGATCCTCAAGCGGGAGATCCAGCTGCCCCGATGACCTGTCGGCGGCGTCTGCGGACGGGCTGAATGAAGTGCCTTGAGCAACGGGGCGGCCCGGCACCGCCGACGCGGTGCCGGGCCGCCCCGGTGTCCCGACCCAAGGCGTCAGCCCTGGCGGGCCTTGAAGCGAGGCTCCTTCTTGTTGAGCACGAAGGTCACGCCACGCCGGCGCACCACCTGCGCACCGGGCCTGTTCTTCAATGAGCGCAGTGACTTGCGTACCTTCATCGCGCGGTCCTTCCGTAGCGCCGTTCATATCGTTCGACCCGGCCCGCGGTGTCCATGACGCGCGAGGTGCCGGTGTAGAAGGGGTGGGTCGCCGACGAGACCTCCACGTCGACGACGGGGTACGTGGCGCCGTCCTCCCACTCGACCGTGCTGGGCGAGTCGAGTGTGGAGTGGGCGAGCATCTGGAAACCTGCCGCGCGGTCGCGGAAAACGACGGGACGAGACACGGGGTGGATGCCGGACCTCATGGAATGTTCCTCCTGCTCGGATCAGCGTTCTTCACGGAACTGGACGTGCGCGCGGGCCACCGGGTCGTACTTGCGCAGAACAAGCCGGTCGGGGTCGCTCAGGCGGTTCTTTCGGGTCACGTAGGTGACTCCGGTGCCGGCTGTCGACCGCAGCTTGACGACGGGCCGCGTGGTGCTGCGTGCCATGAGGCTCTCCTTTCGTCCGCCACCCTCCGAGCCGATTGACTCGGTCATGTCAGACGTTCCTTGCAACGCTCGCACCCCGCGGCGCATTCCCGGACGTGGCCGCGCGCTCCCCGGCCGCACGCACCGCCGCCGAGAGACCGGAGATGTCGTACGCGCCGTCATGCCTGTGTCCGTTGACGAAGAAAGTGGGCGTGCCGGCCACGCCGCTGAGATCCGCCGACTCCACGTCCTCGGCGATCCGCGCCGAGCCCCGGTGGGCGCGCAGGTCCCGGTCGAAGCGACTCATGTCCAGCCCGAGCTCCGCGGCATAGCGCCGCAGGTGGTCAAGCCGCAGCGCCCCCTGGTGGCTGAACAGCAGATCGTGCATGTCCCAGAAGCGTCCCTGCGAGGCCGCCGCCTCGGCGGCCTCGGCGGCCGGTTGTGCGTGCGTGTGAACATCAGTAAGGGGCAGATGGCGCCACACGTACCGCACGTCGTCGAAGTCTCCGAGCAGCTCCCTGACGACGCCTTCCGCCTGCCCGCAGTACGGGCACTCGTAATCGCCGTACTCCACGACGGTCACCGTCGCGTCCTCGGGCCCTCGGACGTGGTCCCGGTCGGGGTCGACCGGAACCACCAGGTCGGTGATCGTCTCCGCTCGGCCGAACAGCAACCGCTGCCGCGGCCCGTTCGGCAGCGTGCTGATCGCCGCCGTCACGAGCTGGCTGGTGAGAAAGGAAGCGACCAGGGCGCTGAGGATGCCGATCTTGGCGTCCTGCAGCTGTGTTCCGTCGAAGGCCAGGGTCGCGATGAGCAGGGAGACGGTGAAACCGGTGCCCGCCAGAGTGCCGCCCGCGGCGACGGCGCCCCAGCCGACCGGCGGGCGGATTCTTCCGCTGCTGAGCCTGTACGTCAGTACGGACGCCCCGAGGATGCCCAACGGCTTGCCGACGACGAACGCGAGCAGGATGCCGATGGTGACCGGCGAGGTGAACGCGCGTCCCAACCCCGCGGCGTCGAGCGGAATCCCGGTGTTGGCCAGGGCGAAGAGCGGGACGACGAGATAGCTCGTCCACGGGTGGAACAGGCCCTGCAGGCGGTCGTTCGGTGAAAGGGCGTAGGCAAGGCCGGCCCGCGCCGAGCGTTCCCGTTCGGGTGTCGGCTGCTCACGGAACATCCGGAACAGGCCGGTGGCGTGCTCAAGGTCCTCGCGGGCCGCCGGGTGGGCGTAGGTGAGCAGTCCCATGGCCAGGCCGACGACCACAGGATCGACGCCCGACTTCACCAGCGCACCCCATACGACGACGGCCAACAGCGCGTAGACCGCGCCGCGGCGCACCCTGAGCGCGCGGGCCAGAAGGACCCCGCCGAACACAGCGATCGCGAGAAGCAGGGCCGGTATGTCCACATCGGCGCTGTAGGCGACCGCGATGACGCCCAGGGAGAGGAAGTCGTCGACCACGGTGATCGTCAGGAGGAACACTCTCAGTCCACTCGGCAGACGGCGTCCGACGACCGCGAGCATGCCCAGCGCGAAAGCCGTGTCGGTGGACATGGCCGCTCCCCAGCCGTACGCGGACGGCTGTCCCGCGTTGACCGCGAGGAAGAGGACGACGGGGACCACCATGCCGCTGAGCCCGGCGACGAGCGGCAGGACCAGCCGCCGCCGGTCGCGCAGCTCGCCCACGTCGAACTCGCGCCGCGCCTCCAGCCCGACGACGAAGAAGAACAGAGCCATCAGCCCGCTGTTGATCCACTCTCGCAGCGAGAGGGACAGACCACGGGTGCCTGCTTCGACCGAGAGATGGGTCCGCCAGAACGAGGCGTAGGCCGCGGGAGCCGTGTTGGCCCACAGCAGCGCGGCGAGCGCCGCCGCCACCAGGACGGCGGCGCTGCCCGTCTCGGTACGCAGGAAGTCGCGCAGCGGCGAGCGACGGCTGCCCCCGCTCCGACCTGTGTAGTCATCGAGTGGGAAGGCCACAGGGCGTCTCCTTCCGGCGCATCCTGGTGTCGCTCCGCCGCCCCGCTGCCGCTCCGTGCCGCATCCCGGTTCAGACCGGACGGGGGGTCGAGGGCAACGCGAAGTTGTTGTCGAAGAGATGGCCGGGGTCGTAGTGCCTCTTCAGCGTGATGAGCCGGTCCAGCACGGGTGGCGGGAAGGCGTTCTGGAGCTGCCGCGGGCCCGTGCGGGTCTCGAAGCTCAGGTACAGCCCGTCGATGAGGGGAGCGAGCCTGTCCCACTGGCGGTCGAGGTCGTCGCGCAGGGCCGGTACGGTCGCCGCCATGAGCGAGAAGTTCTGGGTCCGGTGCGCGTAGGCCATGGCCGCGGCCGGAGTGTCGTTGACCGCTCCGCCGACCGACCGCAGCTGGACGATGCCGGCCGCCGTCGCCACCGCTGTGACGGCACGGGCCACCTGGTCGTCGATGTGGTGCAGCAACCCGGAACGCGACACGCTCATCGGCTGCTGTGCGTGCTGCGGCTGGTGACTGGTCGGCAGCAACTGGTGGTAGGGGACCGGGAGAAGCTGGTTGCCCAGCACCGGCCCCACGGCGGCCAGCGGCCGCAGTGCCGTGCGAGCGGCGTCCAGGTCCTCCCCTGCGTACACCGTCATCACCTGCGCGAGGGGGCGGCTGCCCGGCCCGCCGGCAAGGGTCAGGAAACTGGTGACCGTGCGCGGGGAGGACTCCGTCCACTGCCCCCAGCGAGTCAGCAGGCCGACGGTGTCCGCGGCGTCGAAGACGCTGATGTCGACGCAGACCCCGTTGACTCGTGAGGCCTGGAACTCGAAGGCGGTGGCGATCCCGAAGTTGGCGCCGGCACCACGAACGGCCCAGAACAGGTCCGGGTCGTGCCCGGCGTCCGTACGCACCGTGGAGCCGTCGGCGAGGACCAGCTCGGCCGCCCGCATGCGGTCGATCGTGAGTCCGTGCGCCCGCGCCATGAGACCGATACCGCCGGCGGTGGCCAGCCCGCCGACGCCGACGTCCCCCGTGTCACCGGAGGACAGCGCCAGCCCGTACGGGGCGAGCGCTGCGGCGACGTCTCCCCACCGGGCCCCGGCCCCGACGCGCACGAGCCCGGTGTCGGCGTCGAGTACGGTCACCGCGGCGAACCGGGCGAGATCGACGACCAGGCCTCCGTCGTTCGTGGACCGCCCGCTGATGCCGTGGCCTCCGCTGCGTACGGTGAACGGCAGGTGTTCGTCCCTCGCGTGCGCGAGGGCCGCCGCGATGTCCCGCGTGTCACGCACCGGGAGGACGGCGGCCGGGTGGCCCGCACGGGTGTAGGTGTGGCGCACGGCGCCGTAGCCGGGATCGCCCGGCCGTATCGCGAGGGCGGCGAGGCGTTCCGGAAGAGCGTGCTCGGAGGCGGGGGAGGGGCCGGGGAGGGCAGGCATCGGCACGTACTTTCGGAGGATTCGGAGGGTATGGAAGAGAGGGCGGACGGAGACCGGTGCTCGGCGGCGTCGGCGCGGCAGTCCGGGCTCGGCACACCGGCGCACGTGCTGGGAGCGCGAGAAACACGCGCCCGCTCGGGCACGCGGGATGCCTTTTCGTATGCTCGCTCAGAGGCAGGGCGAAAGGGTACGGTCGAATGACTTAGGGCGCTGGATTAATGACTTAATGCGCCGGAAACGAAAGCCATCTCTTGTAACACGCGGACGCCTCCAGAAGAACGTTTTCGTGGGGACGGTAGCGATGTGCTGTCTGAATGTGCCTTTTAGGGCACGTCTTCGTCTGCCGTCGAGCGATGCAGGTAAGCGGCTCGTAATGTGTGAGTGAAGGCGACCGGCATTCCGTAACGGTCCGGTGCGCCACCCGTTGCGTCCTCACGAAGCAGGAATCTCCTCATGTCGAACAGTACGACGGCGGGCGCGCACTCTCTTGTGCGCGCCGAACAGCAAAGCCCCGGCTATTGGCGGGTCACCTTCGACAACCCCCCGTTCAATCTCTACGACCCCGAAGTGGAGACCGCTCTCGCGGAGGTCGTCGACCGGTTGGAGAACGACTCCGAGGTCAAGGTCGTGGTCTTCGACAGCGCCCTCCCGGACTTCTTCATGGCGCACCTGAACCTGGGCAGGGCCGCCGAGTTCGGGAAGGGCATGCCGACCTGGTTCGACCTCGTCGGCCGGCTCGCCACCGCCCGTTTCATCACCGTCGGCTCCCTCCGGGGTCGCGCCCGCGGTATCGGCAACGAATTCCTGCTCACCCTGGACGTGCGCTTCGCGAGCAGGGAGAAGGCCGTCCTGAGCCAGTTGGAGATCGGCACCGGCATCATTCCCGGCTGTGGCGGCATTGAGCGTCTGCTGCGGCTCACCGGACGGTCCCGGGCGCTGGAGATCATCACCTCCGGTGAGGACTACGACGCCGACACCGCGGCGCTGTACGGCTGGATCAACCGGGCCGTCCCCGACGCCGAACTCGACGCTGTCGTCGACCGTTTCGCCCGGCGTGTCGCCTCCTTCGACACCGAGGCCCTCCGCGCGGTCAAGGAGATCGTCAACGAGGAGGCCCCCCTGCACACTCCCGCAGAGCTGGCGGCCACCCACGAGCGCTTCGCCGCGCTGCTTGCGCGGGAGTCCGTGCAAACGCGTCTGCGCCAGTCGGCGAAGGCGAGTCCCGAAGCCGTTCGCGACCTTGAGCTCAACATGGGCGAGCGCCTGGGCGCCCGCAGCTAGGTCGCGTCCGTGAGGTCTCGTCGTCCGCCCGGAGGCGGGCCCGCGGCGCGGTGAGGTTTTCCAGCCGAACGAAATGGACCGCGCGCAGAAGTGTGCTCCCGGCGTTCCGGGCGCCGCGGGGCCGGGGACGCCTCAGAGCGAAAGCTGGGGGAAGGACTGTGCGGACGCCTGCCGGGACCGCCCGGTGGATCGCGTCGCGGACGCGGCCCCCGGCACAGAGCCGCGGGTTGCCTGGATGCCCTGACCCGTCGGCCAGGCTGGCTCAAGGGCCCTCGGCGGATCGGTGCGCACAGCCACGGGCCCAGAGCGCATATCGGCGGCGTCCGTCATCACCGTGGTCCGCGACGCCACGGCCCTCGCTCTGGCCACTTACGCACCGAGCCTCGCTCGTCAGCGGCCAGCAGTGGCCGCCGCCTTCATGTGTCCTTATCGGCCCGCCGGTTCTGGGGCCGACAGCGGACAGCCGACAGCCGACGCCGCGGCCTTATCGGGCCGCGTGGTGACACACCCTCGAAGTGACCCGCTGAGGACCGTCGGCGCGGTGCGCAACGGCGCCCCCGCCCTTCCGCCGAACCCACTCGTCCCGACCGACAGGTACCTGCCATGACCACTGAGTCCATCCACAGCCAGATCACGACGCCCAACCTCCACGTGGAGGCAGCGGACGGGGTCACGTATCGCTATCGCCGCTTCGGGCGCCCTGCCGAGAGCGGGCTGCCCCTGGTCTGCCTGGTGCACTTCCGCGCCAACCTCGACAACTGGGACCCCGAGTTCGTGGACACCCTCGCAGCCGAGCGCGAGGTGGTCCTGGTGGACCTCGCCGGTGTCGGCGGCTCCACCGGAACCACTCCGAACACCGTGGAGGAGATGGCATACAACGCGATCGCCTTCCTCGACGCCATCGAACTCGACCGCTACGACCTGCTCGGCTTCTCTCTCGGCGGTTTCATCGCCCAGGAGATCGCCCTCTTCCGCCCTTGGCAGGTGCGCCGCCTGGTCCTGGCCGGCACCGCCCCCCGGGGCGGGCGGGACATCCACCTCTACACGGCAGGTGCCATCCGTGACACCGCCTTCGGTGACGAGCCCGCACCCACGGACCTGCTCACCCTCTTCTTCGAGAAGACCCCCTCCAGCCAGGCCAAGGGCGTGGAGTTCCTCAAGCGCCTCGCCCTGCGCACCGCGGAGCGGGACACCCCGACCGGCCTGGCCGTCCGGGACGCGCAACTGACGGCGATCTCGGCGTGGGGCGTGCGCGACGAATCCCGTCTTCAGCGCCTGGAATCCATCCGGCAGCCCGTTCTCGTCGCCAACGGTGACAACGACGAGATGGTCCCCACCCAGAACACGCATCTGCTCGCCGAGCACCTGCTGAACGCCAGGGTGAGCATCTACCCGGATGCCGGACACGGCTTCCTCTTCCAGTACCCGGCGCAGTTCGGCCACGAGGTGAACGCTTTCCTCGGCAGCTGACAGGCCCTGGCTCGCGACCCGTACCCACACGCCGGCAGGCCCGGAGCCGGGCCGGTTTCGCTGCCGCCCGAACTCCACGTATCAGAAGCAGGGATTTCCCATGCACATTCAGCTTCATGCCCGCCTCGACGGCGTGCGCCCCGTTCCGCCAGCACCCCATGGGTCGTCCGTACTCCGTGCGGTCGCGAGCAGGAAGGGCAGCTGACCGTGAGCGGACACTACGACGTCGTGGTCCTGGGCGCCGGGCCGGGCGGATACACGGCCGCCGTGCGCGCGGCCCAACTGGGCCTGCGCGCCGCCGTGATCGAGGAGCGGTACTGGGGCGGGATCTGCCTGAACGTGGGCTGCATCCCGGCCAAGGCGCTGCTGCGCAACGCCGAACTGGTGCACACCTTCACCCACGAGGCCAAGACCTTCGGCATCGAGGTCGACGGCGAGGTGCGTTTCGACTACGGCGAGGCATTCCGGCGCAGTCGCCGGGTCGCCGACGGCCGGGCCAAGGGCGTCAACTTCCTCATGCGGAAGAACAAGATCACGCAGTACGACGGGCGCGGTCACTTCACGGACGCCCACACGCTCACGGTGACGGGCACGGACGGCACCACGCAGACGGTGACGTTCGAGAACTGCATCATCGCCACGGGTGCCACCGCCAGGCTGCTGCCCGGCACGCGGCTCAGTGAGCGGGTGGTGACCTTCGAGGAACAGATTCTCGCCGAGGAACTGCCGGACAGCGTCGTCATCGCGGGTGCGGGCGCGATCGGTGTCGAGTTCGCGTACGTGCTGCACAACTACGGCGTCCAGGTGACCGTCGTCGAGTTCGCGGACCGGCCGATGCCCCTGGAGGACGAGGAGGTCTCCGCGGAACTGGCGCGCCGGTACCGTCGGCTCGGCATCGAGGTGCTGACCTCGACCCGGGTCGAGTCGATCTCCGAGGAGGACGGCAGGGTACGGGTGAGTGTCATCCGTGACGGGCAGCGGCAGGTTCTGGAGACCGACAAGGTGCTGCAGGCACTCGGGTTCCAGCCGAACGTGACCGGCTACGGGCTGGAGAACACCGGGGTGCGGCTCACCGAGCGGGGCGCCATCGATGTCGACGGCCGTCTGCGGACCAGCGTCCCCCACATCTTCGCCATCGGCGATGTCACGGCCAAGCTGATGCTGGCGCACGCCGCCGAGTCGATGGGCATCGTGGCGGCGGAGACCATCGGCGGAGCGGAGACGATGGAACTCGACTACGTCATGATTCCGCGTGTCACGTTCTGCAAGCCCCAGATCGCGAGTTTCGGCTGGACGGAGGCCCAGGCACGGGAGCGCGGCTTCGACGTCCGAGTGGCGAGGTTCCCGTTCACCGCGAACGGCAAGGCCCAGGGGCTCGGCGATTCCACCGGCTTCGTGAAGATCATCAGCGACGGCACCCACGGCGAACTCCTGGGTGCCCACCTCATCGGTGCCGAAGTGGCGGAACTTCTGCCGGAGTTGACGCTTGCCCAGCAGTGGGACCTGACCGTCCACGAGGTGGCCCGCAACGTGCACGCCCACCCGACTCTCGGCGAGTCCGTCAAGGAAGCCGTCCACGGCCTGGTCGGCCACATGATCAACATGTGACGCCGCTCGTCGTCCGGGGGCGGACGGCCGAAGTCGGTTGCTGGGGCCGCCACAGGGCGGCCCCAGGGGGTGGGCATCCGCGTGCCCGCACGCCGTGCACGGTGTCCTCGCGTTTGCGGAGTGACGGTGACATCAGCAGGAGCGGCGCCAGACGATGCAGCGTCCGGTCAGGAGCCTGACTCCTCCTCGCCGACACCTCGGAACAAAACCGCACGCTTTGCTAGGTCGATTGGCAGATGGCCGTGAGCCAAAGCGCGCACACACTGAACCACATGGCTGGGCGGCGGAGTCCGGGGAGTGTGTCCCGGACTCACACCTTGTGCAGAGCAAAGATCCCGCCGCCTACCCGAACAACGCACCAAGAAGAGGAGTACGACCATGAGTGATCTTGTCGAGCTGGCGATCGAGGCGCACGGCGGGTTGGAGCGCTTCAACCGCTACTCGTTCCTGACCGCCAAGCTCCACCAGGGTGGCGTCCTGTGGGGCCTCAAGGGCAAGCCCACTGTCTTGGAGGACTGCGAGGTGCGGGTCGACCTCAAGCGCGAGTGGGTCTCCCACGGACCGTTCTCTCCGACCCGTAACCACTCCGTCTTCACCCCGAACCGGGTCACGATCGAGACCCCGGACGACGAGGTGGTCGAGCAACTGGACGCTCCTCGGGGGTCGTTCGAGGGCTACGAGATGGAGACGCCCTGGAGCGACACGCAGGTCGCGTACTTCGCCGGCTACACCATGTGGACCTATCTCACGTCGCCGTTCATCCTCAAGCAGCCGGGCGTGAAGGCCGAGGAGATCGATCCGTGGCAGGAGAGCGGTGAGGAATGGCGACGTCTGCGCGTCGAGTTCCCGGACACCATCGCCACGCACAGCACGGTGCAGACCTACTACTTCAACGCCGACGGCCTCCTCGTCCGGCACGACTACGAGGTGGATATCCAGGGAAGCAACCCCGCGGCCCGGTACCTCATCGACCCCGTGGAGGTCCAGGGGATCACGCTGCCGTCCAAGCTGCGCATCTACCCGCGCCAACCCGACAACACCCCTGCCCCGGAGCCGCTGATCGTCTCCGTGGATCTGTCCGACTACCGCTTCGAGTGATGTCGGCCCGCCTCCGGCGCTGACAGGTCGTCCGGGTGTCCGTGACTCATGCGTTCCCCCCACATACCCTCCGTGACGCATGTCTCACGGACCCCAGACAAACAGGAGAAAAGTGTCAGCCGCACCGATAGTCGCGTTCCGCCGCCTCGGCGTTTCGCGGGCGCCCCACGACACCCGGGTCATCCTCGGCACCGTACACGTGCTGGGTGCTGGAATCGGTGGGCTGTTCGCCGCTCGGGTCCTCTCCGACCACGCCGAACGCGTCGTCGTGGTCGACTCTGACGCGGCGACGGCCGACATCACCGGCGCGCCTCGTCCCGGCGTGCCGCAGGGGGCCCAGCTCCACACTCTGCTGCCTGGCGGCTTGCGGCAGTTGGAGTGCTGGTATCCGGGGGCCGCACGGCAAGCCGAGGCCCGGGGGGCCGTGCTGCCGGGAGCGGAGCGAAGCGTGTCGTACGTGGACGGGATCCGCCAGGTCGATACCCCCAACGTGAACCCCCTTGTCTGCAGTCGGCCCCTGCTCGAAGGACTGATACGCGAACGGACCCTGGGACTGCCGAACGTGGAGACGGCTGTCGGCCGGGCCACGGGCCTCACCTACGATCGTCAACGCGTGACCGCGGTCAGGTACGAGACCGTCGCCGGTGAGACCACGCAGGCCACCGACTTCGTCGTGGACGCCACCGGCCGCGGCAGCCGGATCGCCCACTGGCTGGGGGCCGGGGGCTGGCCACGGCCGACACTGGAGCGGCTGCCCGTGGGCGTCCGCTACACGACGGCTTACTTCCGGCGTGCGCCCGACTGGGACGGACCGCTCAGCGGCATCGCGCGCCTCAACGCGCAGCCGGGGTTCGCCGGGGCCGCCGTGAACGCCATCGAGGGCGGGCGGTGGGCCGTCATGCTGGCGTCGTACGGTGACGCCCCGGTCGGATGGGACGCGGACACCTTTCGGGCCCGGTGCGAGGAGCTGCCGCCTGTCTACCGAGAAGCCGTGAGGGGCCGGCCGATGGGCCCGCTTGTGTCGTTCCGGCACCCCGAGAGCCGGTGGCGGCACCTCGAGGAGCTCGAAAACCTTCCCGCCCGGCTGGCGGTGACCGGGGAGGCCGTGGCGTCGTTCAACCCGGTCTACGGCCAGGGCATGAGTTCCGCAATGCTGCACGCCTCGTGCCTGTCGGAGTACCTGCGCGGCGATCCGGACCTCGACACTCCCGCACGGCACTTCTTCGACCTCCAATACGTGGTCACCGCCGCCGCGTGGCAGACGTCGACGGCCGCAGACGCGGCGCGCCTGGGCCCGGTCGGGCACGCCGCCACGCCTGCACAGCGCCGCATCGTGTGGGCGACACGGAACGTGTTGGCGGCCGCGGTCCACGACCGCGAGGTGGCCACCGCCTTCCGCGACGTGAGCTTCATGCTCACGCATCCGGCCACTCTCCTCGAAGCGGGCCTGGTACGACGTGCGGCGCGGGCGAACGGTGTCACGGACGCGGAGTTCGACCGCGAGTACGGGCCGCTCGGAGAGGCGCACTGAGACCCGGTCCGATGGCTGCGGGGCCGCCCCCTCAGCCGACCGCCGACGGGGCCTCGACGTCCTCCTGTATCCGGGCGGAGGACTGTGATGCCTGGAAGGTCCGGCGGTACGCGCCCGGAGAGACGCCCAGCTCGGCGTTCATGAGCTGACGCAGGCTGGCGGCGGTGGCGAAACCGATCTCGGCCGCGATTTGATCGACGGTCAGCTCGCTAGTCTCCAGTAGGTGCAGGGCGCGGTCGAGACGCTGTCTGATCAGCCACTGACGTGGTGTCACCCCGGTCTCGTCCCGGAACCGGCGGCTGAAGGTCCGCATGCTCATGTGGGCGTGTCGGGCCAGCTGTGGCAGGGGCAGCGGCTCGCCGAGACGCTCCAGTGCCCACTGGCGGGTGGCGGAGGTCGACGTGGTGTCGGCCTGCGGTATCGGGCGTTCGATGTATTGGGCCTGCCCACCCTCGCGGAAGGGCGGCACCACACAGCGGCGTGCGGCGCTGTTGGCCAGGCGGATGCCGTGGTCGGTGCGGATCAGGTGCAGACACAGATCGATGCCGGAAGCCGCTCCCGCCGATGTCAGTACGTCGCCGTCGTCCACGAACAGCACGCTCTCGTCGAGACGGATGTGCGGATACCACTTCCGGAACAGGGGAGCGCACTCCCAGTGCGTGGTGGCCGGACGGTGGTCCAGCAGCCCCGCGGCGGCGAGGACGAAGCCGCCTGTGCAGATGGAGGCGATGCGGGTGCCCGGGGCGATCCGCGCCAGAGCGGCCAGTGCTTCGGGCGGCGCTTGCTGGGTCAGTCCGCCGGGGTCGACCGGCGCGACGATCACCGTTCCCGCGGATTCCAGCACTTCGGGACCGCGGTCCGGCGTCACGGTGAATCCGCCGTTGGTCCGCACCGGGCGGCCGTCCGCAGAGGTGACAACAACGTCGTAGCGATCATCGGCCGCCCCGAGGATACGGCTGGGGATGCCCAGCTCGAAGGGGTAGACCCCGTCGAGGGCGAGGACCACGACCCGATGGGGCGCCGTGGAGGTGGCCCGAAGATCCTGTGGGTGAAACATGGCACGATTCTATCGCCTATTGGCTTTTCTGCCATGGTCGAATTCGGCGCGGGCGAGCACCATGGTGGTCATGAACGACATCACGCAGGACACCCCGACCATGCGAGCCGTCAGTCAGGACACTCACGGCGGTCCCGAGGTCCTCAAGCCCGTCACCACCGCCCGCCCCGTGCCCGGCCTGGGCGAGATCCTCGTACGCGTGCACGCCACAAGCGTGAACCCGGTCGACGTCATGAACCGGACGTCGGGTGTCTTCGTCGGCAAGGCGCCGTTCGTCCTCGGCTACGACGTGTCGGGCACCGTCGAGGCCGTCGGCCCGGGCGTGACGGTGCACAAGACCGGCGACGAGGTTTTCGGCATGCTGCCGTTCCCGCACGGACATGGCTCCTACGCCGAGTACGTTGTCGCGCCTGCCCGCCCGTTCGTCCGTAAGCCGGCGCGGCTCGACCACGTGCAGGCCGCAGCGTTGCCCATGGCCGGTCTCACCGCCTGGCAGGCCCTGGTGGAGACCGCCGGCATCGGCAAGGGCAGCCGTGTCCTGATCAACGGTGCGGCCGGCGGCGTGGGTCATCTGGCCATCCAGATCGCCAAGGCTCGAGGCGCACACGTCGTCGCGGTGGCCGCGGGCTCCCACGCTGATTTCGTTCGCGAACTGGGTGCGGACGAAGTCATCGACTACACCACGACCGGCATCACCGAAGCCACGGGAGACCTGGACGCCGTCCTGGAGACCATCGGCGGTGACTATCCCGTCCAGGCCGTCCAGGTCCTGAAGCCCCGTGGTGTCCTGGTGTCCACCTTGCCGCCTTCCCTCGCGCCCGCCGCGGCCGCGGCGGGCGAGCGCGGAGTCCGGCTCGCCGGGCTGTTCGTCGAGGCCGATCGCTGGAGCATGAACGAACTGGCCGCCCTCGCCGCTGACGGTCGCTTGAACCCCGTCGTCGATGCCACGTTCCCTCTGGAGGAAGTCGCCAAGGCCCATGCGACCAAGCCTGGACATGGCAAGAACGTCATCGTGGTGGCCTGACCCGGCGCAAGCTCGCAGCCCAACCCGCCCCGCACCGCCCCGCAGTGCGGGAGGGCGGTGCGGCCCGCGCACACTGGTGTGTGATCGCGCCGGTCGAACCGACGGGTGGTCGGCCGGCCGCAGGCGCTGTGACCGCGCCGACCAAATGCCGGGAACAGGCGGTTCTTGAGCGCTACTGCGCACCTGTCCCACGACACCACGACGCGACGGCCGTCGCTGAACACGGAGCCGTTCAGGCAGATATGGCCGCGTCGGCGCCCAACCCGCCGTCCACCGTCGCGCGACCCGACCGAAGAGAGAGCTCATGTATGGATCCCGTGTTGTTGCTCTGGGGCACTATCAGCCGACCCGCGTGCTGACCAACACCGAACTCGAAAGCATCGTGGAGACGAGCGATGCCTGGATACGGCAGCGCACCGGGATCGTCACCAGGCGCGTCGCCGCGGAGGACGAGTCCGTCGCCGACATGGCGACCGCCGCAGCGCGCAAGGCGCTGGCCGACTCCGGGGTGGACCCGGCTGATATCGGCATGGTCACCGTCGCGACCTGCTCCGCCATCGACCGCAGCCCCTCGATCGCGGCCCAGGTGGCAGCCGGCCTGGGTGTGCCGTCCCCTGTCTGTTTCGACCTCAACAATGCCTGTGCGGGTTTCTGTACCGCGCTCGCCTGCGCCGACCACACCTTGCGCGCCGGGGCCGCTCGGCACGCACTTGTCATCGGTGCCGAGAAGATGTCGGACCTCGTGGACTGGACCGACCGCAGCACCTGCATCCTGCTCGGTGACGCGGCCGGCGCCGCCGTGCTCAGCCGGACGGACGAGGCCGGCGCAGGAATCGGCCCCGTGGCCTGGGGCTCCGACCCGTCACGCGGAAACGCGGTGCGGCTGATGGGCTCCTGGAAGCCCCGGTTCGAACAGGAAGGGCAGACCGTGTTCCGCTGGGCCACCAGCGAACTGCCCGCCATCGCCCGGCAAGCCTGCGAGCGAGCCGGGATCGCCACCGCGGATCTCGCCGGTGTGGTCACCCATCAGGCCAACCTCCGCATCATCGAGTCGCTTGCCCGTCACCTGAACCTCCGGGACGACGTCGTACTCGCCCGTGACGTCGTCGAATCGGGCAACACCTCTTCGGTATCCGTTCCCCTCGCACTTTCGAAGCTGGTCGAGCGCGGCGAACTGCCCTCCGGCGCACCGGTACTCCTCTTCGCCTTCGGTGGCGGCCTTTCCTGGGCAGGGCAAGTCGTCACATGCCCTTGAGTGCGGCAGAGAGTGTCAGGGCCCCGGCTTCGAGCGCTTTCCTATCCGCGGGGACCGAGAGGGGACGACGTCCACGGAACCTTCATCGGTGTCTTCGTTCGCGTGTCCCCCTGCTGCGTGCCGGAGCCCTTCAGTCCCGAGAGGCGATGCGTTCGCGTGGTGACATGCCACCCCACACGCCGAAACGGTCTTCGCACCCCAGAGCCATGGCCGCGCACTGCTCGATGACCTTGCATCCCCGGCAGATCGAGCGGGCCGCCTCCTCCCGCTCTCGTCGCTTGCGGCCCCGCTCCCCGGGCGGGGAGTAGAAGGCAGCGCTGTTCATACCGCGGCACGAGGCTCGTTCCTGCCAACTCCAGTCGCTCAACAAAGGCCTGAGCTGAGTACGCATTTCCCGTCTCCTTCCTCCCCCGCACCTCAGAGCTTGCGGGGCTTCATTGCCGTAATGCTCCGTTTGGGCTGCTCCGCGAGACATCAGTCAGATGACCAACATCCGCGACGAAGCGGACAAGCACGCCTTCTGGTGCAGTCGCTGTCATTGGCCCGTTCGCCGTCTGAAGACCGTGGCCACCTACGACGTTGCGGTACCTCCCGGTGTTCCGCTCCCGCCGAGATCCGTGGCGGCAATGCGGTGGTCGCGTGGTCGTCGACGCAGCCGAGGGGCCACACCGTGCTCGTCTTGCCAGTCGCCGGCATGGAGCCTGTCGCCCGGTCCACTCACCAGGTCGCCGGACAGTAGCCACAGCTGGAGGAACCAGCGCCGGGGCCGCTGCGCCCACCTGCACGAAGGGCATTCGTGGCCAGTCCTCGAGGACGGCGCCCGGGCAGGCGACATGAGGGCGCCGCGCGCGCCGGATCTCCTCGGTGCCTATGTCCGCAGTCACCTGCGGCCGTTAGCCACCAGATGTCCGCTCTCGAGGGTGATGATGATCATCGGTCTCCGGGGCCGAGCCACATGTCCAGAGCCAGCCGCTCCAGATCGGCGACGATGCGCCGGTCGGTTATCCGATCCCTTGCCATGGGTCGCCGATTCGCCGAAGTTCGCCGGTGTCTGTGTCAACCCCGCGCGGGGCGGTGACGGGATCATCCGTCATCTGACGTACTGGCCCGACGGCCGTTGTCTGCACCACCTCAGCGGCGACTCGTGACGCCTGGCACGCCCGAAGAGCAGGGCGGGAGAGGGGATGTCGGAGAGCGCACTTTTCTCCCCTGCATGTGTCTCAAGACAGCGTCGCGGCAACAGGTGGTCGTTTGACCGATGCCCTCTTTCAGGCTCTGGCGCAGGCTATTTGCGGGGATACGCGACGGAATACGCGTGCCCCGCACGGAATCCTCAACAGCTCAGCCCAGGAGGAGTAGTGGCCACCAAACGCGACATGATCGTGCGCCCCGCGCACGACCTCGGCGGACTGCCGGCCGGACCGGTGGTCCCGTCGGACCACGAGATGACGCCCTTCGAGAAGAGCTGCCACGCGCTGCTCAATGTTCTGGCCGCGCACAAGCTTGTCAACACTGAGGAGAAGCGGCGCGGAGTGGAGGACCTCGGAGCGGAGATCATCGGCGAACTCACCTACTACGAAAGGTGGGCCGTATCGGCGTCCAAGGTGCTGATCGAGAAGGGTGTCATCACCTCGGAGGAACTCGGCACCAAGATGAACGAGATCCGGGCCCGGCTGACGGAGGCCGCCGTATGAGCACCCGCTTCGTCCTGAACCAGAAAGTCCGCATCGCCGACCGCGACGCCCCCGGCCATGTCCGAACCCCGGTCTACGCCCGTGGCAAGGAAGGCCGGATCGAGCGCGTCCTGCCCCGCTTCCTCGACCCCGAGCGGGAGGCCTACGGCGTCAACGAAGGCAGTGAGACCCGCCTGTACCGGGTGCGCATCAAGCAGTCGGCGCTCTGGCCCGACTACGACGGGCAGGCGGACGACGTCCTGGAACTCGAGATCTACGAGCACTGGCTGGAACAGGTCGGAGACCACAGCGACACGGAAGGACGGTGACGTTCGTGACGAACGCCCGCGAGAACACCGTCGTCGACCACGGCGACCACACCCACGGTGGCACCGGCACGCCGGACCCGCATGCCCCCATAGAGACGGGCACCGAGGCACCCGACTACTTCGACGTCCTGCAACAGGCCATCCGCGAACTCCTCGTGGACAAGGGCCTGATCACCGCGGACGAGGTGCGCGCCATGGTCGAGACACTCGACGCGCACCGGCCCGCGCTCGGTTCGGCGCTGGTCGCCCGGGCCTGGACCAATCCGGACTTCAAAAAGCGCCTGCTGGCCGACGGTACGGCCGCCATAGAGGAGTTCGGCATCGACAACTACGACGGCACCAAGCTGATCGTGCTGGAACAGACACCCGAGGTGCACAACCTCGTGGTGTGCACACTCTGCTCGTGTTACCCGCGCCCCGTACTGGGACTCCCGCCGGACTGGTACAAGAGCCGCCCCTACCGGGCCCGGGCCGTGCGCGAACCACGCGCGCTGCTAGCCGAGTTCGGCACCGAGGTACCGCAGGACGTAACCATCCGCGTCCACGACAGCAACGCGAACATGCGCTATCTGGTCCTTCCCATGCGTCCCGCCGGAACCGACGGCATGAGTGAGCCGGAACTCGCCGCCCTCGTCACCCGGGACACCATGATCGGCGTGACCACGCCTCGCTTGCCGTGACCGGGTTCCGCCGACAGCCGGACGGCCCCTCGGCGGCAGGGAGACCGGATCCGCCCATCGCGCCTGTCGCCGGACGGCCCGAGCCGTCGGCCGGCACCGCGCGGTGGGTGGTCCGCGGCCGGCCGCTGTCCTCATATCTCGCGGAAGCGCTGGGCGCGGCCTGGCTCGTCCTCGCCGCCCTTACCGCGGTCGCCTTCACGATGCGGGCCGACGGCGTCTATCTGTCGTCGTGGCCGCTCCTCGCGCGCCTGGCCGTCGTGGGCGCCTCGGTCGGCGGCGCCGTGGCGATCTTCTCCCTCACCTCGCCCGGCAAGGAGTCAGGCGCCCACCTCAACCCGGCGATCAGCCTCTTCATGACCCTCCGAGGAGTACTCAGCGTCACCGACCTGATCGCCTATGTCGCCTTCCAGCTGGCCGGCTCCGTCCTCGGAGTCCTGCTCGCCAGAGCGCTGTTGGGCGACCGGGAAACCGTGGTGAACGACGGGCTGATCCAGCCCGGCGCCGGCTGGGACAGCCCCGGGGTGGTCGTACTCGGCGAACTCCTCAGCACTGCCGCCCTCCTGTGGGTCCTGGCCGCCATGACGAACCGGCCCCGGCCACGGTCGACACCTTGGGTACTCGCCGTCGTCATCGCGGTACTGATCACGTTCACCGGCTCCCGGACCGGAGCGAGCTTCAACCCGGCCCGCAACTTCGGTCCCCATGTCGTGTCGGGCGATTACCACCTGTTCTGGGCGTACATGCTGGCGCCCCTGGCCGCGGCCGTGGTGGCCGCCGGCGCGCTGGCTCTCCTAGGTGTCCGCAGAGCGTGGACTCACAGGGTCTGCTGCGCTGACGACATCCCCCGCTACCACTTGCTCTCGCCGCGCTCGCGGCGCCGCCTCCACTCTTCCCCTCGGTGATCACATGCCTCACACCCCGTACGACGTTGTGCCGACCACACCCGCTCCGGCGGGCGCGGCGGACCATGCCGACGAGAACCTGCGCCGAAAGGCACGATCCGTCATCGGCACGCTGGGCCTCCACGATGTGGAACTGGCGTCCGAACTCGTCCACGCTCTGCTGCGCGCGGGCTTCGGCATACAGGCCGCCACCGCGACCGGCAGACCCATGACCGGGGGAGTGGAGATCCGCCCCTGCCCCGACCATTACGGGCCGGGTTCCCTCCTTCTCAGCTGGGCTCCCCACGAATCGGCCTACATCCCACTGGACCCAAGTGTCACCGAAGTCGAGGGACTCATGTCCTGTGCGCTGCTGGACACCGTGCGGGCACTGGGATTCCGGGCCAAACGGCTGGGTGCGTCCTACTCGATTCAGGTTCAGCCGTGGGGGCCCCATGCCACGGGCTGACACGGCTGGCGGCTTCCTCCGGGCCAACCGCCGCACGATCCTTCTGGTCTCGGCCGTCGTGGCCGTCACTCTCGGCGCCTTCACGCTGCTGGCCGGTGCGGTGTCCGGACGCCACATCTCGGTCGGCACCCAAGTCTTCGGTACTGGCCTCGGGCTCACGGCATACATGCTCGGCGTCCGGCACGCCTTCGACGCCGACCACATCGCCGCCATCGACAACACCACTCGTCGGTTCCTGACCGAGGGGCGGCCGTCGGCCCATCTCGGATTCTGGTTCGCTCTGGGACACTCCTCGGTCGTCGTGTTGCTGAGCCTCCTCACCGCCCTCGGAGCCCGCCTGGCGTCTCGGCTGACCGACGACTCCTCCGCCACCCACCGGATCCTGGCGGTGCTCGGTACGTCTGTCTCCGCGGCGTTCCTGTTGCTGCTGGGCGTCCTCAATCTGGTGGCCCTGCGTCGCATCGCGGCCCTGTACCGGTCCGCGCGCAGGGGAGTCCACGACGCGGAGCGACTGGACCAAGTGCTGGACGGCCGTGGTCTGCTCTCTCGTCTCTTGCGCCGTCTGACCTCGTCGACGACGCGCCCCTGGCACCTGTTCCCCCTGGGCCTGCTTTTCGGTCTCGGCTTCGATACGGCCACCGAGGTGTCCCTGCTCGTCCTGTCCGGCGCGGGTGCCACGTCCGGCGCCCCGTGGTACGCACTGATGCTTCTGCCGTTGCTCTTCACCTGTGGGATGACGCTGTTCGACACCCTCGATGGTGCCTTCATGTCGGCCGCGTACCGATGGGCCTTCGTCCACCCTCTGCGACGGATCCACTACAACCTCACCACCACAGGCCTCTCGGCAGCCGCGGCCCTGCTGGTGGCGGCTGTGAACCTGGTGACCTTGGTGAGCGGCAGTGTGCCGGCAGTGGGCAGGGCGCTGCCATGGCTGCTCAACATCGACCTCAACACCGTCGGCTACCTCATTGGTGGTCTCTTCCTCACGACCTGGCTCAGCTCCTTCCTTCACTGGAAGACCGTCGCCCGGCCACGAGCCCACGCGGTTCCGGCGGGCAACGTCTCCGTCTTCAACACGAGCCGGACCATGGCCGCTTCGGCCGACCCGGAGGTGTGACGCGCTACCGGGCCGTCGGCGGAGGGGGAGACAACACCGTCGGGGCGGAGTCGAAGGCCGCGAACGTGGGTGTGGGGGAGCCTTCTTTGCGGGAGAGTCGAGTAAGGGCGGGCGAGGTCGGCCAGGTTGATCGGCTTGCCATGGGCGGGGCAGCACACGTACCCGTGTGATGCCCCGTCGCAGATCAGGTGGTGTTTGCTGCCCGTCTTCCGCTGGTCGACCGGCGATGGGCCCGTTGCGGTTCCCTCTGTGTCACGCGGATGTGAGAGCCGTCCACGCACGCACGGGGCCAGTCGAGTTCGCCGGCCTCGTTCGGCAAGGCGAGCAGGATGCGGTGCAATTGCTGGGAGATGCTGGCCTTCTGCCAGCTGTCCAGACGGCGCCAACAGGTCCGTCCGGAGCCAAACCCCATGGTCAGAGGCAGGAGTTGCCAGGCAGTGTCCTGGTGCAGGACATACATGATGCCCTGCAGACACAGCCGGTCATCCACCGGCTTCGGCCCCGACGACCGCTCTGGCCACGGTGGAAGGAGCGGTTCGATCCGTGCTCACGAGTCGTCCTCTACCATCCACGGCCGAGTTGTCACACGAATCGAACGTCCGATTCATCATCCCGGTCACGGCCAACCAGGCCGTATAAGCAAGATCACGTTGAGAGCTCTTATGTTCTCTTTGGGGGTTTTGTGTCGCATCTCTCAGATGACTGACGTGCAGGGTTTCCTGCGCGCCGAGATGTCGGGTGACAGGGCAGCAGAGTTGCCCCAACGGTCCGTTCCCGTCATTGCGGCCTGTGGCGCAGGCCGTAGGGCGGCAGGATGAGCCGGACGAGTCGTGGACGACTCGCGACGGAGCGAGCAGATGTGCTGGCCATTGTCCCAAACCCCACAGCACATGACCGCTGTACGGCAGGAACTCGGCACATGTCGGGCTGCGTACCCGGGCATGGCGGTATGTCGTTCGCCCCATCTGACCAGTTGAGAGGAATCACGATGACGTCCTTGGCCTATGCCGTACACGTCAGCCCGATGCAGCCTTTGGCGTCGGCCGCCCTGCCCCCGCGTCCCGACGGGGGCCCCATGCTGTGGTCCCCGCTGTCCACGACGCTCGTTTACGGCTCCCACGAGGCCATACTGGTCGACCCGGGGCTGACAGCGGAGCAGGGGGCCGCCGTCGCGAAGTGGGCCGCCGGCTTCAACCGTACGATTACTGGCATCTACGTCACGCATGCGCACGGCGACCACTGGTACGCGACCGCGCCCGTACGCGAACAGTTCCCGGACGCTCAGGTGTGGGCGACAGCCGAGACGGTCGCGGAGATGGAGCGCACCACCCCCGGCGGTCAGCCGAATCCGTTCTGGACAGCGGCGTTTCCCGGTCTGATCGGCGACACCCCGGTCATTGCTGAGGCGGTCCCGGAAGACGGCCTGGAGATCGACGGGCAGTCACTCGTCCCCCACGCCGCCGGGCATACCGATACCGAGCACACGACGTTCCTGCACGTGCCGTCGTTGGACCTCGTCATCAGCGGCGACGTTATCTACAACCAGGTGCACCAATATCTGTCCGAAGCCGGCGAGCACGGCATCGACAGCTGGCTCCACGCGATCGACGCCGTGGCCGCGGTCGGCCCGACCACCGTCGTGGCCGGACACAAGAATCCCGACCGGGGCGACCCGGCGTCCATCATCGGCGACACTCGCGACTACCTCCACGCGGCCGCGGAGGCTCTCGCCGTCGCCACCAGCAGGATGGAGTACTTCGAGACGATGGTGCGAAGGTTCCCGGCATGGCTGAACCCGGGCATCGCGTGGCTGACCGCTGTGGGCCGCTGGTCAGAGTGACGGACGCGGCCCCTGTTTTCCGCATCTGTCTGGACCTCCGGCGGACGGTGGGCTTCACGGATGGAAGCAGCGGGGGCGAGTGCCTCAGTGATCCGACCGTGCACAACTGGCGGGACTCCGCCGACACTGCTGGCCACGGACCCGGCACTGCGCGGTTCGCGACGCACCCGCCGGCGCCGCGCGACCGGGTTGGGCATCCGGCACCGACGCCCGCCCAACCGTTGGGTGGGCGCCGGTGACTGTGCACGTCGTCGTCATGCCGCGATGTCAACAGCCTCGCCGAGTGCTTTGCTAGTCGCGAGTGGCCAGGGTGCGGGCGCCGTCCATTGCCGCCTCGTACGAGGCGGCCGCCATGTCCTTGAACTGTGCGAGCCGGGGCACGTGGACCGCCTTCGTCATCTCCGCGTGCAGGAATGTCAGGTCGTCGGTCAGACCCACCATGCCGAGAGCGGCCCGCAGGTAACGCTCCTGATGATCGGAGTCGTGACGTGGAGTACCGGGACCGTAGGCACCCCCGCGCGCGGAGGCCACGATGACCTTCTTGCCGGACAGAGGTCCCCGGCCGGTTTCCGGGTCTACGATCAATGGTGCTATCAGGATCCGGTCGAACCATGCCTTGAAGGTTGACGGGACAGAGAAGTTGTACATCGGCACGCCGAGCACGATGGCGTCGGCAGCAAGGAGTTCCTCAACCAGCGGCCAGGTCACTGACCAGCTCGCCGCCTCCTCGGAAGTGAGGGCCGACTCCCGGGCCATGGCCAGATCTCGGACGCCCTCTGTCTCCAGGCGGTGCATGACGGCGATCTGTGCGGCGTCGATGTGTGGCACATGGACGGCGGCAAGATCGCGGTATACGTACGTCCCCTCGGGGTTGGCCTTGCGCCAGGCGGCGGCGAACTCAGCGGAGAGCCGTCGGGAAACCGAGTCAGGGCGTGGGCTGGAATCAAGATGCAGAAGGTTGGGCATAGTTGGCGCCTTTCCGGTGGGCTGATCGGCAATGCGGTTCTGCATCCATTGAATGACGGCACGGGCTACATTTCACGTAAATTGGCGTGACGATACTTGGGCTGACACGTTAGGAAAAGTGACGGTGCTGAACGTCCGAAGGCTCTTGCTGCTGCGTGAGGTGGAGGCGCGGGGTTCCATCGCCGCCGCCGCGCAGGCCCTCAATTACACCCGCTCCGCCGTCTCCCAGCAGTTGTCCGTCCTGGAGGAGGAGACCGGGAGGACTCTGCTGACCCGCGACGGCCAGCGCGCCGGGCTCACTGCCGCGGGACACCTACTGGTCCGGCACGCCGAGCGCGTCATTGCTCAACTGGAGACAGCTGAGGTTGAGTTGCACTCACAGGAAGGTGAGGTGACCGGTGACCTGCGGGTTGGCGTTCCGCTGCACGAAGGGCCGGCCCTCGTCGCCCCAGCAGCGACCCGGCTGCGCACCGAGTACCCAAAACTGCGGATCACCTTGCACGGCGTGACCTCAGACGGTGGACGGGACGACGTCCGACTTGGCAGGCTCGACGTCGCACTCGCCGCCCGTTACACGTACGTTCCCACAGAACGCCGAACCGGTCTGCACGAGGAGGAGTTGATCAGCGACGACATCCGGCTGGCCGTTGCACCGGGGCATCCGTTCGCGGCTAGTGGGGAGTCTCGCACTGTGGAGGAGTTCTCTGACTCCGAGTGGCTGCTGGATCGCGCCACCGACCTGGGCAGGTTGGGCCTACACCTGTGTGCTGGTGCCGGGTTTCAACCCGAGGTGGTCTGCGATACCGGTGACTTGCAAGCGGTCCTCGGTCTTGTCTCCCTAGGCTGGGGTGTCGCACTCGTCCCTGACCTCGTCCCCGACCGGCCAAACCACCCTGTCGTACGCCTCGCTCTGCGAGGCCACCGCCTGACTCGCCGTATCACGCTTGTCGTCAGGGAGGGTGTCCTCAATAGCCCTCCAACCGCCGCGCTGCTGTCGTCCCTGCGTGAGGCGGCTGGGCACCTGGCGCACCCTGGCCACTCCGAAAGCTCCGGATGACTATCTGATGCCGCCCGGCGAACCAGACCGGGCGATGTTTGCGCCCCCAGTGAAGAACACCACCATCAGTCCTGTGTGCCGATAACCCTGTCCGTCCAGGTCAGGCCGCTGAGCGGTGGTATTCGTGGACGATGCCTTCGAGGCGGTCACGGCGGCGGATGGCTAGGTGGGTGAGCTGGCTCGGGTCCGCGATCGGTTTGGGGACGGTGCGCGGCGGGGCAGTGCCGTGGAGCATTCGGTGGGGCCTTGGGCATCTCAGACACCCTCTAGTGGCAATGCCGTTGCGTTACGGGCGATCTTGGTCGCGGCACCTCGACGGGGCATGGCCCACCGTGCCGCGAGCGGCCCCAGCGACGGCTGAGACCGGCGCCAGCCGGTGGCTCAGCCTCGCTGTCTGGGTGGCACTCCAAGATCGCACCTAACGCAACGGCATTGCCTCTAGTGGCGGGGAGCCACGCCACTAGGCTGGTCGGGTTGCCCGTGTGCCGGCAGGTCGGATCCCAGCATGGCGCGTCCGGCCCGGACGAGGGCGGCCCGCGCCCGTTCAAGGTCCGCGGTCCCCTCCGGTAGCCCCAGGTCGAGCTGGGAACGTTCCTCCACGTCGTCCAGCAGGCGCACGATGTCCTCGGGGGTGATGTCGGCGTTGAGCGCTTCCAGAGCGTCGTATGCCTCGTTGCGGGCTCGTGCCAGCGCGGCCGGGTTCAGCGCGTCGGGTATCTCCCTGACACCTCGGCGCATGCTGGCCACCATCTGCACGGCCTGGTGAGCCGTCTGGGCTTCCGGGCTCTGGAAGACAGGCGCTGCCCCGGTGACGGTGTTCAGGAAGCGGTTCATCGGCCCGTGTCCCTCGACGAACTCCTCGATCACGTCGAGTGCGATGCGCAGATCCAGCGCCGCGTCCACGACCCCGTGGGGTGCGATGAGTTCCAGCTCGGCCTGCGTCGCGTACAGGTTGGCCCACTCTGCATCCGCGTCCCGGTGTTCGTCGTCCCAGACCTCGACCAGCGCCAGCCGGACGGCCTCGGCACGGTGCAGGAAGGTCGCGAGGATCAGCCTGCGGTCGACGTGGAACGCGGCTAGGTGCTGATGGTCGACGGTGATGCGGGCAGCGTCGGTGGCGGCCTTTGCCTGGACACGCCCACTGCTCGCCTGGACCTTGGCGCCGATGTAGCTCCCAAGGAGGCCGCCGACAATGGCGAGGGCCGCGACGAAAGCAGCGAACGCGTCCGGGTTCTTGGTGATCCATTCCACCGGCACATCCTGCCCTCCAAGTCGAGCCGCGCGCATGGGTATTGGCATACACTGCGTCTGCCCCGGTCCTCCGGAACGGGGTGGGCCAGGTACGGCCCGGCCGGCACCGACCCATGATCGGTTGTCGTCGTCCGCAGGTGCATCGCGCATCGGCCGCACCATCTGCTGCACCGTTCACGCTGACGCCTCCGCGCGGTGAGTCGTGGGATCGCACGCCCCAGGGAGAGCTACGTGACACGCAACCACGGCCGCAAGACCGACCTCGCCCGGCTGCAGAAGGCCGCGGGCATCAAACGGCACGCCGCCATCGAGGTGCTCGCCATCGCCGACGCCGGGCTGCGCCTCCAGGTGACCACGGTCCTCATCGCCCAGGACCATCTGCGCACGGCAGAGGCCGCGTTGGCCTATCTCGACGGCGACCCGCACCACACGATCCTGTGCCGGGCCTGCGGCTGGACTCTCGCGATGCTGTGCCGAACTGCCCCGGCTGCGGCTGCCACAGCGGCACGTGCACCGACGCGCGGCATGCGTGCTGGGGCACCGACCGCGACGGCTTCGACGACGAGCACCAAGAGGTCGATTCGGCCACTACGGCGAGGAGGGCGTCGAGTTCGAGGCCCAGTACGCTGCGGTCGGCCCGGAGGACACTGACCTGGACGAGCTGCTGTGGCTGCAGACCGCCCCGGTGAGCCCTGACGACCCGGCGCCCGAGGACTGGGGGGAACCGCTGGATCCGGACAACCGCGACGCGGAGACCCTCGAGGCGGAGTGGGAGGAGCACAAGGTTCCTGACGGCATGATCCTCCTGACGCCGCAGCAGCAGCGGTGACCCCTGCCCTTCTGGCTGACCGTGTACCAGCTGCCGCCGTACGCTCCCGAGTCAACCTGGTCGAGGGCGTGTGGTCACACCTGAAGAGATCGCTGGCCAACCTCACCAAACACGGCCTCGGCCAGCCCACCGCGTTGGTGAAGACGCGACTGAAACGGATGCAGTACCGCAGGCGCAGCATAGCGAACGCGTTCGTCACGCTGAGGTAGGCCAGTCGCAGTAGCACAGTCGATCATCATGCCGCGCCCACTGCGAGCCGCGTGAGAGCGCTGACTCGAGCGACCGCGGCTGGCGCCATGGAAAACCGCTTCCACCTGTGTGGATGAGGTATTCGGCAAGGGCAACGTCGATGGGGGCAGTGCGGCCTACCGGCGTGGGCTCAGTGAAGGCAGCCCACCGGGTAACGCGCGCACGCTCGTCGATCGCTCGGTGCCTGCGGGGTGGCGCGGCTCCGCTTTTGCCTAAGCATTCTCCCGTAGTGGCGGCAGCGTCAGCGGCTTGCCTCTGCGACCCGCAAACACAACATTGCCAGACGCTCTGCAGGCGGTCAGCCGGCCGTCGGGCTGATGCGAATAGAGGATCTCTGTAAGGGAGTTGGCCTTCGTCTTGGCGCCATACTCCGGGCAGTCGAACAGCATGGCGTCTGGATTTTGCATGCTGATCTTCCCCTCCTGGATGCGCTCCCCTTGCGCTCGCGGAGCTTGAGGTTATCCGGATGGTCAGCGGTATGTGAGCTTATGGGGGAGCAGGGGCACTCACCCCTCCGTTCGTTTAAGTAGACGCGGATAAACCTTTGCTGGCGGGCCGTGGGGAGCGGTACGGTCTATACGGCTCTACTCGCGTCTAATGAAACGGGAACGCTGTATGGAGATCGCTGTCCACGTGAAAGATCCAACCCCCGAGTTCGAGCGTGACTTGCTCGCCCTCCTCGACAAGCACCGTGCATCCCTCCGCCACGACCCCGGATGGAACACCGACCGCGCCCGCCTCTTCCACGACGCCCTGCCCCCCAAAGCGCGGCGCATCCTCCGTGCGGCCCTCGCCGGAGTCGACGGCACAGTCTCCGCCGGCGAACTCCGCGACAATGACGACAGCAGCCTCCGAGGCCACGCTGGAGCGTTCACCCGCATCCTCAAGCGCGGTGTCAACGAGGGCTGGTGGGACAGCGGCATCAAGTCGCCGATCATCGCGCTCGGCCCGGGATCGGGGAGGGTGCAGGGCTACCGCATCCGCGACGAGGCGACGGTGCGCGCCTTCATCGCGGCGCTCGGCAACACCTCCGACAGCAATGAGAAGTGAGGACGCCGACCATGACGAGCAGCCCGATCGCTACCAGCGCCTTTCTCGCCCGGACGGTTGCTGGCGGGCAGGAGATCTTCATGTGACGCCCAGCGAGTCGCCGACTTGGCGGCTCACGTCGTCAAGGTCCCGCCGTCTGCGGGCCGTCCGGTGTCCGGGGACCTGACATGGCTCACGTAGCACGTGGCCGATCTCCTGCGGCGTGCCGCGAGGATCGAGGGGCCCATCGAGGCGCTGAGCCTGATGCGCGAACATGCAGCCCCTGGCCTCCCGCGTGGCACTTGCACTCCGAGCTGGGCTCACGCCATGGATCTTCCCGGACCGCAGGACGCGATCTTTACCTTGACCGCGGCACCGCGACGACCTACCGGCATGGTCCTGTTGCTGCCCCGAATGCCGCACAGCCAAGGCCGCCACCTGTTCCTGCCCCGCCACCGCGGCGGCCGACGCTGCAGCCCGCGCTCCGCGGCTACCTCCGCCTATCCCTGATGCCTTGATGGCTCGAGCGCTCATGGATTGTCATGAGTTGTTTGTCGGTGGCTTGAAGTAGGGTCGCGACGCGGGCTCTGAGGGGGCCCTGATTGTGTCCTGGGGAGTGAGCTGGATGGGACTGCCGGGTGGTGCTGCGGACAAGGCAGGTAACCGGTACGAGGACTGGTGGACCGCACTGCGTGCGGCAGAGCTTGTGCGAGGACAGGCGTCGTGGATCCGGTTGGAGCCTCCGGGGCCAGCGGGCGCCGGGATCGAGTTCGAACTAAAGGAACCGGACGGCACCTGGTGTGAACAGGTGAAGGACGTCCCCTCAAAGGGCGCGTGGACGCTGACGGCAGTGGGGAAAATTCTCAAGGCGGTCGCGGGGCACCTTGCGGAAGACAAAAAGATACGCCTTGTCTTGTCCACGGGGGCGCCTGAGCTGGATGACCTCGCTGAGCGGGCGCGGGCCGCCGAGACGCTGGCCGAGTTCGAGGGAATCATCACCAAGGCCCAGGTCCCCCAGTTCGCCTCCGTGCTCGCGAACTGGGAAGTGGACGGGAAGCAGATCGACCGGGAGGTCGGCTGGCGGTACCTGCAGGCCGTGCACGTGGAGCACATTTCACCAGAAGCACTGCGCCGACTGGTCGTGTCCACCTACGAACTGCTGTTTGTCGGAGATCCGGAAGCCATCGTCCAACAACTCAGCGGCTATCTCGACGAGCGACCTCATCAACGCCTGACCGGGTCGCAGATTCGTAACCATCTGCTGAACCTGCCGGGCGTGCGCCCTAGGCTGCTAGCCGGTGACACTGGAACACTTTCGGCTTTGGCCGGTACCGTCGAGCGCTTCGTTCGACGTGTGCAGCGGGGCCAGCCTGGAGTCGGCATGGCCGCCAGACGGCACACCCAGGAGCTGTACGAGCGTCTGAGGCTTCAGGACGGCCCGCAGATCGTGGTCTGTGAGGGCGGCGCTGGCTTGGGCAAGTCGGCAGTCGCTGCCGACGCCTTGGCGCGGTGGACCGAGCAGGGGTGGCCGGCGGCCGCTGTCCGCATGGACGCCGTCGACGCAAGTGTTCAAACAGCCGTGAGTCTGGGTGCCGCTATGACGCTGCCGGACTCCCCGGCAGTGCTGCTGGCCGGGGTTGCTGCCGATGGGCCAGCATTGCTGGTGATTGATCAGCTGGACGCGGTCAGCACCTACAACGGCAGGATGTCAGACGCCTACGAGGCTGTAGAAGACGTGTTGACGCAGCTGATAGTCGCCCCGAACGTCAAAGTGCTCCTGGTGGCCCGCACGATCGACATCGACAATGACCGGAGACTGTCCAGACTGGTCACCGAAGGCGCCCGGGCAGCCCGCTTCCCCCTCGGTGTCCTGGACATCGACGCCGTGCGCACGGTCCTGTCCGCTGGCGGCACGGATCCCGACAGACTGGGCCCCATCACCCTGGAACTGCTACGCACTCCCTTGCACCTGTCCGTTTTCGACCGCCTGTCTCCCTCCGCGCGCACGGTGCCCTACCGCACTTTGCAGCAGCTGTACGCGTGCTACACGGACGAGCTCCGCGAGGCAGTAGAGCGAGAGATCGCCGCGTTGGAGTGGTCCGGAATCACGGGTCTCTTGTGCGCGGCCATGAGTGAACGCGAAGCACTGCAGGCACCGGTGGCTCTCCTCGACGGCTTCGCCCGCCAACAGGTCAGGACTCTGGAGTCACACGGGGTTCTGGTGCGCGACGGGGACCAGATCGGTTTCTTCCACGAGACGTACTTCGACTTCCTCTTCGCCCGCTCTTTCATCTCCACCGGCACAGACATCCATGACTTCCTTGCCGAGTCCGGCCAGCACCTCTTCCGACGGGCACAGACCCGTCAGATCCTTGAGCACCTCGCCGGCACGCACCCCGAACGCTTCCGCAGAGTGGCGGCCCAGCTTCTGACTTCCAGCCGGATCCGGCCGCACCTGCATGACGTGATCATCACTGTCTTGGGGCAAATCGATGCCACCCCGGCCGATTGGCTGGCTCTCGAATCTGTCGCCTGGGGCCAGGCCCGCGTGGCCATTAAGGTCCGCGGTCTGCTTGCGCAACCGCAATGGTTCGACGCGGCTGACCGAGATCAAAAGTGGGAACGCTGGCTAAGCACGCCGCAGACCACCGATGCGGCATTCCGAGAGCTGCTGGTCGCCGCCCGACACCGGCCTCGGCGGGTAGCGGAGCTGGTGCGGCCGTACGTAGGCACCACACCACAGTGGGGGCAGCGACTCCTAGGGCTCGTTGAATGGGCCCTCACTCCGGACCTGGTCGACCTTGCTGCCAACCTCATCGAGAACGGCCATGCTGACGAGGCCCGCGGGGCGATCGCTATAAACAGCGACTTTTGGTCCCTCCTGTACAGCCTGTCCGAGACCGCGCCTGCTTCGGCGGCCTGCCTTGTCGGTGCGTACCTCCGCCGTCATCTTGCCCGGGCACATGCCGATGGATCCCGCGATCCGTTCGCGTCCGACCACATGGCCACGCAGTCCCAGGTCGCCGACACGATCCTCTCCCGCATTGCGGAAGCCGAACCTGAGGCCTACGTAGACGAGGTCCTGCCCTTCGTCATCGATGTGGCAACGTCCAGCAGCACACAGGGCGACGAAATTCGAGCCCCTGGAGGGCGTTGGGCCTACCGTCACGTTGGCGGACGCGGCGTCGACGCCGCACTTCTGGTTGGCCTTGAGGCGGCCCTACGCTCACTCGCCACGGCCTCCCCGACCGCGGCTACCAGCGCTCTCCAGCAACTGACCGCGTCTCCAGTTCAAGAGCTGCGATTCCTCGCCTGCCGCACCTACACAGTTATGGACGCCGCCGATGAGGCGCTCACCTGGTTGCTGAGCGATGAGCACAATTTGCGCTTGGGCTGGCTGGACAGTCCGCGCTGGGCCTCACGCGAACTCATTGAGGCAGCCACCCCCCACTGTGCGGAGGAGAAGCTGGCCCATCTGACCACACAGTTGCTCGGTTACTACCCGGCGTGGGAACGCAAACGTGAAAAGGGGCAGCGCAGCTTGTGGGGCTGGGCCCAATACCAGTTGCTCTCCGCAGTGGAACCCGCCCGTCGCAGCGGTACGGTCAACGGTCGGCTCGCGGAATGGGAGCGCAAGTTCCCGAACCAGTACCCCTCGCCGCCGACGCCCATCACGGCCGAGTTCGTCGGCTCGCCGATCAGCGACCAGGCCGCCGTACACATGACGGATGCTCAGTGGCATCAAGCTCTGCAAAAATACGCCAACCCTGAGCGAGAACGAGGCTGGTCGTTTCAGGGAGGCGCCCACGAGCTCGCACAAACCCTGGGAAGGCGTGCTGAGCAGGATCCGGAGCGGTTCAGTAGCTTTGCGCTTTCCCTGGGCACGAGTTCACCGGCGGCCTATCTGTGCGCGATCGTGCAAGCAGTTACGCCATACCTGGATCCCGACCGCTGGCAACAGTTGGCCCTCCACACTCACCAAACGCTCGGCACCGCCGCCGCGACCACGATCTGCCATGCCTTGCAGACCACTCCCCAGAAGTTCACCAATGCAGCGCTTCCGGTACTCGACAGCTACACCACCGACGCCGACCCCGCCCAGGACACCGATGCTGCAGCCGACAACGGCGCAGAACTGTTGACCGCCGGCATGAACGTCACCCGAGGCCAAGCAGCACTCACCGTCGCCGCCCTGCTCTTCCACGACAACCAGCAACTGCAAGAACTGACAACGCTGGTCAACCGACTGGCCAACGATCAGATGCTCGCTGTCCGAGCCTGCGCTGCCGAAGCCGTGCTAGCCCTGATGAACCACGATCAGCAAACCGCACTCGACACCGCCGAAATACTCTTGGATCACCAGGACGTCAACGTTCACAACGCTCCCACTACCCAGCGGCTGTTGATCAGCGCCCTGATCCGTGATCCTGCCCGCTTCGCGTCTCACCTCGCGCGGGCTCTTACAGCCACAGGAGCGACAGCCGAACTCGCAGGCCAGACATGGGCCGTCAGCGCTATCCAGGGTTCCCTCACTCCTGATCTTCCCCAGACTGCAAGCGAGCTCAATGCGCCAGCCCGTCGTGGCGCAGCAGCCGTCCTCGCTGCCAATATCAGCCACTACCCGCATCTCGTACCACTCTTCGACGACACAGATGCGGAAGTGCGAGAGAACGCATCCCAAGCAATGCGGCAGGTCTTCGACCTCTTTCCCGCGCAGGCAGATGAACTCATCCAAGACTTCCTCGGCAGCAAGGCCTTCTCCGACCACCTCGAACATCTAGTCTGGGCTCTTCACGGCCACTCCGGGCCTCTTCCTGCACTCGCAGTGGACGCCTGCGAGAGCATCGTTCAACACGCAGGCCGCGACCTTGGAGACGTCAGGACGCATCGTGCAGCAGACGGTCATTACTTGGTCTTGGTTGTCCTTCGCCTGTACCGTCAAAGCCAGAAAGCCCAACGAGGCCGCTGCCTGGACATCATCGACAAGCTCGCCGAGGTGGGTGCCTACAGCCTGAACGCTGCTTTGGAGTATGAGCGTTGAACAAATGTGCCCTATTCGAGGGTGATGCGTATCAAAGGCTGCACGCGTGGATTGCAGCGGTGCCCCCTGAATAGGAGTGAACGGTCACCAACGGTGTCGCGGTCTCTCATCGGCAGGAACCGCGCGCGGTGAACAGGTTGATGACGGTCAGGTATTCGAGACGAGGCAGCACGAGTGCTCATCCTGCCGCACCACCGAGCAGATTCCTGAACTGGATGGATTACATCGTCGGCAGTCGCAGTGCCCGTGTCTCGAGCGGAGGGCATTTTCTTGTGGTTTTCTTCTGCAGCCATTTGTCTGCCAGCCCCGATACGCGTCGTCGGCTGGCGCCCCATGCAGGTTGCCAACCAGTGCTGGGATCGGTCACCAGAGTTCTGGGTCAGGGGTGTCGATATCGTCAGCGTCCGAAAGGACCTCCTGGAGCACGGCGTTGGCCTGGGGATGCTCCGAGTCGCTGTCGCCCCCGATGCCGAGGACGATCCGGGCGAGGCCCGCGTCGATCGCTTTGCGGGCAAGGGGCCCGGCATGAGCGCTGCCCTGCTGAAGCCGCCGGAAGAGCAGCTCTCGAAGCGGCTGCACTGTTCCGTGGTCGACCGCAGTGAAGGCGTACTCATCGGCCTGGGCGTGGTTGCTTGAGTCCTCTGCGACCAGCATGGGTACGCGGGTCCACCCTGCCGCGACGCTTTCCTTGTGGATCCGCATGGCCTCCACGTTGTCACCTTCCTGAAAATGAAGGCGGACGAGGTCGCCGTAGTCTTCGAGCATCCCGGCGTCGATGGCCTTTCGGAAGTAGGCCTTGGCATTGGTCAGGTTGCCTGCCGTCTCATAGCGATGGGCAAGCCGGGGGTACGCGTAGATGTCGCCGATTTCCGCGATGCGATCGGTCCATTCGGCGGCTTCCTTGAAATACTTGTCTTCGGCCAGCAGGAACACAAGTCTCTGCATGGCGTCCGGATCGCCGGCTTCGGCGCCGAGCCGGTAGAAGCGCTCGGCGTCAGCCCGGCGTCCGTCCTCCTCATGCCGCTGACCAATGTGGTTGTAGGCGTCCTCGAATCCCCTCTCGGCCAACTCGTCCCAGATAGCAGCGGCGGCCTTTCCGTCTCCGGTGCGCTCCAAGATGCGCGCCCTTTGCTGTTTGACCAGGAAGTCCGGCCAGCCCTCGAGAGGGCTGGTGTCACCAAGGCCGAAGGCCTGGCGGTAAAGGACTTCAGCGCCGTCCCAGTTGCCGGCTTCTTCCTGCTGCTGCCTCGCCAGGCGGAACAGGGCACGCGTGCTGCGGTGTTCTGCGGCGCGATGAAACAGGTGGTGGGCCCATTGGAGGCGGTAACGGTCTTCGGCGGCTTCGGCGAGGTTGGTTAGGTCGTCGGGGTGGGTGAGGTGGGTGTGGGCGGCATGCCAGAAGGATGCGGGAGGGCAGAGCCGTCTACGAGCGTGGCGGCCATGCTGTTCGAGGTAATCGGCCAGACGGAACATCGGACCTGGGCCTGTTGGTGTGCTTGCGGTGCCTTTGGCCGGTGCGGGAGGGCGCCTGGGAGGCCGGGGGGTGGCGTGGCGGAGGGGGGCTTGTTTGCCGTGGACGGGCTGGGCGAGTTCGGCGAAGGCGCGCTCGGTCCAGTCGGCAGTGAGCTCGTCGTAGTCAGTGTCGGTGAGGTAGTCGGTCGCGGCGTCGGTCAGGAAGGTCTGGGAGAGGTGGAGGCTCACGCCGAGGCGGCGTGCGTCGATCGCGGCCTCCAGGAGTGCTCGGGCGGGAGGGGTGGCCAGCTGATAGCGGCGCAAAAGTTCCGGGGCCCCGGCCAGGTCCTGGGCCACTCGTCCGTCACCGGCCCGGGCGAGGGCGTCGGCGAGGAGATGGTCGCCGGCTTCGGCCAGCGCGGTTGCGGCGGCCAGCGCAGCGGCGTCGAAGCTGTCGGGGACGGCCAGGGTCCGCCCGGCGAGGAGTTCCCGGACCCGACTGTACGGGTCAGGCTCGCCTGGTATGGGTAGGGCGGTGTACTGGTGGGCGTATTCGTGCCAGAGCGTGCCCAGTACGAGCACCGGGCCTCGTCCAGTGTCGGTGAGGAGCCGGTACACCGCGGCGGTGATCTGTTCGCCGACATTGGGGTCGCCGAGGTAGTGCTGGGCCTCGTTCAGCCACACCACTGTCCGAGGTCCGACACGGTGCAGCTCCTTGAGTACTGCTTGTGTGCGGGTCGGGTCGAAAGGGTGCCACAGCCGCCACCCCAGCGATGCGAGCGGCTGAACGGCCTCCCAGCACGCCCTTGTCTTCCCGGTTGAGGAGCCACCGACCAGCACGACCATTCCACTCCGCCCGGCCGCCGCATTCTGCACTGCGGTGCCCAGTATCCGGTCATGCTCTCTGGGTACGTACCCGGGCAGTATTCGGCCTGCCAATGCACCGGTATCCGCGGGGGTTCTGCTGGGCCCCGCAGGGTGCACCTCCAGATCGTGCGGCTTCCACGCCCTAATCGGCCTGCCCGGTACCCGCCCCGCACAACTGTCCGCCCCTGGTACCTCGGTCGCTAGCCGCTGCAACTCAAGCAGCTCGTTCACGGGCAGCTTCAGCACACGGGCCAGCGCGGCCACGGTACGCGCGGACGGAACGTCCCCCCGGGGCGAGAACGCCGCCGACACTGCCGTACGCCCCAGTTCCGCCCGAGTGGCGAGCTGCGTCTTGTTCAGCCCAGCCGCAGCGAGTGCGTCGGCCAAGCGACTACGCAGCTCGGCCCCCGCCAAGACCTGGCCATCCAAGTCCTCCTGCACGCCTCTTCTCCCCCTGGTGGTGTGTTCGCCAGTGTTCATCTTCGGCCTGGCGAACCATGGCGCACGCCGATTCCGCGACTTTCGATCACTTCAACCCACCACCGTCATCGGGAGCTTGCCGTGACTATCGCTGACCTTCTCCTCGCCACCGCACTCATCACCATCGTCGCCCTGCTGACCGCAGCCGCTGCGGCTAAGCTCGCCCGGCTCGACGGCGCCACCTACCCCACGGCTCTCACCCGCGCCGCCACCGCCTTTGCCGCCGTCATCACCCTCACCATCACAGTGGCCGCGGCCATCACCACCCTCCTCACTTGAGACCCGTCAATCTCTGGACGATCGTTAGCGGATGATCGCCGTGGATGCGCAGACCTCAGCAGATCGGCGGACGCTGTTGCCCACGGGGGCTTTCACGAACTTCCGCCGGCCGTTGCGGCCGCGAGCAGACCAACTCAAGCCACGGCTTGCGGATGGGGCTGCTCCAGGTCTGAGTGACAGTGGCGGGCGTGATGCCTGCGCCGACGGTGTGGCCAGTAGAGGCAATGGGGCTCAAGGGCGTCCTACTGCTGGCAGCGTCAGGTTACAGCACCTGGCCTACGTCAACGGCTCTTCGTGAATGCGATGCCGGTCGACAGGTCATGGCGCCTGCGGAACGAGACGAGAATTGACGGCTCGTTAAAGGCGCGTACCGTAGGAAGTGGCCAGCAGCCTCCGGAGAGAGCGTCGAACCATGAATACCGGGCACGTGGTTCCGTGAACTGCCGCTAAGGCGCCGCGAGTATCTCGCAACGGCGCACAGCAGAATTCAATAACTCGCCTGGGAGCGACCGCACTGCTGGGGGTCAAGGAGTCGCAGGTTCAAATCCTGTCGTCCCGACTATTTTAGTCGGTTAAATATGCAGGTCAGCGGCCGGTTCGAGGTTACTCGAACCGGCCGTTAGCCGTTTGACCGGCCGAATTCCCCTTAACGGATAGGCGCTCCCAGAATCGAACATGCGCGGCGCCAGGCTGGGGTGTGGCACATCGTTTCTACAGGTCACCGGGGTGGTTGGGAGTGAGACCTGTTCGATGGTCACCTTGTCTGGCAGGGAAGGGGACGCGAGGCGGCGAATGGACGCTTACGACCGCGTACAGGCCTGAGCGGCCGGTCGGCTAGGAGCGGGTGGCGCCCTTGAGGCATGGAATTGCCCCATTTCTGGGAGCGAATTCCGATTGGTAAAGGTGTTTTCGGTCTTTATGCTCCAAGGCGTGCGATTTTCGCTTTCGATTTCGGGGTGTGGTGTTCGTGGTGCGCGGGTCTACCAGTGCTGTGGGATCCCGGGGATGGGTTGGCAGTTGCCGTTGAGGTAGTCGGTGAGGGTCTGTCCGGCGGTGGTGAGGTGGCGGATGCTGGGGTGGAGGTAGCGCTGGGTTGTGGTGATGCTGCGGTGTCCGGCGATTTGCTGGAGGACGTGGAGGGGGACGCCGGCGTCGGCCATCCATGTCAGGGAGGTGTGGCGGAGGTCGTGGCGGCGCAGGTGGCTGAGGCCGAGGTGGTGGGTGACGTCGTCCCAGCGGGTGGCGCGTCGTAGGCCTGCGGTGGTGATGCGGCCACCTTGCGGCCCGGTGAACAGGCGGGCGTCGGGTGCGCTGCTCACGGCGGTGATGCGGGCCGTCAGGAGGGGACGGATGGGTTCGATGATGGGGACGAGTCGGGCGCGGTGGCTCTTGGTGGCCTTGTCGATGAGGCCTCCGGGTGCCGGTGTGGTCTGTCGTCGGGCGTTCCAGAGCCAGTGGCGGGTGTTGATGTCGCGGACTCGGACGCCGGAGATTTCGCCGATGCGGGCGCCGGTGCAGGCGGCGAAGATGACGGCGTGGCCCCAGCCGGGATAGTGCTGGTGGGCGGCCTTGGTGAGGGCCTCGGCGAGTTCCAGGAGTGTGGTGAAGTTGGGCAGCGCCAGGCCACGTGGTTCGGTTTCCGTGTCCCGGTCGTTGAGGTAGAGGCGCTGCCAGCCCTTGAGGGGAGCTGGGGGTTGGGTGAGCCAGCCGTCGCGGGTGGCCTGGCGGGTGATGCGGGCGAGCATGGCCAGGGTGTTCTTGATCGCGGAGTGGTGGTGTCCGGCCTCGGCCCAGGCGTGGATGGCGCGGTCGATGGTGCCGGGGGTGAGGCGGTCGATGGGGAGGGCGCCGAGGGTGGGCAGGATGCGTTGGTGCCAGCCGGCGAGGTAGGCGCCGCGGGCGGTGGGCTGCAGGCCGGCGAGGGCGAGGTTCATGACGCGGGCTCCGTAGCCCGCGACGGTGGGTGCGTCGAGCAGGTGGGGTGTGGGGCGGTGTGCGAGTTCCGTGAGCGCGGACAGCAGGGCGGCGGCGAGATCCGGCAGCGAGCCGGCGGGACGCTGGCCGGGAGGCGGCGGCTGGGAGAGGGCTGGTTCGGGCGTCGTCGGTCTTGGTCGGCGCGGTGGCTGGAGAGGTGAGGTCATGGACGCAGCGTGGGTGCAGTGCCGTGATGCGGCACCTGCATCTCGACCTTGATGACCACACCGGCCCTCAGACCCCGTGCCCCACCCGTGTCACCTAAGTCTGCACTAGCTCCAAAGCGTTCGCGCCACAGCCGAGTGGGCCAGTCGCAGCCGCATGGTGGATCATCATGCCCCGGCGCCATCAGCCACAGCTGCCACCATCCAGACCCCGCACACTGGCCCCACCAGGACGGATGAGTTTTCGGCAGGGCAAGGTCGGGGGTCGGGATACACGCAGAAGCGTTGTCTGACGCATTGCTTGGTGGGCCAATGGTAGGCGTAGTGCGGATCGAGCCGGGCGGACCGTGATTCAGGTGGGGCTCGCGCCAGATGAGGGTGTGGTTGAGGCGTTCGTGGCGCCAGGTCCGGGGCATGACATGCGGATCAGAATGGTATTCAAGGGCTGATGTTCAGCTGAACTTCTGCTCGCCGCTGACTTGGTCGTCGGCCTCGGCCAGAGTGTCCATCGCGTAGGGGTGTACGTAGCGGCCGTCGTTGAAGGACTTGAACCAGTCACCGAGCCCCATGGGTGCGATCCTCAACATCTCGCCGACGGGGCTGTCCTCGATGCCGTCGGCGGCGTCGTCGTACAGCCATTCATGGTCCATGTCCTCGTACACGAGGTCGGCGAAGCAGTCGAGGGCCTGCCCGACACCGTCATCGAGCAGGCCGAAGGTCTCCAGACAGACCTTCGCCTCATTCAGCAGGAGCCGCAGCGCCAGTTCCTCTGCGACACAGCTCAGCTGGATGAAGGTGCCCTGCGTGAACCGGGTGGTCATGGCGATCACGGTGACCAGGAAACCGCGGGCGAACTGTTCGTCGTAGCGCAGGGCGTAGCGGCGGGGCAGGTCCTCCAGGTGCCAAAGTACGTCCTCGCACTCGGCGACGTTGGTGTCCCCTTCGGTGAGGGTGTGGACGTCCATGAACAGCTGGTCGATCATCACGTCTGTGGCCCAGATCAGGGCGCCGGCGGCCAGTTGTGCGTCTTCCTCCGCGGTGCCCTCATAGTCGCCGACTTCCTCATCTTTCCTGTCCTCTTCGGTGACCACGCCGAACATCTGCGGTCCGAAGGCTTTGAGCTGGGGTGCGAGGGACAGCATCTGGCGGCGGGTCTTCGCGGAATCCGCGGCGATCTCGGCCTCACTCGGCGGGGACGTGGGGGCTGTCTGGGCCAGGTGGGCGCGTCGCGTCGCTGGGTCGGCGGCGGGGGCTTCCGGGCCCGTTGCGGCGTCCAGGCTTTCCTGGGCGAGTTCCGGGTGGAGCTGAACCTCGCACTTCTCGACGGTCCACTCGGCCAGCAACTCCGTACGTTCCAGGAGCTCTTCGATGAGGGCGCGGGTGGCTTCCTCGGCGATCTCCAGCGTGGGGGCGTGCGCGAAGACCTTCAGCAGCGCCCCGCCGGGGTGGACGGCGACGAGGCTGTCGACGACGTCCACCTTCATCCCGTCCGGGCCCTCGATGCCCTCCACCGCGTCGAATCCTTGCTCCAGGAGCGCGATGGCCCCGACCCGCTGCAACTCGTCCATCTCCGGGGAGTCTTCGGCGGTCTGGGTGTCTACAGTCACGACATACTTCACCCCGTCAGCTTTGCAGCACCGGGCCAGGCGGAGGGGCAGTTGTTGGGAACAGCGTGACTGATTCTCGGCGAGACCCGGTCCGGAACGAGCACCCCGCGAGCCTGGCCCGGCACCGCAAGAGACCGTAGCCACAGGTCGGCTCACTTCGTTCCGGCGGACCGGGCAGCGCACCCCCATCGCTTGCGATACAACGATGCATACGCGTGGCAGGCAGATCGAGGGAGGCCATGGGGCACACAGAGGTCCGCGACGTCCGGTACAGAAAGGGAGGAAACAGGGAGTTGCGCCTGGCGCTTTGGGAAGCCTGGGGATCGAAGTGCTATTGGTGCACCAAGCCGACGGTGTTCAGCTCCATCCAGATCGACCACATCATCCCCAAGGATGTCGGTGAACCCGAACTGCGATCCCTCAAGCACACGCACGGTCTGCCGCATGACTTTGACCTCAACGATCCGCAGAACCTCGGGCCCGCATGTGTGGAGTGCAACGGGCCGGACGGCAAGAGAAACCGCACCTACCACGCCGCTAGTGTGACGGACCGCCTCGACAGGGCGGCGGAACACCGGGCCAAGGTCATCGATCGCGTTCAGAGGCTTGGGCGCTCCGGCAAGGTGGCTGCCCATCTACTGGAAGCTGTCACGGCGGATTTCAGTGACTCGGACCTACGACAGGAGTTTCTGGAGGTGGCCCCCGCGGTCGTTCGGCTTCTGGCAGTGATGGATCCGCAACTACTCGTCGACCACCAGTCCTTCCGCGAGGTAGAGGTGGCCGTCTGCGAAGAGACGGGGGATTACCAACGGGTTGATGTAACTCTGGACGCGCGGGGCCGCTCTGCGGTGTCTACGCTGGAAGAGGATTGCGACACAGAGCTGGCGGACCTGCTCCAGGCCCCGGTCGTGCAGCTAACCGACGAGCTACGCAACCGAGTGACGGCCGGGTTCGAGGCCATCGAATCGAGTGATCCCATCACAGCGGGGCCGCCCACCCTCGACTACCTCAGGATTGACGTCGACTCCGTCGACTATCGCGGCTCCGCCGACGGCATCGAGTTCACCTTCAACGGCACCTTCGAGGGTGTTTTCACAGCGTCCGTGGTGCGGGTGGCTCCGGACGGAGAGGGAACGGACGACCTACAAGGCGATGCCGTGGTCAATGGCACCTTCTCCGTCGTGGCTGCTTGGGACCCCACTACGGAGCTGGCCGACGTATCCGCGGGCGATTGCACCGACGAAACGTGGGAGGAGGATCTCCACGTGGCGTAGCTGGCATCACGCGGGCGCTGCGGGGGCGACTGGTCCGGTCGCGGAGCCGTTGATCAGGGAATGTCCGAGCCGAGACGTACGCTCGACGTCATGACCGATGTCTGAATGCTGCTCAAGCATGACCCGGCCGCCCTTCCTATAGAGACCGCGGCCGTCTAGGACGATGCCCTCGCCGTGGAGCACTTGGCGCAGGCCGTCTGAGCCCCCGCGGCCAGACGCTCCACCTTGCAGCGTTCGCCGTTCACGGTTCTGCTTGACGACCAGTCACTTCTCCCGGACGACCCCGTCACCAGCGTGGACACGATCCGGACGAGGTGCTAGCACGACCGTGATGGAGTCCGGACGCTGCTCGCTCCCGGCCGGGGTGTCTTCGGCCTCCAGCTCGGCGACCCGGTCGGCCAACTCCTTGTCCGCGACGCGCTTGCGGTACTTGTTCACCACGTACGCCACCCCCGTGCCCGCAGCGGCGAAAGCAACGTACGTGGCTGCCTGCTTCAGGCCCTCCGCCCGCCCCAAGTCTCGGTAGTGATCCCGCAGGCCGTCCGGCCCGCCGTGATCCGATGCCTCCTGCGTCAGCGCCGTCCACGCGTTTCCCATGCGTCGTTCCGATCTCCGAGAAGGCACTTGGCCCCGCACGCCCCGAGCGAGGCTGCGGTGCCCGTCGTCGGCTGGATGCTACTGACTTCCAGCAAGGGACGCTGCTGCTCCGGTTGGGGAGTTGAGTAGAACAGCTTGCTCCTCGTTTCCGTGCGTGGAGGATGATGTGCGCATGCAGTTGGACGGGGACCATTCGAACCGCCAGCGGGCCAGATATTTCGGCCAGTGCGCGGCGATGATGCAGAACGTGCTCCGGCAGGACATCGATGCGGGCCCGCTTTCCGAGGTCACCAGCGTCGATCTGTCCGTGGAGACCGAGCCGGGGCATGAAGGAATCTTCGACCAGGCGCTGTCCAACGCATTGGCCGCGATCGTTGCAGCGGAGTGGCCAGGTGAGGAAGCGGACAGTAGGGGCCGTGTGCACTTTGCACGGAAGCTGCTCAAGGTGATCCGTGACAAGATTCCGCGCGATCCGGCTACGGGCCTGTGCGTCATACCCGATCCCCACGCCGACATCAGGTCGCGGTGGGACCTGGGTGCCCCTCTGCCGGACGGCTTCTGGGACATTCGGATCGACGTCGACCTGCTGACCCACGCGCTCGACGTCAGCGGCCTGGCCCGCCATGGAAGTGGGACAGGGCGTCTACAACACCGGCACGTCCAGGCCCTGCTTGCCCTCGACCATCACCCCGCCCTGGGAGCGCTCGGTGAGGCAAAGTCAGACCACGACCTCTGGCAGGCCCTGGACGAGGACGCTCGGTCGGCCGACCAGGCACGCTCGCTGATTGAGCTCATCGGCGACGAAGAGGTGCGGCGCCGTGCGGCGTCGGCTGAGAACCCCAACGCGTACCACCCCGAGCACAACCCTGACGGCCACACCTTCGAGCAGTGCCCGGTGTGCGGATACGAGACCTTCTGCGTCGAGGGCCGGGACATGTGGGGGCGAGTCGGCATCGGGCAGTGCGTCGTCTGCTCGTACGTGCGCGGTTCCGTAGTCGCTGACCAGGAAGGCTTCGGCGAACACGTCGCATGGTTGAGGGGCGATGACTGAGCGCGCGATCCTGTGCCGTTCGGAAACTCATCGCTCTTGGTCAGGTTGCATGTCTGTACTCGTTGATAGCGCCGCCGAGTATTCGGATGCGTAGAGCGCGGTGAGCGGGCGGAGCGGCCATGGGTGTCGCGTGCTTCCGGGCGAGGGGAGGGAGCTGTCGGTGAGCCTGGTGGGAGCGACGACTGTTGTTATGCCGGGCCGGGCGTACGCATCGAGGACGTGCCGGGCATGGGACTCGTTCCAGGTCAAGAGGTGGTCGAGGTCCTCGCGCCGCAGGGTGCCGATGACCCGTTCACCGTGGGCGTTCATCGAAGGGGTCTGCGGCGCGCTTCTTACTGCTTGGATGTCGTCGGCCGCGAAGACCGCGTCGAACGAGTCGGTGTACTTCGTGTCCCGGTCTCGGAGCAGGAAACGCAGTGAGTCCGCCCGCATGCCCAACTCGACGGCAAGGTTTCTCGCTTGTTGCACCGTTCAGGGTCCGGTGGGATGGGCAGTCACTCCGGCGATGTGCAGTCGGCGTGTGCCGTGCTCGAGGAACACGAGTGCGTACACCCGGCGCAGGTCGACCAGGTCGATATGGATGAAGTCGCGGGCAACGATGCCCTCGGCTTGCGCGGTCAGGAACGCGCGCCACGGCGGGCCGTTGGGGCGTGGGACCGGATCAAGTCCCGCTGCAGTGAGGATCTCCCGGATCGTCGACGCGCCGACCGGATGCTCGAGCCGGACGGGTTCGCCCTGGATCCGTCGGCGGCCCCAGCGCGGTTTCTCTTTGGCGAGCCGCAGTACTGGAGCCTTCACCGCACGCGCAGTCGATGGTCGACCGGGCCTGCTCCGGCGCTTGCTGTAGTCCCATCTCCGGGCGATCAGGCCGCCGCCGCCCAGCTCGGACACGACCCAGCCGGCTTGGTGCACGCCGTCTGGCGCACCAAGGCTCACGCGAACTAACGAGCTCGTGCACGATAAGCATCGTCGCAGGTCAGCAGATCGTTCCATCGCCAAGCCCGGATCGCTGACCTGCGCTGATTCTGCGACAGCGCCTATCGTGCACGAGGTCACTAGGACTTGTTCTGCCGGACTCGCGCCAGGACGCGAACACTGTGCCGGGGATCCTTGCCAAGACGGTCCAGAAGTCCTGCGACTACCGGTGGAGCGTCGGGGCCTGCATGAGCTGTCGCCGCTTCGGCCAGAGTGCGGCGCACTCGGACGCTCGGGTCTGCGGCAAGACGTGCCGTGGTGTCGGCAAAGCGCTGGGGCTGCTGCATACACAGCACTGCGCCGAGCTGCCGAGCTGTGACATGGCTGTGGTCGGCCAGAGTGCGGGCGTCAATGTCCCCCGTGACGTCGCGTGGGAGGCTGCTGAGTGTCAGGGCTGCTTCCTGGATGTCATGGGCATCGTCGCTGCGCAGGAGTTCAAGTGCCTGGTCTTTGACCCATTCCTGCTCGTCAGCTGTTGTCGCTGAGGCAGCGGCCAGGCGCAGTCCGGGGCCGCGCAGCGACGCGGATCCCAGGTTGATCTTCAGGGTACTGAGAGGGTGGGCCTGGCCCGTGAACTCGTCGAGTCGGCTTCCGTCGAGCGCGCCCAGGGCGAAGGACTGACTCGCACGGAAGGTGGTGCCCTTGGCCTCCGGTTCCTGGTCGACAACGAGATTGCGGGCGCCGATCAAAGCGTCCTGCCGGTTGGACGCTGACTCTCGTCGATCACTCGCCACGGCAAGGAGCTTGTCCAGGCAGGCTCGCTGATCATCGGAGGCGAGGTGAAAGACCATGGCCGAGTCGGGAACCATCGTGCTGCCCAGGGACATGGAGTTGGGCTCCGGCTCGGGCCGGCTCAGGATGCGATCCCGAGCCGTCCTGGCGCGCTCCTGCACGTCGGGATGGCCGGGGTTGAGGGCGGCCTGGATCACGTTGGACAGGTAGTGTTCCCGCTTGACCAGCTTGTCGGCTCGCCTGCGCAGGGTGTTCTGTTCGTCATTGCTCAGCGGGCTGCAGGAGGCGGTACCGGCAGCCGAGCTGTCGCGCTGCGGCCAGGCGCCCAGCAGGCGCAGCGTCTGATCCCTCAGAAGAACGTTCAGAGCTTTGTCGGTGTGGACGTCGGCGAGATCGAACAGCCTGGTGAGGGCGCGCATGGCAAGTTCGGGGTGTGCCATGGCGATGGCCACGCAGGCGGTCGCGTGCTCGTCGTCGGTGTAACTGTACTGATGGGGTTGGCGGGGGACGTCGGAGCTGAGCAGGTCCAGCAGTGCTGCGGCCTGTTCAGGTGAGCTGCGCGAAGCGAGTGCGCAGGCGCTCTTCGCGGCCTGAACGGCCAGGGACCGTGTAGGTGAATCGACGAGTTCGCCAGCCCTGCCGCGTACGGCCAGGTCCAGCATCTCCTCGAACAGCTCGTGGGCTGCCTCGTCCTCGCCCAGGTCGGCTTGTGCCGCAATGAGGGCTGCACGTGAACGCAGGACCCACCACGGCTGGCTCGCGCCGGGCACCAGGGGAAGCAGTTCATCTCCCATGCCCTTGGTGAGCTGTTCGAGCTTCTCGCTGCTTCCGGCGCGCTGGTAGTAGGCCGCGGCCAGGGCGGGTTCGCTGTGGTCGCGGTAGAGGTCCGCGAGGACCGTCACGGCTTCGCTCTCGTCCGCCCAGCTCCCGGTGACCACGCTGTCGGCCAGCCAGCGGCGGGCCGCCAGGACCGCCTCGGTGGGCTTGCCCCTCACCATCGCCGACATCGCCTGTGCTCTGGGGTCCCGGATGCGGTCCAGCAGGCGGCCGGTGCCCGTCGTGCGCAGCGCCTGGGCAAGGCGGTGCTCGTCGTCGATCTCGGTCGTCCACGGTCCGTACCGTGCGTTGGCCGCGCGGATAGCGTAAAGCCAGTCGGCGGCCTCTTCGGCAAGTCCCGCGTGGATGCCGTCCTGGACGGCATCCCTCCAGTTCTCCACTGCTTCCTCTGCCCGGCCTTCGAGGGCGCAGCGTCGCGCCTCGCGCGCGCTGACGAGTGCTGCGTGCCGGCCCTTCATCCGGTGTCGTCTGGCCTCGCGGAGCAACTCCTGCCGTTGCGCGATGTCGTATTCGGCTCGCAGCAGACGCAGGCGCACAACAATGTCCTGCGTCTGTTCCGTTACCGGCTGCTCTTTTGCCTGTGCGAGGGCAGCGCTGATGAGGCCGTCGAGTTCCTCGAGCGTATGGGGCTCGGTGGCGAGCCGATACTCGGCGAGCATGAGAACCAGAAGCGGCCGGTAGTCGGGGGCGTGTTCGTCGTCGGCTTCCAGGGCGGGGGCCAGATGACTCATGGTCAGGGGGTGGGCGATGTCCTGGGCGGCCGCGTTGATGAGGGCGGCGTGACGTGCCGTGATCGAGGCTTCTGGCGTGCCGGAGCTGGCCGCGTCGCGGGCGAACTGCTCCAGCTGGTGAGCCAGAATCCGTGCTTGGTCACTGTCTCCGTGGTGGAGTGCAGCTACGGCGAGTTCGGCCGCCAAGCCGGCTGCCTCGTCGAATAGACCGCCCTCCTGGAGCGCCTCGAGCTGCTTTTTCCGCAAGACGGTGGCATGTCCCCGGTACCCGGCGACGTGCAGCCGGTGCGCCAAGTCTCCGTAGAGCCTGGCTGATTCCGCCGGTGCCTCGGACCTCTTGCTGTCCGCGGCCCGCAGCATCGGCGCTACATCGTCGGTGTTGAGGGGCCCGATGAGGATCCTCTCGGCCTGTTCCTGCCGGTCGGGCGGTGGAGCTGGCACCCCTGGCAGCGGAGCGCCCGTGCAGAAGTCGGCCGCCGTCTCCCGCGTCCAGAACTGGGCGACGATGTCGCCGCAGTAGCGCAGGTGCTGGTTGATCTGCTCGGCCCCCCACAGGTCCAAGTCGAGATCAGGATATTGGAGCTGGAGCGCGGCCAGCTCGTCGGCCAGCTGCGTGGCCTCGGTGGAGGCAGAAGTCGTCACAATCAGACGGCCGGCACCGAAGGGACGCCGCCCGGAGGCAAACTTCTCGACCGCCTTGCGCAAGTCCGCGGCGGTGAAAGCCGCGTAGTCCTTGCACTGGACGACCGTGTAGTCACCCGTCGGCTCCCGACCAGCCAGGTCGATGCCGTGCTGCGCTTGCCCCTGGACCCCGTAACGCCGAAAGCGGATGTCCCGCAGGCCCAGAACACGGCGTGCCAGGGCCAGCATCAGCTTCTCGAAACGGTCCCAGCCAACATGCAGATCCAGATCCTCCCCTGCAGGCGTGCGCCCCGGGGAACCGGCCGGAGGAGGAGTGCGCAGGTTCGGGTCTCCCGCACACGGCGCCCAGGCGTCCGCAGCCGGTCCGCGATCACCGCTGGTGCCTTCAGGCTCTCGCAGCGTGCCGGATTCGGAGGGGTTCGGCTGTATCACGACTTCATCATCGCACCCGGCACTGACAACGCAGGGGACACTGGCAGGCGCGGGAAAGCGCACGACGATGCGGAAGGGCACGACCAGGTGCTGATAGCTCAGAGATCGGCGGTGGATCCTGGTTTCAGTCGGCGTGCCGCTGCGTGGGATCGAACCGGCTCAGGACAGCGCGTACGAGGTAGCGGCTGAAGGCAGACCGTAGTGCGCTGTCCGGGGTGGGGTCCATCCAGGGTTGTTGGGGGTGACCTTGAGGCCGGCCTACATCTCCCCACACTGTGGAGATACTCCACACGGCGCAGGTTAGCCGGACCGGCGGCGCCAAGATCAATGGCTGGGATCGACATCTTCTCGTCCTCAGCACCGGAAACTCAAAACCTTCGAGCGCGGCGATGAACACGGCAATCGCGGCCTGTTCTACAGCGGTGGAAGCCGTAGGCAAATCCCGATGCACAACCCGACCTACCTGACCAGTACCAACGCGCACGCCACTCAACGCACTGCACGTAACACCCAAACGATGAAACGAGGAACCGCAGGTTCCACCGGCTCACCCTGGCCCATGTGAAGGCTGCGGCGCGCTACCTGCCGGGCCGCGAGAGGTGGTGGTGCAGGGCGAGGACCTCGGCGTGTGGATCGCTGGGCAGAAGGCGGCAAGAGAGGTGCTCCAACCGGCGCAGAGGTTTGTGCTGGAGGTGATCGGTGTCGATTCTGACGACGCGTCGCGTACGCGGCCGGCCCCGCGCTCGCAGGACGACCGGTGGGCCATCAACCTTGCCGCCGCCAGGCAGTTCACGCCCGCGAAGGCCACCTCCGCCTCGCGCGAGAGCACGTGGAGCTCGTGGACGGTGCAGAGAATCGTGCCGGACCATCTGCGGACCTGAGTCGCGCGCGTTTACGCTGGTCCCTTCTTTCACAGGGCAGGAATCCAGGGGGATCTGCTGTCATGAACGTCGGTGAGCGTGTTCTCGGCGTGAAGGTCGCGAAGACCTACCCGCCCCGTGGCAACACTCAGCTCATCCGGCTGGAGGTGGTCACGTCCTTCACCTGTTCGCGGTGTATGCGGACGAAGAAGGGGCGTCTTGTCGCGGTACACAACAAGCGTCTGCTGTGCAATGGCTGTTACGGGCGGCTGGAGGCGTCCGCCCCTCAGGAGGAGCAGCGGTCACGACAGGATGAGCAGGTTCCGGCTCCCCACGAGGAAGAAGTCTCCCAGGTCGTCGTCGAGGAACTCGACAGCGGGCTGCCCTACTCGGTGGTCAACACCGGCCTCACGGTCGAGTGGAAGTTCTACGTCCGTGCCGAGCACCTCCTGCACGGCACTTGCCCGGTGCCGACCGCGATGGCCGACCGAGCCGCCCCTCAGGAACCGCTCGACCTGACCTTTCTGCGCGGGCGCTACCGCATCAAGGAGCTGGACCGGCAGAAGGGCATCAGGCTCGACACCGGCGGCGCCGAGCCGCTGCTGACCGGGCTCGGATGGCAGCCGTTCGTCCTTCCGGGGACGCGGGTGTCGGTGCGGTGGGACACGTGGAGGCAGCTGCGGCTGTCGTACACGCCGCTGGACACCCCCGTCGTGTTCGGTGGCACGGTGGTCCGCTACGTCCACGACCCCAGGATCATGACGCGCGAGCTGGCGGCGTTCGACGCCCGGGTGGACAGGGTCGAGGAACTCGTGCTGATCACACTGCGCGAACTCGGCTACCTTGACGAGAAGGGCCGGGCGCTGCTGCCAAGGCAGGCGCTGGTCCGGAACATGGCGGAGCGGGCGCAGCCGGAACGACCGCCGAGGAAGAAGATCGACGGGGCGATAGAGCGGCTCCTCGCGCGCGGCTTACTCTCCTGGCAGGAGGGCAGCGTGAACCGGGCCGGTATGCTGCACTACCCAGCGCGGCGCGGAGAGAGGACAGTTCCACTGCTGTGCTACGCGCCAGTCCTGCGAGCGGCGGACCGCGAGGATCTGCGCCACGCGGAACCGGAGGTGGCCTACAGTTTGGCCGCCCACCGGGTTGCCGGGCATCTGATGCGGATTGGCCACCTCGGCAAGGAGGCCAGTGCGGAGGCCCGTGCCGCGTATCGAGACGATCACCAGCGGGCCGGTCTGGCCGGGCCGCACGAGCTGCCGCGCGGGTTCACCTACGTGCGGGAGCACGAGCGAGGCTTCTAAGCGTTGTCCCGTAAATGATCTTTGCGGTGCCATGAGGCAGGGGCGGTCTCAGTGAGGCCCGCTCGGCTATCCGGCGAGGGGCTAAGGGTTGTCCCGCAATGGATCAGATGAGTCGACAACCCTCCGTCAGGCGGCAAGGATGTGGGTCATCGATCCGTACGGGGCTGGTCTGGGGGCTGCTCGTGAGTCTGAGGTACCGCGCTCGGGTAACGGCGCTCCTTGAGGACTCGCCTCTCACTTCGGAGGCTGTCATCACGGATGTGCGCCACCTGCTCTCGCAAGGCGAGGAGGAGTTGGCGTTCGACACCATGTGCTCGTGGATCTACGAGGATGCCCTGCCCATCACTCGCCAGTACCACGACCAATTGGTGGCAATGGCTGACGAAATGGGCACCCCGACGTCTGTTCGGCGCCTTGACGAGCTACTCGTCGACTGACGCCCGACCTCCAGCGATCTTGCCGAGAGATGATCTCGCCATGGCTGGTGTGATCACGGCGTCGGAGCCGTCTTGGATAGCCCCGTTCACCGGGCTGAGCCCGAGCATTTTCGGGAAGCTGTTGACCACGCTGCGCGGCGAGGGAGCCGACCCGGTACGCAAGGGCCGGCCGTGGGGGCTGCCGCTGGCGGACCAGGTACTGCTGGTCGCCGCGTACTGGCGAACGAACCCGACGATGCGCCAACTCGCCCTGCTGCCCGACGTCGTGACGTCGGCGGCCGCACCAGGGGGGGACTCGCCGGTGGGGTGGCACCCTGCTCGTGGAATGCGAGTGCGTACTGTCGGCAACCGGTAAGGGTGTCGAAGGCGATTCGGGTACGGCAGGCTGGTACGTCACGTACGGAGGCCGCTTAATATGGTGATATAGGCGATGGTGGTCGCTTTGAGGCAGGGTTCTAGGGGATCACGGGTTGGCTGGACGAATGACGTTGAATCCCGCCGGATACTTCGGGCCGGTCGAAGGGGATCTCCGCCAGAACACTCGGGAATTGGGTTGGTCTATCTGTGCGACGAAAACGCGACTCCCGTCCAGTAGCAAGATCGGCGCACCGATGGTGACCCAGGCCGGCTTGGGGATGTGGCGTCGCGGACGCGGGGTAGCAATCGATTCAGGGATCGGGAGGGGTGCTTTGCGGGCTGAACGGGTAGCACCCGCGGGCTCCGTAGTCGGCTCAGTTCTGTTCATACGGCTGGGGGCCGGAACAATGGTTGTCGTGTCCTCGCGCTCGTCGACCACCAACTCCCATCTGCGGGGGAGAAGATGGGACATCGGGTAGGTGGACCCGATCCCGAGCGGAACATTGTCAGGCCCCACGGCAAGCCAGGACCACGCGCCTTCTGAGCGTTGCCAGTCTCTGGCGAAGGTATTGACCAGTAGGGTGCCGTCCGGAATGGCGAGTCCAGCTCTGCGCAGGCGGTTGAGCATTCGCTCGGCAGTGAGCGTTGCCATGGTTCCCCCTGTGGCCGTTGAACTGGCGTGTTTCACAGCTTCCTTCAGACTACGTGTCTGTGCCTCGATGTGCTGTCGGAGTTCGGCGAGCATGTAGTCCCCGTCACTCTTCGGCAGGCGTAATCTTCGAGAGCAGCCAGTAATGTGTTTGTGCTGCGCGACGTGGCGGACCGATTCGCGTTCACGTTGCGGATGGTATCGATCTCCGAGCGTCGTGAGACCAACAAGAGAACTCGCGCGGGCCGCCCAGAGCTTGTACCTCACGGCCTGGTGGCGGCGTCCGAAGCGTGTCCGCTCCCTGCACCATCTGGTGCGAGTGATGGACGCCCTGCAAGAGGATCAGCCACTGCCTGCTCAGTCGTGCTCGTCAGTGACCGCCGAAGCTCCGGGCGTGGGTACGAGCGGGATCCACTTCCAACAACCCGAGGTAGTCGCGGACTGCCGCGTTGTCTCCGGTGGCGGCGGCGCGGCGCATGGCGATGGCGGCGCGCTGCGCCTTGGTGGGGCGTTTCGCGGCGTCCTCCGTGGGTCTGCTGCACGATCGGGTGAAGTCTTAACTGGCCGCCCCTGTGGGGCGAGTAGGGAGGATGTCGCTGTGCCCAAGCCCTATCTGGGAGAGTTCCGCGCGGGCGTCGTGCCGGCTGCGAGGAACCGCGGCACGGGCGTGACGGTCGAGCAGGTGGCCGCCGGCTTCGGAGAGCACGCGACGACGCTGCGGAAGTGAATGGGTCGAGCGGACGTCGATGACGGCACCAAGCCCGGAACGACCAGCCAGGACAATGCGGAACTACGGGTAGCGCGCAGGCGGATCAAGCTACTGGAGCAGGAGAACGGGTTGCTGTGTCTCCTTTTCCGTTGCTTGACGCCTTGTCCACTCCATTCGTTGCCGACTGCCCACGCGCGGGCTTCCGAATCGAGCCGCCGGACCGGCGGCGAGCCACAATCCGTGCCTCAGGTCAACGCCCTCGTGGGAGGGGGGAGCTCGCCATCCTCAGACCCGGCGGCAGCGGTCTCGGAGAGATGACGACGGTAGGCAAGACGCAACAGCACGAGTGCTCATCGTGCCGCACACCGGCCAGGCTCCTGATCTGCATGGACGACATTTTCAGCAGGCGCAGTTTTGGATCTGTGCGCCTTTCAGGTGCAGGTGGGGCGGTACGGCAGCGCAGAAAGGTACTTGTTCCACTGCGGGCGGGTTGGGGTGTCAGTGATCGCGCAGATCTGACGGATGATCTGGTCGGCTCCCAGTGTCCACAGTCGTACCGTGCCGTCTTCTCCGCCGAAGGCGAGGGTTTTCCCGTCCGGGGCGAAGGCAAGTGAGGAGAGTTCCAGAGCGTTGGCGGCGAAGGTCTGGCCGATCGGGGCAGGGTGGGCCGGGTCGCTGACGTTCCACAGACGCAGACCGTTTCCGCTGGTGGCCAGAGAGCGCCCGTCGGGGCTGAAGGCTATGTCGGTGACGCGGCTGGAGTAGCCGCTGAGTGGAGGGCCGAGGCGGGTGGGGTGGTTGTGGTCGGTGATGTCCCACAGTTTGACTTCGCCGTCGCCGGGTGATCCGCCGATGAAGGTCTGGGCGACTGTGGCGAGGGCGTGACCGTTTGGGCTGAGCGTCATCAAGTTTGCCCCGCCGGGGAGCGGTGGCCCGGAGCGGGTCGGATGGTCGGGATCGGTCACATCCCACAGTTGGACCTTGTCGGAGGTATAACGGCCGGCGAGGGCGAGGGTGTGCCCGTCGGAGCTGAATGCGAAGGTGTGGAACTTGAAGCTGCCCGTGCTGCCGACAGCAGCGATCGGCTGGCCACGTAGCCGGGGATGAGCGGGGTCGGAGATGTCCCAGAGACTCACACCGTCCGCGCCGCCGGAAACCACGGTGCTGGTGGAGGTCGCGAGGGTATGGCCGTCGGGGCTGAACACCGCTGATTCGACGCCGCTTCCAGCGCCTAAGGGGAAGGTGAGCTGGGCGAGGACGGCGGGCTTGGTTGGATGTGTGAGGTTCCAGAGAATCACGCGCCGCTCGCCGTTGGCGATGGTGGCGAGGGTGCGGCCGTCGGCGCTGAACGCCAGGGATATGACGGTGTTGCTGAAGTTCTTGATCAGGCTGAGAGGGGCGGGGTGGGCGGGCTCTGAGACATTCCACAGCCGCACGGTGTTGTCGGCCGCGGTGGTGGCGAGGAGACGTCCGTTGGGGGCGAACACGGTCGAGGTGACGCCTGCGGTGTGATTGGTCAGCAGGGCGGTGGGCAGGTGCCACAGTCGCACGGTGTCATCGTCGCTTCCGGTGGTGGCGACGGTGCGACCATCGCGGGCAAACGACACAGAGTTGATGCGGGGGGTCGGACTGGCCGCGGGCGGGCCGAGGGAGGTCGGATGATCAGGGTTGGCGATGTTCCACAGCCGGAGCGTGTTGTTTTCGCCAGGGGTGGCGAGGGTGTGGCCGTCGGGACTGAGGGCCATCGCGTGGAGGTCGTTGCGGATGCTTGTCAGGGGCCCACCCCGTCGCTTCGTGTGCTTCGGGTTGGCCACGTTCAACAGCTGCACGGTGTCGCCGTCACCGATGGCGAGGGTGCGGCCATCCGGCGTGAACACTGCAGCGCCGATGGCCGTCCAGATCTTGCCGAGCGCAACGGGGTGAGCGGCGTTCGCGACGTTCCACATGCGCGCCCCGTCCTCCACGGAAGAGGTGACGAGGGTGTGGCTGTTGGGGCTGAAAGCGGCGACGTTGACTGCCGATGCGTGGTGGATGGGCCCGCCGAGTCGAGCCGGGTGGGCTGGGTCCGAGACGTCCCACAGCTGTTCGTCCATGTAGCTGCGGGCCCCGGTGGCCAGGATGTGACCGTCGGGACTGAACGCCATCGGAGGGATGGCGGAGGTGCGGGAGAGGGCCGGTCCGAGCGCGCGGGGATGGGCCGGGTCCTTCACATCCCACAGCTGTACCCCGGCGTTGGCCATGATGCTGCCGGCGATGGCGAGTGTGGCTCCGTCGGGGCTGAACTCCAGGGAGGCAGCGCCAGGAATCCGAACAGGTTGCCCGAGCAGGGCAGGGCCTTTGGGTTGCGCCATGTCCCAGATGCGCAGGACGCCCTGTTGGCGGTCGTCGGAGCTGATGGCGGCCAGGGTCCGGCCGTCGGGGCTGAATGCCGCGTGTCTGATGTGATCGGGGAGCTTGCCCAGGGTCGTGGACAGCGGTCTGTTCGACTCTTCGAGGAGCCGCGTGTAGCGGTCGCCGTTGGGCTTGAGACGGTATGCCTCGATGTCGATCCTGGCGGCGAGTGAGGGGTCGGTGGTGCGTAACTGATCTGCTTGGGCTGAGATCTGGCTGACCAGCGCGGTCTGCCGCCCGGCCTGCGCAAGAGCGTTTTGGTGGAGGGCGAATGCCCCCGCCGTAACGGCGGCGAGGGCGAGCGCGGTGACGGCGATGCGGCCGGTGCGGAACTGGCGGGCGTAGCGGTCTGCCTCGCGCAGTGTGGAGGCGAATCGCACGTCTCCGGGGCGGGGAGCTGTCGCGGTCACCTCGAGCCGGTTGGCCTCGGGCGCAACCAGACGAAAGCCCTTGCGGCGCACGGCAAGAAGTTTCGCGTCCATCCCTGCGACTCTGAACAAGTGACCGTCGGTGTCGAGGGCACCGGTCACCGCGGTGCGCGAGCGCAGGCCAAAGAAGACATCGCGAAGCGAACTTGCCCCGGGTCGGCGCCACAGCAAGGCCCGCAGACCGAGGGCGAAGGCCACGCCGAGCGACGGTCCCTCTATCCGGTCCGGTGCCTCGGCTTCGTCGGACAGGACGATCCGCCACACGACACAGCGACCGTGCGACCGCGGAGCGGCCAGGTGCCAGGCAGCGCCCAGAGCAGCGGCGAACTGGCCGTTGGGGCTGCGCACCCCGTCCATCGTCCGCGGGTCCGGATACAAACCCGCAGGCCCCGCCGGGAACTCCCGCAGTTCCAGGATGCCGGTA
>NZ_JBEYYU010000040.1:0-80812 GCF_040645755.1 Streptomyces sp. NPDC046716
TTGATAGGCCGGATCTGGAAGCACCGTGAGGTGTGGAGGTGACCGGTACTAATAGGCCGAGGGCTTGTCCTCAGTTGCTCGCGTCCACTGTGTTGGTTCTGAAACCACGAACAACCCCATGTGCCACACATGGTGCGGTTGTCAGTTTCATAGTGTTTCGGTGGTCATAGCGTGAGGGAAACGCCCGGTTACATTCCGAACCCGGAAGCTAAGCCTTACAGCGCCGATGGTACTGCAGGGGGGACCCTGTGGGAGAGTAGGACGCCGCCGAACTCCTTTTGATAAAGAGCTGGTCCCCGAACCTTTGGTTCGGGGACCAGCTCTTTTTTGTTTTGCTTTACTTGCCGTTCACGTAGCGCCATGACTATTCGGTGCCATGGGCACAGTTGGAATGCTGCAAGCCGCCGGTGTCGGCGCCGGTGACGAAGTGATCGTGCCGGCCTTCGGCAACCCCGAGGTCGCCGAAGCCGTCGTACAGGCAGGCGCCGCTCCCGTCTTCGCGGACATCGACCCCGACACGTACTGCGTCGACCCCGCACACGTCGCCGCGTGCGTCAGCGAGCGGACCGCCGCCGTCATCGCCGTGCACCGCTTCGGGCACAGCGCCGACCTCGAGCGGCTGAGGGGAGTCACCCAGCGCCGCGGGCTGTTCCTGATGGAGCAGGGCGAATCCCAGCTGCCGTTCGAGGAAGTCGGCCGGCGACGCGCGTACGCGGCCTATCTGAACGCGCGGCTCAGCGGGCTGCGGACGCCCGCGGCGAGCGAACGGCACACCTATCAGCAGTACGTCGTGCGGGTACCCGGCAACGGGCGGCCCGACCGGGACGCCTTCGCTCGCGCCCTGCGGGGCAAGGGAGTCGAATGCAGCGTGCCGGTGAAGACACCGGTGCACCGCATGCCCGCCTTCCGGCGGGACGTGGAACTGCCCGAGACGGAACGCGCCGCCGACGAAACACTGGCACTCACCCTCGACACGGCACTGTCCAAGCGGCAGATGCAACGGGTCGTCTCCGCCTGCAACGCACTCGGCGGATTGCTCCAACCCGCCTTCTAGCGCAGCCTTCGCGGGCCGTGCGATCGATGGTTCGAAGCGACCTGATCTTCGGGTATGCTTTAACTCGTTGGCGCGCGGAAAACCGCGAAAGCGACAAGCCCCTATAGCTCAGTCGGTAGAGCGTCTCCATGGTAAGGAGAAGGTCAGCGGTTCGATTCCGCTTGGGGGCTCAGGAATTGAGGCCCCCGCCCTGGAAACAGGGCGGGGGCTTTTTGCCTTTCCCCCCGCCCCTCCGGCGTCAGTCGTGGTGCAGGCCCGGTACGCGCATCGTCAGGATCGCCATGTCGTCGGACGGGGCGTCAGCGGCGAAGCGCTCCACCGCGCGCATGATGCGGGCGGCCACGGCGCCGGCCGTCAGCCCCGTACACGTCGACAGGACTTCGGCGAGACCGTCGTCGCCCAGCATGCGAGTGCCCTCACGGCGCTCCGTGATGCCGTCCGTGACGCACAGCAGGACATCGCCCGCGTCCAGCGTCATCGTCTGCTCGTACAGCTCCAGATCGTCCATCACGCCGAGCAGCGGCTGCGGCTCGGCGAACGGGACGACCGTGCCGTCCTGGCGCAGACGCAGCGGAAGCGGATGACCGGCACAGACCATCTTCAGGACCGCCGAGCCGTCCTCCTGCGGCCACAACTCCCCGTAGAGCAGCGTCAGGAAGCGGCTGCGGGCGCCCTCGTCGAGGATCGCCGCGTTCAGCCGCTCCAGGACCGCCGGGCCGCCGAAGCCCTCGCGGGCCAGCAGGCGCAGCGCATGCCGGGCCAGGCCCGTCACCGCGGCCGCCTCCGGGCCCGTGCCGCACACGTCGCCGATCGCGAAGCCGTACGCGCCGTCGCGGATCGGGAAGAGGTCGTAGAAGTCGCCGCCCACCTCGTTGCCCTCGCCGGCCGCGCGGTAGATGACCTCCACCTCGACGCCCGGGACGTCAGGGAGCTCCGGCGGGAGGAGGCTGCGCTGGAGGGACTGGCTGATCGCCATGCGCTCCGAGTACAGGCGGGCGTTGTCGAGAGCCAGGGCCGCTCTGCGGCTCAAGTCCTCGGCCAGTTCCAGGATCTCCTGGCGGAAGTGCTCGTCCGTCGGCTTGCCGAGCGTCAGCATGCCGATGACACGGTTGCGGGCGACCAGAGGGAGGACGACCGTCTCGCCGCCCACCGCCGACGCCGTGGCGAGCGTCGTACCGATACCGGAGGTCACGCTCGTCGGCTCGTTCAGGCCGAGGCTTCTCATCGACGTACGCAGTGCCGCCTGATGGGCCGCCTCCGCGGGCGCCGGCCAGACGCGCGCGCCGGGCGTGGGCACGGGCTCCGGCGGGGCGATCTTGGAGAGGAGCGCCTTGAGGCCGTCGATGCGCTCCTCGTCCTCGTGCAGGACGTACGAGAGGTACGGGTCCGAGGCCTGGTCGGCGATCGTGTACACCGCGCACCAGGTCGCCAGCGTCGGCACCGTCATCTGGGCCATCAGCGCCAGCGTCTGGTCCCGGTCGAGCGTGCCGGCCAGCAGATCGGACGCCTCCACCAGGAAACTCAGCGAACCGCGGCGCAGCTTCTCCAGCTCGCCGAGACGCGCCGATTCGACGGCCAGCGCGATACGGTCCGCCGCGAACTGGAGGCGAAGGGCTTCTTCGTTGGAGTAGCGGTCCGGCGACTCGGCCGCGACACCGAGCGAGCCGGTCAGGCGGCCCTCGACCTTGAGGGGGACCGTCACGACCGAACGCATGCCCGTGCCGTTCAGCAGCGGGACGGCGCCCGGGACTTGGGTGAGGTCCTCGTGGACGGCCGGCATGCGCGCCGAGCCGTAGCGGCCGGGGCCCACCTCGACGGGCACGCGCGCGAAGCGCTGACGGGCCGAGGGCAGACCGGTGGAGGCGCGGACCTCCAGCTCCGTCTCGTCGTCCGTGGCCAGCAGCAGGAAGGCCGAATCGCCGTCGAGCATGTCGCGGGCCCGCTCCACCGTGCGCTGGAGCAGGCCGTCCAGGTCGTCGGGGGCGGGGGAGCCGATGAAGACCTCGAACGGGTCGGAGCCCTGACTGTCCGACGACCCGCTGTCGGGCGCCGGGACGCGCAGCGGCGTCTGCAGCACGGCGCGCTCGTGATCGCGAACGAGCAGGCAGACCGTCGAGGGCTCACCGTCGGTGTCGCGGACCCGCAGATGGGAGGCGTAGACGGGGAGGACACGGCCGGTGGCCGCACGGATGCCGTAACTGCCCTCCCAGCGCGAGAGTTGGAGCGCGTCGGCGATGCCCGTGCTGGTGCCCGGCGTGTGCGGCCAGGCCGCGAAGTCGGTGAGGGGCTTGCCGGTGACCTGGTCGGCTGGATAGCCGAAAAGGCGCTCCGCGTCCTCGTTCCACGACGTGACCGCGCCGGTCTTGTCGATCTGCACGACGGCGACGCGCACCCGCTCGTCGGCGAGCGGCAGCAGATCGGTGGGGACCACGGGGCCGGCCGCGCGCGTGCCCACCGAGCGCTCCGGCAGGTCGAGTTGGAACCAGACCTGCTTGTGCGTGGCCGAATAGTCCACTCCCCAGCGGCCCGCGAGCGCGGCACAGAGCTGGAGACCGCGGCCGCCCTCGCGGTCGGGACTGCCCATGTTGATCGCCGAGGACTGGAGCGGGATCTCGCGTTCCGGATAGCGGTCGGAGACTTCGATGCGTACGTGGTCGTCACTGCGCAGGCACAGAACGTCCGCGGATGTGCCCGCGTGCACCACGGCATTCGTCACGAGTTCGCTGGTCAGCACCACGGCGTCGTCGATGATGTCGGCGTAGCCCCACCCCTGGAGGGTGTCGCGCACGAAGGATCGGGCGGTCGCGACGGACCGCCCGACGGGCTCGAAGGTGGCAGCCGCACGCGCGGTGATCACAGAACTCCCTGTACGCGTTGAACTCGATGTACTCGCCGTACCCGCCGCAGCACTCGCTGTACGAATGTCGAGGCCCAGGTCTCCCGTACCCATGTCTCGGCCGCCCCTCCGATGCCCGCTCGTTTTCCGCCACCGCCCAGGTCGGGCCGACCGGGGTGGGTGGACAGCCGTATGCCAGGTTACTTACCTTCGCCGTCCATGCGGATGCCGGTCGCCAGTGTTTCCGCCCGGAGGGTGTGCGGACGGTGTGCGAAGCTGCCGAACTGTTATGGCCTGGTTCAGCCATGGTGAAACACTGGGCAGGCTTCTGAAGAGAACGCATCGAATGACGGGTGCGGAGGTAGAAGCGCATCTGGGCACAGCCGAGCTACCCGAGCAGTACAGGTCGATCCCTGCGGGAGGGACACAGTGGAGTCTGGCGCAGCGACGCGGGGCAAGAAAACGCGCGCAGAAGGCGGACAGTCCCTGGCGAAACAGCGCAAATCGCGCAACGGCAGCGGGACGACGACGGTCGACAGCGCGGCGCTGAACCGGCTGCTCGCCGGTCTCGTCGCCATGCGGGACGGCAATTTCCGCAAGCGCCTCACGGTCAACGGCGACGGCGTGATGTCGGAGATCGCCGCTGTCTTCAACGAGGTGGCCGACCGGAATCTGCACCTCACCGGCGAGCTGTCGCGGGTGCGGCGGATGGTCGGACGTGAGGGAAAGCTCACGGAGCGGCTTGAGACCGGCGCGTGCGAGGGCTCGTGGGCCTCGGCGATCAACGCGTCGAACGCGCTCGTCGACGACCTCGTACGCCCCGTGTCCGAGGTGGGGCGGGTGCTCACGGCGGTCGCCGAGGGCGATCTGTCGCCCCGTATGGAGCTGCGGGCGCAGGTGCCCGAAGGGGCGGGGCATCCGCTGCGCGGGGAGTTCCTGAAGGTCGGACGGACGGTCAACAACCTCGTCGACCAGCTCTCGACCTTCACGGACGAGGTCACGCGTGTCGCGAGCGAGGTCGGGACCGAGGGCAAGCTGGGCGGGCAGGCGCGCGTACGCGGAATGTCCGGTTCGTGGAAAGACCTGACCGACTCGGTCAACACCATGGCGTACCGGCTGACCGCGCAGGTGCGTGACATTGCTCTCGTCACCACCGCGGTGGCCAAGGGTGACTTGTCCCGGAAGGTCACGGTTCACGTCGCGGGCGAGATGCTCGAACTGAAGAACACCGTGAACACCATGGTGGACCAGTTGTCGTCCTTCTCCTCCGAGGTCACGCGCGTGGCGCGCGAGGTGGGCACGGAGGGCGAGCTCGGTGGCCAGGCGCAGGTGCCCGGTGTGGCCGGTGTGTGGAAGGACCTCACCGATTCGGTGAACCTCATGGCCGGCAACCTGACGGCCCAGGTGCGAGGGATCGCCCAGGTCACCACGGCGGTGGCCAACGGCGACCTGTCCCAGAAGGTGACGGTGTCCGCGCGGGGCGAGGTCGCCCAGCTCGCCGAGACCATCAACCAGATGACCGAGACGCTGCGCACGTTCGCCGACGAGGTCACGCGTGTCGCCAACGAGGTGGGCGCCGAGGGCCAGCTCGGCGGCCAGGCCAATGTGCCGGGCGCGGCCGGGACCTGGAAGGACCTGACCGACTCCGTCAACACCGTCTTCAGAAACCTGACCACTCAGGTGCGCGACATCGCGACCGTCACCACGGCGGTGGCCAACGGTGATCTCTCCCAGAAGGTCACCGTCGACGTCGCGGGCGAGATGCTGGAGCTGAAGAACACCGTCAACACGATGGTGGACCAGCTCTCCGCCTTCGGTTCCGAAGTGACCCGTGTGGCCCGGGAGATCGGTGTCGAGGGTGAGCTGGGCGGCCAGGCGCTCGTCGTGGGCGCCGCCGGTACCTGGAAGGACCTGACGGACTCCGTCAACACGGCCTTCCGCAACCTGACCGGACAGGTGCGCAACATCGCGCAGGTGACGACGGCCGTGGCCAACGGCGACCTGTCGCAGAAGGTCACCGTGGACGTCTCCGGCGAGATGCTCCAGCTGAAGAACACCGTGAACACGATGGTGGACCAGCTGTCGTCGTTCGCCGACCAGGTGACCCGGATGGCCCGGGACGTGGGCACGGAGGGCCGGCTCGGCGGTCAGGCCCGCGTGGACGGGGTGAGCGGCACGTGGAAGGAGCTCACCGACTCCGTCAACTTCATGGCCGGCAACCTGACGTCGCAGGTGCGGCAGATCGCTCAGGTCACCACGGCCGTGGCGCGCGGTGACCTGTCGCAGAAGATCGACGTCGACGCGCGCGGCGAGATCCTGGAGCTGAAGAACACCATCAACACGATGGTCGACCAGCTGTCCGCCTTCGCCGACCAGGTCACGCGGGTCGCCCGCGAAGTGGGCACGGAAGGACGCCTGGGCGGTCAGGCGCAGGTGCCCGGCGTCGCCGGTGTGTGGCGCGACCTGACGGACTCCGTGAACGGCATGGCCGGCAACCTCACGGCCCAGGTGCGCAACATCGCGCAGGTCGCCACCGCGGTCGCGCGCGGTGACCTGTCGCAGAAGATCGACGTCGACGCGCGCGGCGAGATCCTGGAGCTGAAGAACACCCTCAACACGATGGTGGACCAGCTCTCGGCCTTCGCCGAGCAGGTCACGCGTGTCGCCCGTGAGGTGGGTACGGACGGCATCCTCGGCGGTCAGGCCGAGGTGCAGGGGGTGTCCGGTACCTGGAAGGACCTCACCCAGTCCGTGAACTTCATGGCGAACAACCTGACGCTCCAGGTGCGCAACATCGCCGAGGTCACCACGGCGGTCGCCCGCGGCGACCTGTCCAAGAAGATCACCGTCGACGCCAAGGGCGAGATCCTCGAACTCGTCACCACCGTGAACACGATGGTCGACCAGCTGTCGGCGTTCGCGGAGCAGGTGAACCGGGTCGCCCGTGAGGTGGGCACCGAGGGCCAGCTCGGCGGCCAGGCACGGGTTCCGGGCGTCACCGGCATCTGGAAGGACCTGAGCGACAACGTCAACCTGATGGCCAACAACCTGACCATGCAGGTGCGTAACATCTCCCAGGTCGCCAACGCCGTGGCCAACGGCGACCTGACCCGTACGGTCACCATCGAGGCGCGCGGCGAGGTCGCCCAGCTCGCCGACACGTTCAACACGATGGTGAAGACGCTGAGTTCGTTCGCCGACCAGGTCACGAAGGTGGCCCGTGAGGTGGGTACGGACGGCATCCTCGGCGGCCAGGCCCGCGTACCCGGCGTGGCCGGCACGTGGAAGGACCTCACCGAGTCCGTGAACGGCATGGCCTCGAACCTCACCGGCCAGGTCCGCAACATCGCGATGGTCACGACCGCCATCGCCAAGGGCGACCTGACCAAGAAGATCGACATCGACGCGCGGGGCGAGATCCTCGAACTGAAGACGACGATCAACACGATGGTCGACCAGCTGTCGTCCTTCGCCGACCAGGTCACCCGGGTCGCCCGCGAGGTGGGCACCGAGGGCCAGCTGGGAGGCCAGGCACGCGTGCGCGACGTCGACGGCACCTGGCGCGACCTGACCGAGTCCGTGAACGAGATGGCCGGGAACCTGACCCGTCAGGTGCGCGCCATCGCGGCCGTGGCCACCGCGGTGACCCGCGGCGATCTCAACCTCAAGATCGACGTCGACGCGGCGGGCGAGATCCAGGTCCTCCAGGACAACATCAACAAGATGATCTCGAACCTGCGCGACACCACGATCGCCAACGAGGAGCAGGACTGGCTCAAGGGCAACCTGGCCCGCATCTCGGGTCTGCTCCAGGGCCGCCGCGACCTCGACGACGTGGCCTCGCTCATCATGAGCGAGCTGACGCCGGTGGTCTCCGCGCAGCACGGCGCGTTCTTCCTGGCGATGCCGCTGGACGACGGCGCCGACGCGGCGAGCAGCGACGAGGACGCGTACGAGCTGCGCATGCTCGGCAGCTACGGCTACTCCATGGGCTCCATGCCGACCTCCTTCCGGCCCGGCGAGACGCTCATCGGCACGGCCGCCCAGGAGAAGCGCACGATCCTCGTGGACAACGCGCCGAGCGGCTACCTGAAGATCGCGTCGGGTCTCGGGGAGGCGCCGCCCGCGCAGGTCATCGTGATCCCGGTGCTCTTCGAGGGCACGGTGCTCGGCGTGATCGAGCTGGCGTCCTTCACGCCGTTCGCGCAGATCCAGAAGGACTTCCTCAACCAGATCGCCGAGATGATCGCGACGAGCGTCAACACCATCTCCGTGAACACCAAGACCGAGGTGCTGCTGAAGCAGTCCCAGGAGCTGACCGAGCAACTCAGGGAGCGCTCGGCCGAGTTGGAGAACCGGCAGAAGGCCCTCCAGGCGTCCAACGCCGAGCTGGAGGAGAAGGCCGAACTACTGGCCCAGCAGAACCGGGACATCGAGGTCAAGAACACCGAGATCGAAGAGGCGCGGCAGGTCCTCGAGGAGCGCGCCGAGCAGCTCGCGGTGTCGATGCGCTACAAGAGCGAGTTCCTCGCGAACATGTCGCACGAGCTGCGCACCCCGCTCAACTCGCTGCTGATCCTCGCCAAGCTGCTCGCCGACAACGCCGACGCGAACCTCACGCCGAAGCAGGTCGAGTTCGCCGAGACGATCCACGGAGCGGGCTCCGACCTGCTCCAGCTGATCAACGACATCCTGGACCTGTCGAAGGTCGAGGCGGGCAAGATGGACGTCTCGCCGACGCGGATCGCCCTGGTGCAGCTCGTCGACTACGTGGAGGCCACGTTCCGGCCGCTGACCGCGGAGAAGCAACTCGACTTCTCCGTACGGGTGTCGCCGGAACTGCCCACCACGCTCCACACCGACGAACAGCGCCTCCTCCAGGTACTGCGCAACCTGCTCTCCAACGCGGTGAAGTTCACCGACTCCGGAGCGGTCGAGCTGGTCATCAGGCCGGCCGGGAACGACGTGCCGAACGCGATCCGTGAACAGCTCCTGGAAGCGGGGTCGTTGCAGGACGCGGACGCGGACCTGATCGCGTTCTCGGTCACCGATACCGGTATCGGCATCGCGGCCAGCAAGATGCGGGTCATCTTCGAGGCGTTCAAGCAGGCCGACGGCACGACCAGCCGCAAGTACGGCGGTACGGGTCTCGGGCTCTCCATCAGCCGGGAGATCGCCCGCCTGCTGGGCGGCGAGATCCACGCGGCGAGCGAGCCCGGCCGCGGCTCCACGTTCACGTTGTACCTGCCGCTGCACCCGAGCGAGCTGCCGCCCCAGGGGTACGCGCAGCTGGCCCCGGCCGTCGAGCCGGGACGGCCGCTCGCCCTGGACGCGGCGCCCGAGCCGGCCGCCGAGGTGGAGACCCCGGCCGAGGTGAAGTCGTACCGGGAGACGCAGAACGGCGCCGCCGCGCTCTTCAGGCGCCGTCGCAGGGCCGTCCCGGAGCCCGAGCCGCGAGAGGCCCTGCCGGGCCGGTCCGGGGCCGCTCAGGAGCCGTGGGAGGGCTTGGCCGAGGAGATCCCCGCGCCGAAACCGCGGCGCGGCTTCACGTTCGGCGGTGAGAAGGTGCTCATCGTCGACGACGACATCCGCAACGTCTTCGCGCTGACCAGCGTTCTCGAGCAGCACGGGCTGTCGGTGCTGTACGCGGAGAACGGCCGGGAGGGCATCGAAGTCCTGGAGCAGCACGACGATGTGACGGTCGTGCTGATGGACATCATGATGCCGGAGATGGACGGTTACGCGACGACCACGGCGATCCGCAGGATGCCCCAGTTCGCCGGTCTGCCGATCATCGCGCTCACCGCGAAGGCGATGAAGGGCGACCGGGAGAAGGCCATCGAATCGGGCGCCTCCGACTACGTCACGAAGCCGGTCGACCCGGATCATTTGCTCTCTGTGATGGAACAGTGGATGCGCGGTGAGTGATGGGAAAACGGAATTTTCACGCAGAGTTGCTGACTGAGTGTGGCCGAGGCCGTGTAGAAGTGCGGTGTACGGGGAACCTTCTGGTCCCCCACCGCGTTTCTGCTACGTGCACAGTGACATCGCGGTGACAGGGTGTGGCGACAGGCGGGGTGCGGCTACCATGACCGGCACAAGGACGGGCGGCGCAAGGGAGTCGTTCCCCGGGGCGGCGACAGGAGCCTCCCCGAGTCCTGCGGACAGGGGCGGCCCCATGCCGGGGCGAGGAGGGCGGGCCATGGTGCAGAAGGCCAAGATCCTCCTGGTCGATGACCGGCCGGAGAATCTGCTGGCGCTGGAGGCCATCCTCTCTGCGCTCGATCAGACGCTGGTGCGGGCATCGTCCGGGGAGGAAGCGCTCAAGGCGCTGCTCACGGACGACTTCGCGGTCATTCTGCTCGACGTTCAGATGCCGGGAATGGATGGTTTCGAGACCGCGGCGCACATCAAGCGCCGAGAGCGGACACGGGACATCCCGATCATCTTCCTCACAGCGATCAACCACGGGCCGCACCACACCTTCCGGGGGTACGCGGCCGGCGCGGTGGACTACATCTCCAAGCCGTTCGACCCGTGGGTGCTGCGAGCGAAGGTCTCGGTCTTCGTCGAGCTGTACATGAAGAACTGCCAGCTGCGGGAGCAGGCGGCACTGCTGCGGCTCCAGCTGGAGGGCGGCGGCAAGGCGGTCGGCGACGCGAAGGAGCCCGCCGGGCTGCTCGCCGAGCTGTCCGCGCGGCTCGCGGCCGTCGAGGAGCAGGCCGAAGCGCTCTCCAAGCAGCTCGACGACGAGTCGGCGGACGCGGCCGCGGTGGCCACGGCCGCCCATCTGGAGCGCAAGCTCACCGGTCTGCGCAGAGCGCTCGACGCGCTGGAGCCCGGCACCGGCAGCGGCACGCCGTCCGTCCCGTCCCAGAACTGAGCAGCCGCCCCGGCTTTGAGGGCGCGTCACCTCACACGGCATCAGACCGCGACACAAACGGGTGAAGCCGCGACCACACGTGTCCCCGGCCTCGTCCCCCGGTAACCTCACACCCATGGCCTCACGTCCCGCAGCCAAGAAGACGCCCGCGAAGAAGGCGGCGGCGCCGGCCAAGGCTCCGGCGAAGAAGGCCGCTGCGAGAAAAGCGCCCGCGAAGAAGACCGCCGCCAAGAAGGCACCGGCCAAGAAGGCCGCTGCCAAGAAGCCCGTACCGAAGCCGGCCCCCAGCCCCACCGGCGGCCTCTACCGGCTCGTGCGCGCCGTGTGGCTCGGCGTCGCGCACAGCGTCGGCGCGATGTTCCGCGGCATAGGGCGGGGCGCGAAGGGGCTGGACCCCGCGCACCGCAAGGACGGACTGGCACTGCTGCTGCTCGGCGTCGCGCTGATCTGCGCCGCCGGCACCTGGTCCAATCTGCGCGGTCCCGTCGGGGACCTCGTCGAGATGCTGGTGACCGGCGCGTTCGGCCGGCTCGATCTGCTGGTGCCGCTGCTGCTCGGCTTCATCGCGGTGCGCCTGATCCTGCACCCGGAGAAGCCCGAGGCGAACGGGCGGATCGTCATCGGCCTGTCGGCGCTGGTCGTCGGCGTGCTCGGCCAGGTCCACATCGCCTGCGGTTCGCCCGCGCGCAGCGACGGCATGCAGGCCATACAGGACGCGGGCGGCCTCATCGGCTGGGCCGCGGCGACCCCGCTGAGCTTCACCATGACCCAGGTGCTCGCGGTCCCGATGCTCGTGCTGCTCACCGTCTTCGGACTGCTCGTGGTCACCGCGACGCCGGTCAACGCGATCCCGCAGCGGCTGCGGCTGCTCGGCGTCCGCCTCGGCATCGTGCACGACGACACGCTCGTCGGGGAGGCCGTGGAGGGCGAGTACGACGAGGAGTGGCGCGAGGCCGCGCCCGCGCGCGGGAGGCGGCGCCCGGCGGCCCAGGAGGAGCCACAGGCGTACGACCCCGACCGGATAGAGGAAGACGCGCTCTCCAAGCGGCGCAGGCCCCGGCGCGCGTCCGTGCAGCCCGCCATGGAGCGCCCCATGGACGCCGTCGACGTGGCCGCGGCCGCCGCGGCGGCTCTCGACGGTGCCGTGCTGCACGGGATGCCGCCGTCGCCGCTCGTCGCCGACCTCACCCAGGGCGTCGGCGGGGACCGGGCGGGGGAGCGGACCGGGGACGCCTCCGCGCCGGAGCGCACGGCGCCCGTACCGACCGCGCGCGGCAAAAAAGCCGCGCCGGCCGTCCCGGAGCCCGAGACGCCGTCCAAGCTGGCCGTGCCGGACCTGACGAAGTCCTCGCCCGACGCACCGCGCGACCTGCCCCCGCGCGCCGAGCAGCTCCAGCTCGCGGGCGACATCACGTACTCGCTGCCGTCGCTCGACCTGCTGACCCGCGGCGGACCGGGCAAGTCGCGCAGCGCCGCCAACGACGCCGTCGTCGAATCGCTGTCGACGGTCTTCACCGAGTTCAAGGTCGACGCCGCCGTCACCGGCTTCACGCGCGGTCCGACGGTCACCCGGTACGAGGTCGAGCTCGGCCCCGCGGTGAAGGTCGAGAAGATCACCGCGCTGGCCAAGAACATCGCGTACGCCGTCGCCTCCCCGGACGTGCGGATCATCAGCCCGATCCCCGGCAAGTCCGCGGTCGGCATCGAGATCCCGAACACGGACCGCGAGATGGTCAACGTCGGGGACGTGCTGCGCCTCGCCGACGCCGCCGAGGACGACCACCCGATGCTGGTCGCGCTCGGCAAGGACGTCGAGGGCGGCTACGTGATGGCGAACATGGCGAAGATGCCGCACATCCTGGTCGCGGGCGCCACCGGCTCCGGAAAGTCGTCCTGCATCAACTGCCTGATCACCTCGATCATGGTGCGGGCGACCCCCGAGGACGTGCGGATGGTCCTCGTCGACCCCAAGCGCGTGGAGCTGACCGCGTACGAGGGGATTCCGCACCTCATCACGCCGATCATCACCAACCCCAAGCGGGCCGCCGAGGCGCTGCAGTGGGTCGTGCGCGAGATGGATCTGCGCTACGACGACCTCGCGGCCTTCGGCTACCGGCACATCGACGACTTCAACCAGGCGATCCGCGACGGCAAGCTCAAGACGCCCGAGGGCAGTGAGCGGGAGCTGAAGCCGTACCCGTACCTGCTGGTCATCGTCGACGAGCTCGCCGACCTGATGATGGTCGCGCCGCGCGACGTGGAAGACGCGATCGTGCGCATCACGCAGCTCGCGCGTGCGGCCGGCATCCATCTGGTGCTCGCCACCCAGCGGCCGTCCGTCGACGTCGTCACCGGCCTGATCAAGGCCAACGTGCCCTCGCGGCTCGCCTTCGCCACCTCCTCGCTCGCCGACAGCCGCGTCATCCTGGACCAGCCGGGCGCCGAGAAGCTGATCGGCAAGGGCGACGGGCTCTTCCTCCCCATGGGCGCGAACAAGCCGACCCGTATGCAGGGCGCCTTCGTCACCGAGGACGAGATCCACGCCGTCGTGCAGCACTGCAAGGACCAGATGGCGCCCGTCTTCCGCGAGGACGTCGTCGTGGGCACCAAGCAGAAGAAGGAGATCGACGAGGACATCGGCGACGACCTGGAGCTGCTGTGCGCGGCGGCCGAGCTGGTCGTCTCCACCCAGTTCGGGTCCACGTCCATGCTCCAGCGCAAGCTGCGCGTGGGCTTCGCGAAGGCCGGCCGGCTGATGGACCTCATGGAGTCGCGCAGCATCGTCGGCCCGAGCGAGGGGTCCAAGGCGCGGGACGTGCTCGTGAAGCCGGACGAACTCGATGGAGTGCTCGCGGTGATCCGCGGGGAGGCTCATTCTTAGGCCGTTCGATCCCGGACCGAACGGCCCGGGATCGCTCGGTGCGGGACCGGCGCGATTTCGATGTCACTCGTAAGGGAATCGGGGGCAACCGTTTCCTCATCGCGTACGTCAAGTTGAGGGGAGGGGCGACGCCTTGTCGACCATCAGGACCTCGGGTCACACCGGTGGCTCTGATGGCGTACAAAGTCCGACCGCCCGGTTGCCCCACCCTTTCGTACCCCCCCTAGACTGAACCTCCAGCAGGTGGCTACACGCTCGAAAGGCGCCCCCGTGTCCATCGGCAACTCCCCTGAAGACGACCGCCCTTCGGAAGACCACACCCCGCAAGCGGGCGACGACCGGCCGTCGATCGGTCATGTCCTGCAGCAGGCACGCATCGCCGCGGGTCTCACCGTCGACGAGATCAGCCAGTCGACCCGGGTGCGCATCCCGATCGTTCACGCGATCGAACAGGACGATTTCTCGCGCTGTGGCGGCGACGTGTACGCGCGCGGCCACATCCGCACGCTCGCGCGTGCCGTGGACATCGATCCGGAGCCGCTGCTCGCCCAGTACGGCGCCGAGCACGGCGGCCGGCCCGCGCCGACACCGGCCACACCGCTGTTCGAGGCCGAGCGCATCCGCTCCGAGCCGCGCCGGCCGAACTGGACGGCCGCCATGGTCGCCGCGATCGTCGCTGTCATCGCCTTCGTGGGCTACACGGCGGTGAACGGCGGGGACGACGACGGTGACAAGCAGCAGGCCGCCGAGGGCGCGACGCCCAGCACCTCCAAGCCCGCGAGCCCCAAGCCGAAGCCCAGCACCAAGAAGCCCTCCGACCCGAAGCCGAACCCCTCGGACAGCGCCATCGCGGCCGCCCCGCGCGACAAGGTCACCGTCAAGATCAACGCGGCGGACGGGCGCAGCTGGATCTCCGCGAAGGACCACAACGGCCGCCTTCTGTTCGACGGAGTACTCGAACAGGGACAGTCGAAGACCTTCCAGGACAACCAGAAGGTCGACGTGGTGCTCGGTGACGCCGGTGCCGTCCAGCTGTACGTGAACGGGAAGAAGATCCAGGACGAGTTCCAGCCCGGCCAGGTCGAGCGGCTCACCTACACCAAGGGCGATCCCGAGGTCGGCTGAGGCCGAACCGGTGGCCTCGGCGATCTCCCGGTAACCCTCCCGGCGAGGGGTGTCAGTGGGACGAAGTAGTCTTGAGTCCATGCCCGAACGCCGTACCGTCGCACTCGTCACCCTTGGCTGCGCCCGTAACGAGGTGGACTCGGAGGAGCTCGCAGGCCGCCTGGAGGCGGACGGCTGGGAGCTCGTCGAGGACGCCGAGTCCGCCGATGTCGCCGTCGTGAACACCTGTGGCTTCGTCGAGGCCGCCAAGAAGGACTCCGTCGACGCCCTCCTCGAAGCCAATGACCTCAAGGGGCACGGCAGAACCCAGGCCGTCGTGGCGGTGGGCTGCATGGCCGAGCGGTACGGCAAGGAGCTCGCCGAGGCCCTTCCCGAGGCCGACGGTGTGCTCGGCTTCGACGACTACGAGGACATCTCCGGCCGCCTCCAGACGATCCTGTCGGGCGGCAGCGTGGAGGCCCACGCCCCGCGCGACCGGCGCAAGCTGCTGCCCATCAGCCCGGCCGAGCGCCAGGAGGCCGGCTCCGGCATCGCGCTGCCGGGGCACGCCCCGGTGGTCCTCACCGAGCTGCCCGAGGGTGTCGCGCCCGCGTCCGGGCCGCGTGCGCCCCTGCGGCGCCGGCTCGACGGCGCGCCCGTGGCCTCCGTGAAGCTGGCCTCCGGCTGCGACCGGCGGTGCACCTTCTGCGCCATCCCGTCGTTCCGCGGCTCGTTCATCTCGCGCCGCCCCAGCGATGTGCTCAACGAGACGCGCTGGCTCGCCGAGCAGGGCGTCAAGGAGGTCATGCTGGTCTCCGAGAACAACACCTCGTACGGCAAGGACCTCGGTGACATCCGTCTCCTGGAGTCTCTGCTGCCCGAGCTGGCCGGTGTCGACGGGATCGAGCGGGTGCGGGTGAGCTACCTGCAGCCCGCCGAGATGCGGCCCGGTCTCATCGACGTGCTGACGGGGACCGACAAGGTCGTCCCGTACTTCGATCTCTCCTTCCAGCACTCCGCCCCCGCGGTGCTGCGCTCCATGCGTCGCTTCGGCGACACCGACCGCTTCCTGGAGCTGCTCGACACCATTCGGAGCAAGGCACCGCAGGCGGGTGTCCGGTCGAACTTCATCGTGGGCTTCCCCGGTGAGTCCGAGGCCGACTTCGCCGAGCTGGAGCGGTTCCTGAACGGCGCGCGGCTCGACGCCATCGGCGTCTTCGGCTACTCCGACGAGGAGGGCACGGAAGCGGCCACGTACGAGACCAAGCTGGACGAGGACGTCGTCGCCGAGCGGCTCGCGCGGGTGTCGCGCCTCGCCGAGCAGCTGGTGTCGCAGCGGGCCGAGGAGCGTCTGGGCGAGACCGTCGAGGTGCTCGTCGAGTCGGTGGACGCCGAGGACGGCGTGATCGGCCGCGGCGCGCACCAGGCGCCGGAGACGGACGGCCAGGTGCGGCTCACGAGCGGCGAGGGACTGACGGTCGGCCGTATGGTCGTGGCAAAGGTGGTCGGAACCGAGGGAGTGGACCTCGTCGCCGAGCCGCTCGACGGGCTTGAGGAGGCAGGCAGATGACCGGAGTGCCGGCATCCGCCGCAGGTGGCACCGGTAGGCCGGCGCCCGGCGGCAAGCTGGGCACTGCGGCCGTCAACCAGGCCAGCCTGTGGAACATCGCCAACATCCTGACCATGGTCCGGCTGCTCCTGGTGCCGGGCTTCGTGGTGCTGATGCTCGCCGACGGGGGCTACGACCCGGCGATGCGGGCGTGGGCCTGGGCGGCGTTCGCCGTCGCCATGATCACGGATGTCTTCGACGGGCATCTGGCCCGCACGTACAACCTGGTCACCGACTTCGGAAAGATCGCCGACCCCATCGCCGACAAGGCGATCATGGGAGCGGCGCTGATCTGTCTGTCCTCGCTCGGTGACCTGCCGTGGTGGGTGACCGGCGTCATCCTCGGTCGCGAACTGGGGATCACGCTGCTGCGCTTCGTGGTGATCAGGTACGGGGTCATCCCGGCCAGCCGCGGCGGCAAGATGAAGACCCTCGCGCAGGGCACGGCCGTGGGCATGTACGTGCTCGCGCTGACCGGGCCGCTCGCGACGTTCCGGTTCTGGGTGATGGCGGTCGCCGTGGTGCTCACCGTGGTGACCGGTCTCGACTACGTACGACAGGCGGTCGTGCTGCGCCGCGCCGGGCTGGCCGAGGCGCAGGCCGCCGCGGCGCTCTCCCCGGCCGCCGCCGGTGGCCAGACGCCCTCGGAGGCGGCCGAGAAGTGACGTACGGGGCTGCCGAGGCGCTGCGGTTGTTGACGGAGCGAGGGGAGACCCTTGCCGTCGCGGAGTCGCTGACCGGCGGTCTGGTGGCCGCGGAGCTGGTGGCGGTGCCCGGGGCCTCGAAGTCCTTCCGCGGTTCCGTCACCGCCTACGCCACCGAGCTCAAGCACACGGTGCTCGGCGTGGACGCGGCGCTGCTCGCCGCGCACGGCGCAGTCCACCCTGACGTGGCGCTCCAGATGGCCGCCGGAGTGCGCGACGCGCTCGGTGCGGACTGGGGGATCGCCACCACGGGTGTCGCGGGTCCCGAGCCCCAGGACGGGCAGCCCGTGGGCACCGTCTTCGTGGCGGTGGCCGGGCCCGAGGAGCCCGGCACGGGTGGTTTCCGGCATGCACGCGATTTCGCTGGTAGCCGCAAAGTGCTCGGACTGCGGTTGAACGGCGACCGGGCGGAAATTCGTAGAGAGAGTGTACGGAGCGTGCTCGGGCTGCTCACGGAAGAGCTGGTCGGAGCGCATTCCGGCGAACGTACTGGGAATGCGCGGACACAGGATACGGAACAGAACGGGGGGTTTTGATGTTTGCAGCCCTGAGTGAACACGACATCGCTCCCCGCACGGCCGCCGCCCAAGGCGGTACGGTGGGGCGTGAAGGATGCGGCTACGCGGTCCGAGGAGGGAGCCACCGATGATTCTGCTCCGTCGCCTGCTGGGTGACGTGCTGCGTCGGCAGCGCCAGCGCCAGGGCCGTACTCTGCGCGAAGTCTCCTCGTCCGCCCGAGTCTCGCTCGGCTATCTCTCCGAGGTGGAGCGGGGGCAGAAGGAGGCTTCCTCCGAGCTGCTCTCCGCGATCTGCGACGCGCTTGACGTACGGATGTCCGAGTTGATGCGCGAGGTGAGCGACGAGCTCGCTCTCGCGGAGCTGGCCGCGTCGGCGGCAGCGGTCCCGTCGGAACCGGTGACGGCGCCGGTTCGTCCGATGCTGAATTCCGTCTCCGTGACCGGCGTCCCGCCGGAACGGGTGACCATCAAGGCGCCTGCGGAGGCCGTCGACGTCGTAGCGGCGTAGCGGTTGCGCCCAGCATGAGCTTGGGAAAGCCCCGGTCGAGATCTTCGGCCGGGGCTTTTCGCTGTGCGCACGGCCGACGGCACCTGGGACGTTCGGCCCTCACACCTCCCTCGTATGTCCGTGTTAGTACGGATATGCCATTGTTGGTAATGGTTTCGAGATGGAGGTACGGATGTACGTCGTGAAGAGTCCCCTGTCCGACGCAGACCTGAAGACGGTCTCCGAGGCCCTGCAAGGTGCCCTGGTCGATCTGGTGGACCTCTCCCTGGTGGCGAAGCAGGTCCACTGGAACGTGGTCGGTCCCCGCTTCCGGTCCGTGCATCTGCAGCTGGACGAGGTGGTGGACACCGCGCGTCTGCACTCCGACACGGTGGCCGAGCGGGCCTCCACGCTCGGGGTGTCGCCGGACGGCAGGGCCGGGACCGTGGCCGCCACCAGCGGGATCGGCACGATCGCCGACGGCTGGGTCAAGGACGTGGACGCGGTGGGCACCCTCGTGGACGCCCTCGGCGCCGTGATCACCCGGATGCGGGAGCGGATCGACGCGACCGGCGATGCGGACCCCGTGAGCCAGGACATCTTCATCGCCATCACGGCGGACCTGGAGAAGCACCACTGGATGTTCCAGGCCGAGAACGGCGGCTGAGCCGCCGCCGCGCGATCGGGCGCGCGCCGCCTCGACGGTGGCGCGCGCCCGGTGCGCCCTGTCCGTGGGGCGCGGGCTTCGTTAGCGTCGGAATGCGGTGCGTGGTGCGGTCGGTGCGGTACGGGTGGAGGTGAGCGGGCGGTGACGGTGGGCCGATGGCGAGCGCTGCGCTGGATACCCGCCGTGCTGGTCGGGCTGGTGTGGTGGTGGGGAGTGCTGCGGCTGGCCTTCGCGCCGGACGCGGGAGCGTTCGAGGGGGCGGTCGCCGCGGGGGGCTGGGGGCTGAGTCTGCTGCCGGTGCACGCGTTGCCCAAGTCGAAGGCGGCCGGCGTCGCGGGAATGCCGGGGCGTCATGGTGCGCGCAAGGTGCGGGTGCGGGCGCTGCGGGCGGGGCAGGAGACCGCGGGCGGGGTGTGGGGGTTCGTCACCAGGGCATGGCGACGCCTCCGTTCGGGCGGAGGATCTGGCCGGTCGTGAAGGACGCGGCGTCCGAGGCGAGGTGCAGCACCGCGTGCGCGATCTCGTCGGGCTCGCCGACCCGGCCGAGCGGGGTCATACGCGTCATCAGGGCCTCGGTGTGCTCTTGGGCGCGCTCGTCGTGTCGGGTCGTCATCGGGGTGCGGATCCAGCCGGGGGCGACCGCGTTGACCCGGATGCCGTGCGGGCCGACCTCTGTGGCGAGCGTCTTGGTCAGCTGGACGACGGCCGCCTTCGCGACGCCGTAGCAGAGCAGGCCCGGGCCGCCGGTGTCGACGGCCCCCGACGCCATCGTGACGATGCTGCCGCGGGTGCCGTTCGCGATCATCGTGCGGGCCGCTTCCTGGCAGGCGTACAGGATGCCCTTGAAGTTGATGGCGAAGACGCGGTCGAGGTCTTCGTCGCGGGTCTCCAGGACGGGGCTCGAGTGCATGACCCCGGCGATCGCGGCCATGATGTCGAGACCGCCGCCGCTGCCGTCGCCGCCGGGGCGGGCCGCCGTGGCGATCGCCTCGGTGAGCTGTCCGCGGTCGCTGACGTCGAGCGGGTACGGGTGCGCGGTGCCGCCGTCCTGCTTGATGAGGTCGGCCGTCTCGTGCAGGCCCTGCTCGTCGCGGTCCGCGCAGTGCACGGTGGCTCCCGCGTGGGCGAGCAGGACGGCCGAGGCGCGGCCGATGCCGCTCGCCGCGCCGGTGACGAACGCGGTGCGTCCGGTGAGGTCGTACGCCGTGACAGGCATGAAGCGACCGTACGAGCATTTCTGACGGGTCGTCAATTGTTGTGCGTGCTCGGAAATGCGGGACGGCGGGTGTGGCGCAGGGGCTACGGTGTCGGGCCCTGCTGGCAGACGGGGCACCAGTAGGTGGGGCGTTCCCGGGATCCGTCGCCCTGGTTCGCCTTGCGGATCGGGGTCCGGCAGCGCAGGCAGGGGCGCGGGGCGCGACCGTAGACGTAGAGGTGCTCGCCGGGGTGGCTGCTGCCGGTGGTGATGCGGGTCGGGCGGTCGCGGTTGGCCTCGAGGAGCTTCTTGGCGAGGAGGGGGAGGCGGGTGGTGGCCGCGTCCGGCAGTTCGCCGACCGGGAGCCAGGGGGTGACGCGCAGGAGGAAGCAGAGCTCGGACTTGTAGACGTTGCCGATGCCGGCCAGATTGCGCTGGTCGAGGAGGGCTTCGCCGAGCGGGCGGGCCGGGTCCGCGAGCAGATTGCGCAGGGCCGTGTCGGGGTCCCAGTCCGGGCCGAGCAGGTCGGGGCCGAGGTGGCCGACGGCCTTGGACTCCTCGGCCGTGCGCAGGAGTTCGACGACGGGGAGGCGGTAGCCGACCGCCGTGCGCGTCTCGTTGCCGAGGATGGCGCGGATCTGGTGGGCGGGGCCGCCGCGCCAGCGCTCGCCCGGCGCGTAGATCTTCCAGGAGCCGTCCATGCGCAGGTGCGAGTGGAGGGTGAGGCCGCCCTCGATGCGGGTCAGCAGGTGCTTGCCGCGCGCGGTGACGTCCAGGACGTCGCGGCCGGTCAGGTCGGCCGTGGCGAATCGGGGGACGCGCAGGTCGGAGCGGGTGAGCACCTGGCCCGCGAGGGCGGTGTGCAGCCGTTTCGCGGCTTGCAGGACGGTGTCTCCTTCGGGCATGGGTTCAGCGTAGGCGGGGGGCGGGTGGGGTGGCATGCCGTGGTGGGGGTGGGGGGGGTGGGCGCGGGCCGAGCGGGGCTGTGTGGGGCGGGGCGCAGGAGGATCGGGTGGGCAGTCTCAGGGCAGTGGGGTTCGGGCGGGCAGATTCAGGGGGCTTCGGCGGGTGGCCGGTGCCTCTGCGGGGCTGGGTGGGTCATGCGCGCAGTCTCAGGCCGCGGGGCGTCGCGTGGAAGCCTGAGCCCTCCAGGAGGGAGGAGTACGGGGAGGTGAGCGCCGCCGTGCCGTTGATCCGCTCGACCGTGATCGTGCCGAGCGCGCCGGAGCCGGCCGCGTCGGCGAGTGCCTGGGCCGCGACGGGCAGCCGGGGGTCGTCGGCCAGCTCGGCGGGGGTGGGGGCCGCGGCGTCCGCCGTGGGTGTGCCGTCGGAGGCCGGCCAGGACAGCAGGGTCTTGCCGCCGCGCTCCATGTAGAGCGTCAGCTCGCCGTCGACGAGGACCACGAGGGAGCCCGCCTTGCGGCCCGGCTTGTGGCCCGCGCCGGTGGGGGGTTCCGGCCAGGACAGGGCCGCCCCGTACGCGTTCGCCGGGTCGGCCGCCGCCAGGACGAGCGCGCGGGGCCCGCCGCTCTTCGGGGCGGGCGTGTCGGCCGGGGCCCAGGGGTCCGGCGGGGCCGTGCCGCGCTCCCGTGCCGTCGCCGCCGCGCGCAGGCGGTCCACGGCGCCGTCCATGGCGAACTGGGCGGCGCCGAGTCCTTCCACGACATAGCCGCGCCGGGCCTGCCCGCTCTCCTCGAAGACGGACAGCACCCGGTACGTCGCGGAGAAGCCGCCCTCGACGCCCTCGGCGGCCACGGCGCCGCGGGTCACCACGCCGTGCCGGTCGAGGAGGGTGCGGGCCAGGGCGTGGGCGCGCAGCGTCGGGTCGGGCTCCTGGGCGGGCAGCAGGGACCAGCGGCCCGCGACCGTGGGCGGGCCGGTGCGCGAGGTCGCGCGGGCGGCCCCTGTGAGGCTTCCGTAGCGGCCGCGCGGGACGGCTCTGCGGGCCCGGTGGGCGGTGGATCCGGCGGTGCGCCCGGAGCCCAGGACGGCCCGCATCGGCGCCAGCGTGTCGTTCGTGAGCCGGCCCGACCAGGCCAGCTCCCACAGGGCGTCGGCCAGCTGGGGATCGGTGGCCTCCGGGTGGGTGGTGGCGCGGACCTGGTCGGCGATCTGCCGGAAGAACAGGCCGTAGCCGCCCGCGAGGGCGTCCAGGACCGACTGGTGGAGCGCCGTCGGCTCCAGGGGGTGCGGGGGCGGCAGCAGGAGCGGCGCGCTGTCCGCCAGGTAGAGGCTGACCCAGCCGTCCTTGCCCGGCAGCGAACCCGCTCCGGCCCACACCACCTCGCCGGACGCCATGAGTTCGTCCAGCATCGCCGGTGCGTAGCCGGAGACGCGGGAGGGCAGCACCAGCTTCTCCAGTGCGGAGGCGGGCACCGAGGCGCCCTGAAGCTGCTCGACGGCGCGGACCAGGCCGTCGATCCCGCGCAGGCCGTGGCCGCCCAAGTGCTGCCACTGGGGCAGGAACTGGGCCAGCGCGGCCGGCGGCACCGGCTCCAGCTCGTGCCGGAGCGCGGCCAGGGAGCGGCGGCGCAGGCGGCGCAGCACGGTGGCGTCGCACCACTCCTGGCCGATGCCCGCCGGATGGAACTCGCCCTGCACGACCCGGCCGTTCGCCGCGAGACGCTGCAGGGCGCCCTCGGTGACCGCGGTGCCCAGGCCGAAGCGGGTGGCCGCCTGCGCCGAGGTGAACGGGCCGTGCGTGCGGGCGAAGCGGGCCAGGAGGTCGCCCAGGGGGTCCTTCACCGGCTCCGTGAACGCCTCGGGCACACCCACGGGCAGTGCGGTGCCCAGGGCGTCGCGCAGCCGGCCGGCGTCCTCGATCGCCGCCCAGTGATCGGTACCGGCGACGCGGACGCGGATGGCGCGGCGCGCGGCGGCCAGCTCCTCGGCCCAGCCCGGCTCCGCGCCGCGCTCGGTCAACTCGGCGTCGGTGAGCGGGCCGAGGAGCCGCAGCAGATCCGCGACGCCCTCGGCGCTCTTGACGCGGCGGTCCTCGGTGCGCCACTGAAGTTCCTGCTCCAGCTCGGCCAGGACGTCCGCGTCGAGCAGCTCGCGCAGCTCGGCCTGGCCCAGCAGCTCGGCCAAAAGGTGCGAGTCCAGGGACAGCGCGGCCGCGCGGCGCTCGGCGAGCGGGGAGTCGCCCTCATACAGGAACTGCGCCACGTAGCCGAAGAGCAGCGAGCGGGCGAAGGGGGAGGCCTCCGGGGTGGTGACCTCGACGAGGCGCACCTTGCGGGACTCGATGTCGCCCATCAGCTCGGCGAGCCCGGGCACGTCGAAGACGTCCTGGAGGCATTCGCGCACCGCCTCCAGGACGATCGGGAACGAGCCGAACTCGCTGGCCACCTCGAGCAGCTGGGAGGCCCGCTGACGCTGCTGCCACAGCGGGGTGCGCTTGCCGGGATTGCGCTTGGGGAGCAGCAGCGCGCGGGCCGCGCACTCGCGGAACCGGGAGGCGAACAGGGCCGAGCCGCCGACCTGATCGGTGACGATCTGGTCGACCTCGCCCTTGTCGAAGGCGACGTCCGCCGCGCCGATGGGGGCCTGCTCGGCGTCGTACTCCAGGCCCGGCTTGGCGGGCTCCTGGTCGAGGAGGTCCAGGCCCATCAGGTCCGCGTCCGGCAGGCGCAGCACGATGCCGTCGTCGGCGTGCATGACCTGCGCGTCCATGCCGTACTTCTCGCTGAGCCGGGCGCCCAGGGCGAGGGCCCAGGGCGCGTGCACCTGGGCGCCGAAGGGGGAGTGGACGACGACCCGCCAGTCGCCCAGCTCGTCGCGGAAACGCTCGACCACGATGGTGCGGTCGTCCGGGATGTGGCCGCACGCCTCGCGCTGCTCGGCCAGATACGCCAGCACGTTGTCCGTGGCCCAGGTGTCCAGGCCCGCCGAGGTGAGGCGCACGCGCGCGTCGTCGGGCTTCTGGGAGCCGATCTCACGGAGGAACGCGCCCACCGCGCGCCCCAGTTCGAGCGGGCGGCCCAGCTGGTCGCCCTTCCAGAAGGGGAGCCGGCCGGGGACTCCGGGGGCGGGGGAGACCAGGACGCGGTCGCGCGTGATGTCCTCGATGCGCCAGGAGCTGGTGCCGAGTGTGAAGACGTCGCCGACCCGGGACTCGTAGACCATCTCCTCGTCCAGCTCGCCGACGCGGCCGCCGCCCTTCTTGGGGTCGGCTCCGGCGAGGAAGACTCCGAAGAGGCCCCGGTCGGGGATCGTGCCGCCGGAGGTGACGGCCAGCCGCTGCGCCCCGGGACGGCCGGTGACGGTCCCGGCGACGCGGTCCCAGACGACGCGCGGCCGCAGCTCGGCGAAGGCGTCGGACGGATAGCGGCCCGCCAGCATGTCGAGGACACCGGTGAACGCCGACTCGGGGAGCGAGGCGAAGGGCGCCGCCCCGCGGACCAGGGTGAGGAGGTCGTCGACCTGCCAACTGTCGAGGGCGGTGATCGCGACCAGCTGCTGGGCGAGCACGTCCAGGGGGTTGGCCGGGACGCGGAGCGACTCGATGGAGCCGGTCCGCATGCGCTCGGTCACCACGGCCGACTGCACCAGGTCGCCCCGGTACTTGGGGAAGACGACGCCCGTGGAGACCGCGCCCACCTGGTGGCCCGCACGGCCGACCCGCTGCAGACCGGAGGCCACGGAGGGCGGCGACTCGACCTGGACGACCAGGTCCACGGCGCCCATGTCGATGCCCAGCTCCAGGCTGGAGGTGGCCACGACCGCGGGCAGCCGCCCCGCCTTCAGGTCCTCCTCGACCTGGGCGCGCTGCTCCTTGGAGACCGAGCCGTGGTGGGCGCGCGCGATGACCGGGGGAGCGCCGGTCGCCGCGCCGGAGCCGCCCATCAGCTCGGCGGGCGAGTGGTCCTCGGGGAGGGCCTCGCCGGTGGCGCGCTCGTACGCGATCTCGTTCAGCCTGTTGCACAGGCGCTCCGCGAGGCGGCGGGAGTTCGCGAACACGATCGTCGAGCGGTGGGCCTCGATGAGGTCCGTGATCCGCTCCTCCACCGAGGGCCAGATCGACGGACGCTCGGCGCCCTGGTCGGAGTCGGCCACCGGGGAGCCGCCCAGCTCGCCCAGGTCCTCGACGGGAACGACCACCGACAGGTCGAACTCCTTGCCCGACGGCGGCTGGACGATCTCCACCCGGCGCTGCGGCGACAGGTAGCGCGCCACCTCGTCCACCGGGCGGACCGTCGCCGACAGGCCGATGCGGCGGGCCGGGCGGGGCAGCAGCTGGTCCAGACGCTCCAGGGAGAGCGCCAGATGGGCGCCGCGCTTGGTGCCGGCCACCGCGTGCACCTCGTCCAGGATCACCGTCTCGATGCCGGTCAGCGCGTCACGCGTGGCCGACGTCAGCATCAGGAACAGCGACTCGGGCGTCGTGATCAGGATGTCCGGGGGCCGGGTGGCCAGGGCGCGGCGCTCGGCGGGCGGGGTGTCGCCGGAGCGGATGCCGACCTTCACCTCGGGCTCCGGCAGACCGAGCCGCACCGACTCCTGCCGGATGCCGGTGAGCGGGCTGCGCAGATTGCGCTCCACGTCGACCGCCAGGGCCTTCAGCGGCGACACGTACAGGACCCGGCAGCGCTTCTTGGGGTCGGCGGGCGGCGGGGTGGAGGCCAGCTGGTCCAGGGCCGCCAGGAACGCGGCCAGGGTCTTGCCCGACCCGGTCGGCGCGACCACCAGCACGTCCGAGCCCTCGCCGATCGCCCGCCACGCCCCGGCCTGGGCGGACGTGGGCGCGGAGAAGGCTCCCGTGAACCAACCGCGGGTCGCGGGGGAGAACCCGTCAAGGGCGCCGAGTGCGCTGGGGGCGCCGGTCGCCCCCTCATTGGACCTGACCATGGCTCCATCCTGCACCCGACCACTGACAACCGCCGTGACCAGCGCAAACGGGTGGTTCGTCGCGGCGGGCCCGGCGCACAATGGGAGCATGGCGGGCAAGGGCGAATGGGCACGGCACTGGCGGTACGAACACCTGCCGGGTCTCGATCTGCTGCGCGCCCGCTATCTGCGCCACACCTTTCCGCGCCACAGCCACGACGGCTATGTCCTCGGCGCCGTCACGAGCGGCGTCGAGGAGGTGGGCATGCCCGACGGCACCCTGCTCGCCGGACCCGGCAGCGTCGTCATGATCAATCCGGAGGTGGCGCACACCGCGCAGGCGGGCGGCCCCGACGGCTGGTCGTACTCCACGCTCTACCCGTCGGCGCGGGTCGTCGCCGAGATCGCGGCCGAGATCGGCACGGTCCGCGGCACCCCGGCCTTCGGGGAGTCCATCGTCATCGACCCGCAGACCGCACGCATGATCAGCGACGTGCACCGGGCCGCCGAGCAGGGCAACGCGCTGGCCGCCGACAGCCTCCTGCGCGTCGTGCTCGCCCGGCTCCTGCGCGACCACGGCACGGCTCTCGCGCAGCGCCCCCGCAGGACCGCCGGGCTCGGGGCCGCGACACGCGCGCGTGAGTCCCTCGAGGAGCGCATGGCCGATCCGCCGTCCCTGGAAACGCTCGCCTCCGAACTGGGCACCAGCCCCTTCGCGCTGCTGCGGGCCTTCCGCGACGCCTACGGGATGCCGCCGCACACCTGGCTCACCAGCGCGCGCGTACGGGCCGCCCGACGCCTCCTGGAGGCGGGCGCGGCCCCGGCCGAGGCCGCCGTCTCCGTCGGCTTCACCGACCAGCCGCACCTGAACCGGCACTTCACCCGGATCGTCGGCGTGCCGCCCGGGGCGTACCAGCGGGAGCGCAAGAACGTACAAGACCGCGACGGACACCTGCTCGTACCGTCCGAGGCGTGGCAGAACAGACAACACCCACGGACATACGCACAGCCGTACGCGCAGCAGGAAGGGCGCCTGAAGCGGCCCCCGGACACCACGGAGAGCACGCCGGAACGGACGGAAAACCGACCGCTGCCGTCGTCCGGGACGCGCTCGGCGTCGGCATCGCCGTCGGACTGTCGGGATTCGCCTTCGGGGTGACCTCGGCGGGCAGCGGCCTCAGCGTGCTGCAGAGCTGCGCGCTCAGCCTCCTCGTCTTCACCGGTGCCTCGCAGTTCGCGCTGGTCGGCGCGCTCGCGGCCGGCGGCAACCCGTTCACGGCCGCCGCGGGAGCCTTCTTCCTGGGGGTGCGCAACGCCTTCTACGGGCTGCGTCTGTCGCAGCTGCTCGCGCTCCCGCGCGCGGTGCGGCCGTTCGCCGCGCACTGGGTCATCGACGAGACGTCGGCCGTCTCGCTCGCCCAGCCCGACCGGCGCAGCGTGCGCCTGGGATTCACCGTCACCGGGCTGAGCCTGTACGTGCTGTGGAACCTGACCACGCTGGTCGGCGCCCTCGGCGCCGAGGCCATCGGCGACACCGACGCCTGGGGGATCGACGCGGCCGGACCCGCGGTGTTCCTCGCGCTGCTGGCACCGATGCTGAGGACCACCACGGAGCGTGCCGTGGCGGGTCTCGCCGTCCTCCTGATGCTCGGGCTGCTCCCCGTGCTGCCCGCCGGAGTGCCCGTACTCGTCGCCGCGCTCGCCGCGCCGGCCGTGCTCTACGTAGAGGGACGCCGTCGGGGCGGGGTCACGAACACGCCGCAAGGAGAGAACCGTTGACCATCTGGATCGCCATCGGCGTCACCGCGGTGGGGTGCTACGCCGTCAAGCTCATCGGTCTGCTCGTGCCCGCGGGGGCGCTGGAACGGCCCGTGGTGAAACGGCTGGCGGCGCTGCTGCCGGTCGCGCTGCTCGCCGCGCTCACCGCCCAGCAGACGTTCGCCGACGGCCGCGCGCTCGTCCTCGACGCCAAGGCCGCGGGACTTGCCGCGGCCGCCGTGGCCCTGCTGCTGCGCGCGCCCTTCCTGGTGATCGTCGCCGCCGCCGTGGCGGTCACCGCGGGCGTGCGGGCGCTCACCGGGTAAGCGGGCCCGCGCCGCGAACGGGAGGCGAACGCGCCGGTTAATGTGGCGCGTCACGACGACCTGTCCCGCAGCGCCCCAGGGAGGAACCGTGCCGCTGTCGCCGGAGGCCCGCTCCCTCGCCGCGCGCTGCGCACCGCACGTCAACGAACTGGCCCGGCGCATGGCCCGCGAGTCCTTCGAGGAACTGCCCGGCTACGCGCAACTGCCCGACGACGTGAAGGACCTGGAGATCGCGGCGACCGCACGCCACGGCGTACGGCGGTTCCTGAAGCACGTGAACGGGCCGGACCCCGACGTGCCGGGCCGGTCGGAGCGGTCCGGGGACCACCGGCTGTTCCGCGAGCGGGCCGCTCAGCGCGCCGAGGAGGGCATGCCGCTGCACCTCCTGCTGCGCACCCACGCCCTCGGCGTCTACGCCCTGTGGCAGGCGCTGCGCGACGTGGCGCGGCCGGGCGAGGAGGCGGCCCTCGTCGAGCTGGTCGACGTCCTGCTGGAGAGCCACCCCGGCATCGTCGGCGCGGTCGCCGAGACGTACCTCGACGAACGCTCCGCCCTGGAGGCCGAACAACGCGCACAGCAACGGTCGTTGGTCCGCGCCCTGCTCGACGGGATGGTGCCGCCCGGGCATGTGCTCCTCGACCAGCTCCGGCTCGAGGGGCCCGCCCTGGTCCTGGCGCTCGGCGTGGACACCCCGCCCGTGGAGGGGCCCGTGGCGGTGCGGCGCCGGCTGCGGCGGGTGCAGACCGTCCTGGACCAGGCCTTCGGAGTGGAGGCGCTCGCGCTGCTGGACGGCGACGGGGGCCGTGTCGTCGTGCCCAGGGACGCCGTGCCGCCCGAGGACCTGCCCCGGCGTCTGAGCAGGGCCAGCGGTCTGCGGATGCGGGTGGCCGCGGTGCGGGTGGACGGGCCCGAGCAGATCACCGGCGCGGCACGCACCGCGACGGAGATCCTGCGCATCACGCGCGTGTGCGGCCTGCCACCGGGGCTGCACCGGCTCGACGACGTCCTGCTCGAGTTCCACCTGTCGCGGCCCGACGAGAGCAGCCCCCGCATTGCCGCGCTCCTGGACCCGGTGGCCGAGCGGCCCGAACTCCTGCGGACGCTGCGAACGCACCTGGCCCACCGGCAGGACCGGCGGGCCACCGCCGACGCGCTCGGGCTGCACCCCAACACCGTCGACAACCGGCTGGCGAAGATCGCCGAACTGACCGGGATCGACCTGTCGTCGCCACGCGGCACCGCCCTCGTGATCGCCGCTCTTCTGCTGCGCGACTCCGAAGGCTGACCACGGCGCCGACGGGAACGCGGGCCGGGCCGCTACAAGGGCCGGCCGTAGGCGCGCAGGGTGCGCAGGGCCTCGATCGTCACCATGGGACGCGCCTCCAGGGCCGTTCCCGGCGCCCACTGCCGCCAGTTGACCGGCCAGCCGCCGTCCTCCTGCTGCTCGCTCCCCAGATGGTCGAGCGCGCGGGCCATCTCCTCCTCGGTGAACCAGGAGCGCGCCAGCGACTCGGGCGCCTTCGCGTAGTCGTACGGGTAGTGATGCTCGCCCGGCGCGTACCCGGGGGCCACCGGGTAGTCGCCCACGCGCTCCGGATCGAGCACCACGAGCCGCTGCTCACGTACGAGACGGCCGAGCCGGTCTGCCGCCGTCCGCGCGCGCGAGCGGTCCGGCACACCGTCGAGGAAGGCGATCGCCGCGTGGATCTCGTACGGGTGCGAGACCTTCAGCGACTCCACGGCCGACCAGCAGAAGTCGGTGGCGCGGAACAGCCAGGCGTGCCAGACCTCGTTGCGGTGCAGCAGACCGACCACCGGACCGGTGGCGAGCAGATCGCTCGGGGGGTCGTCGACCAGGGGCACGAACGGGGCGCAGGGGTAGCCGCGTTGGCTGGGATGCACTGCCGGAAGGGCCCCTTCCGGTGTGGAGACCGTCGTGAGATAGCGGCACACGCGTTCCACCCGCTGCCCCGAACAGCGTCCTACGGAGTCCAGCACGCGCAGCGCGTGACCGGTGTGCAGGGGCTGGCTGACGGGGCCGCGCAGATCCGGTTCGAGAGCGTGCCCGTACCCGTCGTCCTCGTTGCGGTACGCGGCCAGGGCGGTCTCCACGGCGTCGGCGGCGGCGGCCGAGCCCGTCAGGAAGTGATAGGCGAACCGGCGCTGCTCCAGGACGCGCGCGGTCAGCCAGATGAAGTGCTCGGCACGGGAGAGCGGGGTGTGGGGCGACGGCGATGAGGGGAGTGGGGATGCTCCGGTTTCGGCCATGCACCGACCGTAGGACGGAAAGCGTTCTCAACAAGACTCCCCGGAAACGTCTGCACTCTCAGGGGCGGGATACTGGAGTCATGCGGTTGACGGTCTTCTGGCAGCGGATGGCGGATCACTTCGGATCCGGGTACTCCGACACCTTCGCGCGCGACCACGTGATGGCGGGTCTCGGCGGGCACACGGTCCACGAGGCGCTGGACGCCGGCTGGGACGCGAAGGACGTCTGGCATGTGGTGTGCACCACGATGGACGTGCCTCAGGAGAAGCGCTGATCCGCTGAGGCCTGCCGCGGGCCCCTGAGAGGCCCCGAGCGGCCCGGATTCCCGACGCGTGGCACAGATTGTCCGTGGCGTGGGTGAGACTGGGCAGCGTGGCAGCGACAGACGAGAACCTCCAGGTGAAGACCGACGCCGCACCGCCCGGCACGACACCGCCCGAGCCGCCCTCGGGTCCGGTCGCTGCCGCGCGCGCGGGGATGCCGCGCTGGCTGCCGCGCGCCATGGTGCTCGCCCTGGCCCTCATCGCCTGTTTCCAGCTGGGCAGCTGGGCCTTCCACCAGGTCACCGGCCTGTTGATCAACGTACTGATCGCGTTCTTCCTGGCGCTCGCCATCGAGCCCGCGGTGAGCTGGATGGCGGCGCGCGGTCTGCGCCGTGGCCTGGCCACCGGTCTCGTCTTCCTCGGCGTGATGATCGCGACCGCCGGTTTCGTCTTCCTGCTCAGCTCGATGCTGGCCGGCCAGGTCGTCGACATGGTCGAGGACTTCCCGAAGTATCTCGACCAGCTCATCAGCTGGGTCAACACGACGTTCCACACGGACCTGAGCCGGGTCGAGGTCCAGGACAGCCTGCTGCACTCGGACTGGCTTCAGAAGTACGTGCAGAACAGCGCGACCGGCGTCCTGGACGTGTCCGGGCAGGTGCTCGGCGCGCTGTTCCAGCTGCTGACGATCACCCTGTTCTCGTTCTACTTCGCCGCCGACGGCCCGCGCCTGCGCCGTGCGCTGTGCTCGGTGCTGCCGCCCGCCAAGCAGGCCGAAGTGGTGCGCGCGTGGGAGATCGCCGTCGACAAGACGGGTGGCTATCTGTACTCGCGCGGCCTGATGGCGCTCATCTCCGGGATCGCGCACTACATCCTGCTGCAGGCGCTTGGAGTGCCGTACGCGCCCGTGCTCGCCGTGTGGGTCGGGCTCGTCTCGCAGTTCATCCCGACGATCGGCACCTATCTGGCGGGCGCGCTGCCGATGCTGATCGCCTTCACGGTGGACCCCTGGTACGCCCTGTGGGTGCTCATCTTCGTGGTGGTCTACCAGCAGTTCGAGAACTACATGCTGCAGCCGAAGCTGACCGCGAAGACGGTGGACATCCACCCCGCGGTCGCCTTCGGGTCGGTCATCGCGGGCACCGCGCTGCTCGGCGCCGTCGGGGCGCTCATCGCGATCCCCGCCGTCGCCACGCTGCAGGCGTTCCTGGGGGCGTACGTGAAGCGGTACGACGTGACGGACGACCCGCGCGCGCGGGGGCCGCGAAGGCGCGGGGGAGCGCCGTTGCTCGCGCGCATGCGGCGTGCCCTGAGGGGGCCGAACCATCCGGACGCCGAGTCCGCGGCCGACGCCGAGGCCCGGGAGGCCGGGGCCACGTGAGCGGGCCCCGCGCCGGGCGGGCCGGTCAGTAGGTGACGGCGGCCCGAGCGCCTGCCGCGACGACCGCCACCGCGTAGGTGGCCACCGCGCCGTACATGACCCGTTCCTTGGTGCGGTCCCGCCATGCCGTACGCGACATCAGCCGGGCCAGGACCGGCAGGACGAGCACGGCGTGCAGGCTGACCCCGTGCAGCGGCTTGAGCGCGGCCGTCGAGTGGTAGGCCGCCTCCTGATGTCCGCTCCGGGTCAGCGCCACACCCCGCGCGATCATGGCCGCGCCCGAGGCGAGAGCCACCAGGAGGACGGCGAAGCCGGCGCGCACGGCGAGCGGCATGCCCGTGCAGCCGCTCGGACGGCTGCGGAAGGAGAGGACGGCGAAGACCGTCAGGAGCACCACCAGGACACCGCCTCCCACGGCGAGCGACAGGGAGACGGCGGTGTCGAAGGCGGTCTCCATGTCGAGGTGCGACGGAACCTTGCGCCACGCCTGGAGGGTGATGCCGCCGACCTCCAGGACGCAGTCCGCGGCGAACACCACGAGCAGGGCGCTCCGCAGCCGGGCGCCGACGCGCAGATACGACGTCACCCAGGTGAGGGCCATCAGGGTCACGCCGAAGGAGAGCCCGAAGGTGACGGGCTTGCGCCAGGAGACGGGACCGTCCCAGGGGCCGCCGTCGACCGCGAACACGACGAGATGGACGAGCCCCGACGCGACGAGGGCGACGCCGGTCGTGTGACAGAGCCGCTCGGCCGGGGTGCATCGGCGCTCCACGGGGCAGGGGTGGGAGAGGTCCATGCGGACAAGGCTCGTCACACGGGTCCGCGCGGGCGTCGTCCGGCCGGAGGCATCCGGCGTACGCCGCGGGGAGTACCCGGGGCGATGGGTCGAGGCGGGGGCGGGACTTGCTCCTGTGCCGCGTGGTGCGCTTGACACCAAAATCGAACATCCTTTCTTATGGAAGGTCCAGGGACTCCTCTTGCCAGTAGTCCCAAGGGATTCGGAGAGAGTCGCCGGGCGAAGAGCCTCGAGTTATCCACAGGCGGACGGGCGTCGAGGCCGATTGTCAGTGGCAGGCGTTAGCGTCTTTGACGTGAAGCGATCGACTCAAGCAAACCGGGTGGAACCCATGGCAGGAACCGACCGCGAGAAGGCGCTCGACGCCGCGCTCGCACAGATTGAACGGCAATTCGGCAAGGGCGCGGTCATGCGCATGGGCGAGCGGCCGAACGAGCCCATCGAGGTGATCTCCACCGGCTCGACGGCCCTCGACATCGCGCTCGGTGTCGGCGGCATCCCGCGCGGCCGCGTGGTGGAGGTGTACGGCCCGGAGTCGTCCGGTAAGACGACCCTGACCCTGCACGCCGTCGCCAATGCCCAGAAGGCGGGCGGCGCGGTGGCCTTCGTGGACGCCGAGCACGCCCTCGACCCCGAGTACGCCAAGAAGCTCGGCGTCGACATCGACAACCTGATCCTGTCCCAGCCGGACAACGGCGAGCAGGCTCTGGAGATCGTCGACATGCTGGTCCGCTCCGGCGCCCTCGACCTGATCGTCATCGACTCCGTCGCCGCGCTCGTCCCGCGCGCGGAGATCGAGGGCGAGATGGGCGACTCGCACGTGGGTCTGCAGGCCCGTCTGATGAGCCAGGCGCTCCGGAAGATCACCAGCGCGCTCAACCAGTCGAAGACCACCGCGATCTTCATCAACCAGCTCCGCGAGAAGATCGGCGTGATGTTCGGCTCGCCGGAGACCACGACCGGTGGCCGCGCGCTGAAGTTCTACGCCTCGGTGCGCATGGACATCCGCCGCATCGAGACCCTGAAGGACGGCACGGACGCGGTGGGCAACCGCACCCGCGTCAAGGTCGTCAAGAACAAGGTCGCGCCGCCCTTCAAGCAGGCCGAGTTCGACATCCTCTACGGCCAGGGCATCTCCCGCGAGGGCGGCCTGATCGACATGGGCGTGGAGCACGGCTTCGTCCGCAAGGCCGGCGCCTGGTACACGTACGAGGGCGACCAGCTCGGCCAGGGCAAGGAGAACGCGCGCAACTTCCTGAAGGACAACCCCGACCTGGCCAACGAGATCGAGCGGAAGATCAAGGAGAAGCTGGGCGTCGGCGTCAAGAAGGTGGAGGAGCCGGCCGCCGAGCCGGGCGAGGAAGCGGCGGCCGCCCCCGTCGAGGACGCGAAGACCGTCCCCGCTCCCAAGGCCGCCAAGTCCAAGGCCGCGGCGGCCAAGAGCTAGTCCGTGACACGACGAACCGACTGGGCCGAGTACGACGCCCTCCCCACCCCCGATCGGGGACGTGCGGGTGCGGGGGCGTACGACGATGCCGTGGACGGGGAGGCTGGTCACGACGTCGAAGCGGGGGACGGAGCGGTGGACGGGCCGCGCCGTGGTGGACGTTCGCGCGGCGGGGCCGGACCGCGCGGGCGTCGGCGCAGAGGCGGATTCGGGGATCCGTCCGGCGCCGCAGGGGACGACGGTCCCCCCGACTCGTCGAGGGCCGAGCGGGGGGAGCCGTCGGGGGACCCGGCGGAGCGGGCGCGGAACATCTGCCTGCGTCTGCTCACCGGGACCCCGCGCACGCGCAAGCAGCTCGCCGACGCACTGCGCAAGCGCGAGATCCCGGACGACGTGGCCGAGGAGGTGCTGTCCCGGTTCGAGGAGGTCGGACTGATCAACGACAGCGCCTTCGCCGATGCCTGGGTCGAGTCCCGGCACCACGGGCGGGGCCTGGCGCGCCGGGCGCTCGCGCGGGAGCTCCGCACCAAGGGAGTGGACTCCACGGTGATCGACGAAGCGGTGGGGCAGCTCGACTCCGACCAGGAGGAGGAGACGGCGCGCGACCTCGTCGCCCGCAAGCTCCGCTCCACGCGCGGCCTCGACCGTGACAAGCGGCTGCGCCGGCTCGCGGGGATGCTCGCGCGCAAGGGCTACCCCGAGGGCATGGCGCTCCGGGTGGTCCGGCAGGCGCTGGAGGAAGAGGGGGAGGAGACCGAGGACCTGGGGTTCGCGGAGTAGCGGAGCAGCAGTGGTCCGAGCGGCGGACGGGTGGGGTTTACCCCACCCCGAGACGCCTGGCCGCCGCAGTGTGCGAGGTATCCGGTACGGGCCATCGTGGGCGCATGACGTTGAAGCCACGCACGGTCCGCCGGGGGACGCCATGATGCTGCGCTACGCACTGCAGACCGTGCGAGACCGGAAGGGCGGGTTCCTGGGGGCCTTTCTCGCCCTGATGTGCGCCGCCGCCCTCGTCACCGCCTGCGGCACCCTGCTGGAGACGGGCCTGCGCGGCACGGTGCGCACCGAGCGCTACGGGGCCGCTCCCGTGCTGGTCTCCGCCGATCAGAGCGTGCACCGGACCACCGTCAAGCACAAGAAGGGCAAGACGAAGGTCAAGCACAAGGCCAAGCCCCTCGCCGAGCGGGCCTGGCTGTCCCGGGACCTCGTCCGGAAGGTGCGGGCGGTGCCCGGCGTGCGGCGGGCCGTGCCCGAACTCACCTTCCTCGCCGAGCCGTTGGCGGCGGGCGCCACCGATCCCGACCGGCCCGCGCACGGCCACGCCTGGGACTCCGCCGCCCTGACCCCCTACACGCTGGCCGCCGGCACCGCGCCCCGGTCCGGCGGCGACATCGTGGTGGACCGCGGTCTCGCGGACCGCGCCCGTCTCACGGTCGGCGGCCGGCTCACCGTGCAGTCCACCCAGGACCCTCGTACGTACCGGGTGACAGGGATCGCCGAACCCGCCCCCGGCGCCACCGTCACCCGCCAGACCTCGCTGTTCTTCTCCACCGCCGAGGCCGAGCGGCTCGCCGCGCATCCCGGCCGGGTGACGGCGATCGGTGTCGTGCCCGAACAGGGCCGGGACGTCGGCGCGTTGAAGAAGTCCGTCGCCGAGGCGCTCGAAGGGACGACGGCGCGGGTCACCGCCGGTGAGGAGCGCGGACCCGTCGAGTTCCTGGACGCGGCCGCCGCGCGCGTGAAGCTGGTCAGCATGGGCGGAGCCATGGGCGGCACCTCCCTGCTCGTCGCCGTGCTCGTCGTCGTCGGCACCTTCGCCCTGTCCGTGCAGCAGCGCCATCGCGAACTGGCCCTGCTGCGCGCCATCGCCGCCACCCCGAAGCAGATCCGCCGACTGCTCGGATGCGAGGCGCTGGTCGTCGGCGCCGCCGCCGGGACCGTCGGCTCCCTCGCCGGGCTGCCGCTCGGCGGATGGCTGTACGGGCGCTTCGTCGAGCTCGGGTCCGTACCGCCCACGCTGGAGCGCACCGTCGGCTTCTTCCCGGTCGCCGCCGGGCTCGCCGCGACCCTTGTCGGCGCCTGGGTCGCCACCCGCGTCGCCGCCCGGCGCATCGGCCGGATCAGGCCCGCAGCCGCACTCTCCGAAGCGAGCGCCGCACCGGTGCGGCCCACCGTGCTCCGGACCGTCGCCGGGCTCGTCGCCCTGGCCGGCGGCACCGTGCTCGTCGTCGTCCTGGCCGGGCTGCGCACCGAGGCCGCCTCGACCCCCGTGACGTTCCTGTCCGTCGTCGTGCTCGCCGTGGCCGTCGCGCTGCTCGGCCCGCTGCTGGTCAGGGCGACCACCGCCGTCCTGGGACGGCCGCTGCGGAGCCTCGGTCCCACGGCCCGGCTCGCCACGGCGAACCTGAAGGGTCACGCGGCACGGATGGCCGCCGTCGTCACCCCGCTCACCCTCCTCACCGGCATGACCTGCACCGTCCTGTTCGTCCAGCCCACCCTGGGCGACGCCGCCCGGGCCCAGGCACGGGCAGGAGTCCGCGCCGACTCGGTGGTCACCGCGCAGGGCCCCGGCGTCCCGGCGGCGGCCGTGCGCGAGCTGCGCCGGGAGCGCGGGACCACCGCCACCGAGGTCGTCCGCTCCACCGTCCGGGTCGGCCTCGACAAGTACCCGGCACAGGGCGTCACCCCGGACGGCCTCACCCGGACCTGGGACCCGGACGTCACCGCGGGATCACTGGAGCGCTTCGGGGCGGGATCGGTCGCCGTCAGTGAACTCGCCGCCGATCAGCGGCATCTGAGGCCCGGCAGCACCCTGAAACTGACGCTCGGGGACGGCACACCCGTCACCCTGACCGTCGCCGCCGTCTACGCGCGGGGCCTCGGCTTCGGCGATCTGACCGTCGCCCACGATCTGCTCTCGCGCCACGTCGACAATCCGCTCGCCTCCTCCGTGCTCGTCTCCACCACCCGCTCACAGGAACAACTCGCGGCCACCCTGGATGAGTTCCCGGGCGTCCGCGTCCTCTCGCCGAGCGCGGCCGACGGGCTCCGGGCCGAGCGGCAGCAGGCCGACGCCGAGGTCAACATCATCGCGATGGCCCTGGTCCTCGCCTTCACCGCCATCGCCGTCGTCAACACCCTCGCGATGTCGGTGTCCGAGCGGATCCGTGAGTTCGCCCTGCTCCGGCTCGCCGGTGCGACCCGGCGCCAGGTGCTGCGCATGCTGCGGATCGAGGCGCTGACCGTCGTCCTCATGGGAGTGGGCCTCGGCAGCGGGATCGCCGCCGCCGTGCTCAGCGCCTTCAGCCTCGGCATGACCGGCACGGCGGCCCCGGCCGTCCTGCCCCTGACGTACGTCACCGTGGTCGCGACCGCCGCCGTCCTCGCGCTCACGGCGACGGCACTGCCGGGCCGGGCGGCCCTGCGCGTCCGGCCGGTGACCGTGGCGACGGCGAAGGAGTGACCCCGGCACCGTCGCCCCGGTCGCGCGGTGAGCGGCGTCAGCCCGCGGACACCGGAAGCCCCGCCGCGCGCCACGCCTGGAACCCGCCCACCAGGTCCGTCGCCCGGTGCAGCCCCAACTGCCGCAGGGAGGCGGCCGCGAGGCTCGACGCGTAACCCTCGTTGCAGACCACCACGACCCGCAGGTCGTGGCCGGTCGCCTCGGGGGCGCGGTGGCTGCCCTGCGGATCGAGGCGCCACTCCAGCTCGTTGCGCTCGACCACGAGGGCCCCGGGAATCAGTCCGTCGCGCTCGCGCAGGGCCGCGTACCGGATGTCGACGAGCAGTGCCTCGCCCGCCGTGGCCGCCGTGTACGCCTCCCGTGCCTCGACCCGGTCGAGGCCGGACCGTACGCGTTCGAGGAGTTCGTCGATGCCCACCGGGCGGTCCGCGGTGCTCACTGCCAGTCCTCCGGGCGCTCCACCGACTCCAGGCGCAGCAGCGGGCCGGTGCGGCTGTAGCGCCGGATCTGCGGGAGCGGGGGGTAGTAGGCGTGCACCGAGACGGCGTGCTCGGTGAGGGACTCGTTCAGGACCTCGTGGACGTGGTGGCGGCCGAAGCCGCGGCCCTGGCCCGTGCGCAACCGCCGTTCCCTGTCGACGCCTTCGGACAGTTCCAGGGTCTTCCAGCCGTCGGTGGGCAGCCGGGCGGCGAGCGAGTTCTCCTTCAGCGTGCCGGCCGCGGTCAGGAAGGCGCCGACCGAATCGGCGTGGTCGTGCCAGCCGGTGCCGGTCCCGGGCGGCCAGCCGATCAGCCAGGCCTCACTGCCGCCGGGACCCTCGAGCCGCACCCACGTACGGCCTTCCGGATCGAGCGGCAGGGAGGCGATGAGATCCAGGTCCGCCGCGGTGCGGCGGACGAAGTCGAAGAGATCGGCCTGGGTGGGCGCCGCGGCCGAGGGCGCGGCGGAAGCGGCGGGTACGGACGCGGGAGCAGAGAGGGGCGCAGACATGGAAACCGTCCTGGGTTCGCGAAGACCGCGCGCCACCGGCCCGGCGGACGGCCGGGAGACGGTGGGGCGCGAAGAGGAAGAAGGCGAATTCAGCAGGACGGGCGACACACGCAGCCCGCGTAGCGGACGAGGTCCATATGGACCCTCCGCCACAGGCGCACATTCGTGTCGATCGTCGTCACGTTCCGGAGTACACCATGGCGGTAGGGGCCGGTCAACTCTTGTTCACGGGGCGCGCGAAGCTCACTACGCGCCGCTGACCTCCGACGAGGCCGTCGCGGGCTCCGCCACCGACGGCTCCGGGCCGCCGAGCGCCGTGCGCGCCGCGTCGTACAGTTCCGCCGGGCGTACGCCGCTCAGCGCGGTGACGAGATGCCCGTCGGGCCGGATCAGCAGCACCGTGTGGGCGGGGGCGTCCGGATAACTCTCCGCGACGAGGAGTTCGGCCTCGTGCGGGAGCGCGGAGACGGCGGCCGCGAGCCGGGGCATGAGCCCCGCCGACATCCAGTGCTTGCGGTCCCACACGCCGGTGCCGGGCGCCACCAGGACCACGAGCAGCGGACCCAGGCCGAACCGGTCGCGCAGGTCGACGAACGAGCCGTCGGGCGCCGTCACCCGTACATCGGCCGCCGGGGCCCCGGGCGCCGTGCCCACGTCCACCTGCGACGCGGCGCGCGGTGGCGTGAGCGGGGAGTCGGCGTACGCCCCGGGCGCGCCCAGCGGGCCGTATCCCAGGTGACCGTCCGTGAGCAGCGCGTCGTGGCCGCGGGCGGATCCGGGCACGTACGACCGCAGTCCGCCGCCACCGCGCAGTATCGGCAGCGCCTGGTCGGCGGCGCGCAGCCGGCCCGCGACGGCGGCGCGGCGCTCCGTCTGGTAGCTGTCGAGGAGGGCGTCCGGGGTGGGGCGGCGGCCGTCGTGCCAGGCCAGGGCCAGTTTCCAGGCGAGGTTGTCGGCGTCGCGCAGGCCCTCGTCCAGGCCCTGGGTGCCGAGTGCGCCGAGGAGGTGCGCGGAGTCCCCGGCGAGGAAGGCGCGGCCCACGCGCCAGCGCCGGGCGAGGCGGTGGTGCACGGTGTGCACGCCCGTGTCGAGCAGCTCGTACGGGGGTGTGGAGCCGCCGCACCAGCCCGCGAGGGTCTCCCGGATGCGGGTCACCAGCACGTCGGGGGTGACCAGGTCGCTGCGCGGCGGGAGCAGCCAGTCCAGGCGCCAGACGCCGTCGGCCAGCGGGCGGCCGACGACCTCCGCGCCGGACGGCCCTGAGGTCCGCCACGGAGGGTTGCGATGGAGCAACGCCTGACCGGGCCAGGGAAGTTCCGTGCGCAGTGCGGCGACCGCGTGCCGTTCGACGGCCGTGCGGCCCGGAAAGCGGATGTCGAGGAGCTTGCGGACGGTCGAGCGGGGGCCGTCGCAGCCGACCAGGTAACTGCCGCGCCAGTAGGTGCCCTTGGGGCCGCGGGTGTGTGCCGTCAGCCCGCTCCCGTCCTCCTCGATCGAGTCGAGGCGGCTGTCGGCGGACAGCTTGACGAGCCGCTCGCGGGCGACGGCGGCGCGCAGGGCGCCGGTCAGATCGTGCTGGGCGATGTGCAGGGGGGCCGGCAGGGAGTCGTCAGGGTCACCGAAAGTGAGGACCCGCATCTCCTGCTTCCGGCGCAGTGAGCGCCAGCCGGTCCACCGGGATCCGAGCGCGTCGAAGGAGGCGCCGGACAGTCGCTCGGCGAGCGCGGCGGTGTCCTCGCGCAGGACGACCGTGCGGGCGGGGCGCGGCTCGTCCTTGCCGGGGCCCTCGTCGAGGACCACGGACGGTACGCCGTGGCGGGCGAGAGCGAGGGACAGCGTGAGACCCACCGGGCCCGCGCCGACGACGATCACCGGATCCACGGCGCGGCCCCTCCTGCCCCGTGCGGCGCCGCGCAGCAGGGCGCGGGCGAAGTACTGAACATACAGGAAGGGGCAGTTGGAGCGGGGTGCGCGTTCACAGAGCGTATGCAACCCATTGCCGGTGCTTGCGTCAAGTGACGGAGGCAGTGGCGACGACGCCACTGCCTCCGTGATACCTCAACGGTCGATGAAGATCCGTCAGACCCCGTTGTTCGTACCGCTGCCCGTGGTCTTGCCCAGCTGCTGCTGGATCTCCGACATCTCCACGATGGGCTCGGCGGCCGGGGCGACCGCGATGCCCTTGGGGGTGCGCCGGCCGCGCCGCTCGATCCAGTTGGCGAGACCGGACAGGGCCAGACACATCGCGATGTAGATCGCGCCGACGACGATGACCACCGCGGTGATCGGGTTCTCGCCGTTGACGATGATGTTGTTGGCCAGGGTGCGGGCCGCGAACAGCAGCTCGCTGTAGGTGATGATGTAGCCGAGCGAGGTGTCCTTCAGGGTCACCACGAGCTGGCTGATCATCGTCGGCAGCATCGCCCGGACGGCCTGCGGGAGCAGCAGCATCGTCATCACCTGGGTCTTGCGCAGACCCAGTGCGTACGCCGCTTCCACCTGACCGCGCGGTACGGCGTTGATGCCGGCCCGGAGGACCTCGGCCTGGACACAGCCGTTGTAGACGGTCAGACCGATGACGAGGGCCCAGAAGGCCGCGTTGTCGCCGACGGTCCCGAGGTTCTCCTTGTAGGTGAGGAAAAGCACCCACAAGGCGTAGATGGTGATCAGCAGCGGGATGGCGCGGAACAGCTCGATGAAGCCGGTGGCGAACCAGCTGACCGCCTTGTGCTCGGAGAGCCGGGCGACCGCGAGGAGCAGGCCGAGCACCAGGGAGAGCACTCCGGCGACGGCGAACACCTTCAGAGTGGTGAGGATGCCGTCGCGGATGTTGGTGCGCACACCCGCGTTGTTGAAGATGTTCCAGACCTCGGGCTTCAGCTGGCCCGTGACGTTCATCCGGTAGAGCGTGAAGGCGATCAGGCCCAGCACCGCGACGGAGCCGACGATCGTGTAGATCCAGTTGCGCACCTGGGCCTTGGGGCCGGGCGCGTCGTACAGGACGCTCGAACCACTCATCGTGCGACCCCCATGCGGCGCTCGAGCAGCCGGAACAGACCGCTGATGGCGAAGGTGATGATCAGGTAGCCGAGAGCCACCCAGACGAAGATCAAGCCGGCCGCGTAGCCCTTGTCGCTCAGCAGCTTCTGCACACCGAAGAGCTCGGCGACGCTGAACGCGCCCGCGATGGCGGAGTTCTTGGTCAGCGCGATGAAGATCGAGCTGAGCGGCGGCAGGACGGTCCGCGTCGCCTGCGGCAGGATGATCAGGCGCAGGGTCTGCGAGAAGGTCATGCCGATCGACCGGGCCGCCTCGGCCTGGCCCAGCGGCACCGTGTTGAAGCCCGACCGCACGGCCTCACAGACGAACGCCGACGTGTAGCAGCCCAGCGCGAGCAGCGCCTTGGCCCACGGGCTGATGCTCAGCCCGAACAGCGGCGGAATGACGAACCAGACGATGAGGAAGAGCAGCGTCAGCGGAGTGTTGCGGAACAGCGTGACCCACGCGGTGCCGAACAGGCGCAGCGGAGGGACGGGGGAGACACGGAACCCGGCGATGAGAACGCCGAGCACCATCGCCAGAACCCCGCTGGCCAGGGTCAGCAGGACGGTGCCTATGAACCCCTCGCGGAACTCCGGGAGATAGTCGAGCAATACGTTCACGGGGATGTCCTCGTGGGCGGCGGCGGACGGGCGACTGGGGCCGCGCCACGGGCACACCGCTGGGGTGTGCCCGGGGCACGGACCTGCTCCTCAGGAACTGAAGAGGGTGATCAGTAGCGCTCGAGGGCCGGCGGCTCGGCGTACGCGGAGTTGGACAGGCCGAGCGTCGCGTCGTACGCCTTCTTGTAGTCGCCGTTCTTCTCGTGCGCCTCGATGGCGTTGTTCACCGCGTCGCGCAGCGCCTTGTCGTCCTTGTTCATGCCGACGCCGTACGGCTCCTCGGTGAAGGGCTTGCCGACGACGTGCAGCTTGGTCGGACGCTGGGCCGCGTAGCCCTTGAGGATGGCGTCGTCGGTGGTGACGGCGTCGACCTCGTTGTTCAGCAGCTGCTGGACGCACTCGGAGTACTTGGACAGCTCGATGGTCTTCGCGCCGTACTTGGGCTTCTTGATCTCCTGCAGCGGGGTCGAGCCCTTGATGGAGCAGACCGTCTTGCCCTTGATCGAGTCGGTGCCGGTGATCTTGTCCTTGTCCGCCGTGCGGACCAGGAGGTCGGCGCCCGCCTTGAAGTACGGACCGGCGAAGCCGACCTGCTTCTTGCGCTCGTCGTTGATCGTGTACGTGCCGACGTAGAGGTCGACCTCGCCCTTGGAGATGGTGGTCTCGCGGACGTTCGAGTCGACCGTCTTGAACTCGATCTGGTCGGGCTTGAAGCCGAGGTCGGCGGCGACCATCTTGGCGATCTCGATGTCGAAGCCGGAGCGCTTGCCGTCGGTGTCCTCGAAGCCGAGGTACGGCTGGTCGTTCTTGGCGCCGATGACGAGCTTGCCGGCCTTCTGGGCCTTCTTCAGGGTGGCCGAGTCGATGGTGACGCTCGAGGCGACCTTGTAGGTGGGCAGCTTCGGCTGGTTCTTGCCGCCGGTGGAACCGGCCGGCTTGTCACCGGCGTTGCCGGACTCGCCGCCACACGCGGTGGCGGTCAGGGCGAGGGCGGCGACCGTGGCGGCGATCGCGGCGGACTTGCGGAGCTTCATGGTGAACATCCTTCGTGTCGGCAGAATCGGCAGTCGGAAATCTCAACACGCGCGCGCGGGACCTCACTTGAGGGCGCGTGTGCGGCGCGTGTCTAGTGGTGCAGGATCTTCGACAGGAAGTCCTTGGCCCGATCACTGCGCGGATTGCTGAAGAACTGGTCGGGGACGGCCTCCTCGACGATGCGGCCGTCCGCCATGAAGACGACGCGGTTCGCTGCCGACCGGGCGAAGCCCATCTCGTGCGTGACCACGACCATGGTCATGCCGTCCCGGGCGAGCTGCTGCATCACTTCGAGGACCTCGTTGATCATCTCCGGGTCGAGCGCGGATGTCGGCTCGTCGAAGAGCATCACCTTGGGGTCCATCGCCAGTGCCCGTGCGATGGCGACGCGCTGCTGCTGGCCGCCGGAGAGCTGCGCGGGGTACTTGTCCGCCTGCGCGCCGACGCCGACCCGGTCGAGGAGCGTGCGGGCCTTCTCCTCGGCCTGGCTCTTGGACACCTTGCGGACCTTGATCTGACCCAGCGTCACGTTCTCCAGCACCGTCTTGTGTGCGAAGAGGTTGAAGGACTGGAAGACCATGCCCACGTCCGCGCGCAGCTTGGCCAGCTCCTTGCCCTCCTGGGGCAGCGGCTTGCCGTCGATCGAGATGGCGCCGGAGTCCACGGTCTCCAGGCGGTTGATCGTGCGGCACAGCGTGGACTTACCAGAACCCGACGGGCCGATGACGACCACGACCTCGCCTCGGGCGATGGTCAGGTCGATGTCCTGGAGCACGTGCAGCGAGCCGAAGTGCTTGTTCACTTGGCTCAGCGCGACCAGCGCGTCGCCCGCGGGGGGAGTGGCGTCCTTGGTCACCGAAACTTCGGTCATCGGGGTCTTGCTCCATCCTCCTCGGTTGGGAGGACAGTAGTAACCCCGTACGACCAGCGTCATTACATCTGAGGGGAAATTGAGCATAACGATCCGGCCGCAACCGGACACTATGCGTGAAGAGGGCGTGGGTCCGCGTACCGGGTGCATAACGGAACACGGACGTAACCAGAACCCCCTTGACGTCGTCCTTACATATCGGCGTGGATGCCTTGAGCGTCGCGCGGTACCAAGTCGCGCGGTCGGACAACCGATGAACCAAAGGGGGCCGGAATGAGACTGCTGCTCGTCGAGGACGACGATCATGTGGCAGCGGCCCTGTCGGCGGTTCTGGCCCGGCACGGCTTCGAGGTGCACCACGCGCGCAACGGCGAGGAGGCCCTGCAGGCGCTCGTCCCGGAGGCCGCGGCCTTCGGGGTCGTCCTCCTCGATCTGGGACTGCCGGACCAGGACGGGTACGAGGTCTGCGGCAAGATCCGCAAGCGGACGTCGACACCGGTGATCATGGTGACCGCGCGCGCGGACGTGCGGTCCCGCATCCACGGGCTCAACCTCGGCGCGGACGACTATGTGGTGAAGCCCTACGACACCGGGGAGCTGCTCGCGCGCATCCACGCCGTCAGCCGGCGCAGTGTGCCGGGGGAGGCCGCCGTGTCCGTCGGCCAGGAGGTGCGGTTCGGCGGCGTCGCCATCGATCTGCCCACGCGGCAGGTGACGGTGGACGGAGCCGCCGTCCAGCTCACCCGCAAGGAGTTCGACCTGCTGGCGCTGCTCGCGCAGCGGCCGGGTGTCGTCTTCCGCCGGGAGCAGATCATCTCCGAGGTGTGGCAGACCAGTTGGGAGGGGACCGGACGGACGCTCGAGGTGCATGTGGCGTCCCTGCGCTCCAAGCTGCGCATGCCCGCCCTCATCGAGACCGTGCGCGGCGTCGGGTACCGGCTCGTCGCCCCGGCCGCGTAGGGATCAGGACTCCGGGTGCGCGCACGGCTGCTTCCGCTGCTCATCGTCCTCATGGCGGGCGTGCTGCTCGCGTTGGGTTTCCCGCTCGCGGTGAGTCTGGCCTCCGCGCAGCAGCAGAAGGTCGTCGTGGACCGCATCGACGACACCGCCCGGTTCGCCTCCCTCGCCCAGTTCGTCACCACGCGCTCCGAGGGCAGCGGCCGCACGGAGACCGACGAGCGGCGGCAGACCCTCCAGAAGGAGCTCACCCGCTACTACGACGTCTACGGGATAAAGGCCGGGGTCTTCTACCGCGAGCTCGACGTGCGGCCCATGGGGCGGGCGCCCCGTGCGTTCCGGGTGCCGCGCGACGGGCAGTTGCGGGCCGCCTTCGACGAGGCGCTGTACTCGCGCGGGAGCCACGACCCGCCGCAGGTGTGGCCGTGGCAGCGGCAGGGGCGCATCGTCGTCGCCTCGCCCGTCATCCGGGACGGCGATGTCGTCGCCGTCGTCGTCACGGACTCGCCCACCGCCGAGATGCGGGCCAAGACGGTACGCGGCTGGGCGGTCATCGCGCTGGGCGAGGCGGCCGCGATGCTGCTCGCCGTGGGGGCCGCGCTTCGCCTGACGGGCTGGGTCCTGCGGCCGGTGCGCGTGCTGGACGCGACCACGCACGACATCGCCACGGGACGGCTCAAGTCGCGGGTCGCGGCCGCCGGCGGTCCGCCGGAACTCAGGCGCCTGGCCCGGTCGTTCAACGAGATGGCGGACAACGTCGAGGACGTGCTGGAGCAGCAGCGCGCCTTCGTCGCCGACGCCTCGCACCAGCTGCGCAATCCGCTCGCCGCGCTGATGCTCCGTATCGAGGTGCTGTCCTACGAACTGCCGGAGGGGAACGAGGAGATCGCGTCCGTGCAGGCCGAGGGCAAGCGTCTGGCCCGGGTCCTCGACGACCTGCTGGACCTGGCGCTCGCCGAGCATGCCGCCGCCGACCTGCAGCTGACCGACATCGGCGAACTCGCGGCCGAGCGCGTCGAGGCGTGGCGGCTGACCGCGCAGGACAAGGGGGTGCGGCTCGTCGCGGACTGCCCGGCCGTGACCGGCTGGGCCGATCCGGTCGCCCTGTCCAGCGCCCTGGACGCCGTGGTCGACAACGCGCTGAAGTTCACGCCGCAGGGCGAGGAGGTCCGTGTCAGCGTCACCGCGAACGGCAGCAGCACGGCCGTCGAGGTCGCCGACGGCGGTCCCGGCCTGCGCGAGGAGGAGCTGTCCCGCATCGGCGACCGCTTCTGGCGCAGCGGCCGGCACCAGAACATCAAGGGCTCGGGCCTCGGCCTGTCGATCTCCCGCGCCCTGCTGACCGCGGGCGGCGGCTCGATCGCGTACGAGCCGCACGAGCCGCACGGCCTGAAGGTGACGCTGAGGGTGCCCCGGACCCGGCCGGGGAGCGGACCGGACGGCGGGTGAGCGCGGGGCCGTGGGCTCCGGCAGTCAGGGCTTCACCGAGCGGTAGTAGCGGCGCGCGCCCTCGTGCAGGGCCAGGGGGTCCGTGTAGACGGCCGTGCGCAGGTCCACGAGCTGCGCCGCGTGCACCTCGCTGCCGATCGAGTCGCGGCTGTCGATGACCGTACGGGTCACGGCCTCGGTCAGTTCCGGGTCCGTGCGGTCCGTCGTGACCAGGAGGTTCGCCACCGCCAGGGTGCTGACGGCCTTGCCCTGCTGGGCGTCCGGGTAGGTGTCGGCGGGCATCACGGCGGCGCGGTAGTAGCGCGCGGACGGGTCGCTCATGGCGCGCAGCCGGTCGAGCAGGCTGCCCATCTCCACCAGGCGGATGGGGAACTCCTCGGACAGCTCCTTCACGTTGTTGGTGGGCAGACCGCCCGACCAGAAGAACGCGTCGATCTTCCCGGACTTCAGGGCGTCGGCCATGCCGCTGATGCCGAGGTCGACCGGCACGATGTCCTTGTCGACGTCCAGGTCCGCCGCCGCCAGCACCTTCTCGGCGATCAGCCGTACCCCGGAGCGCGGTCCGCCGACGGCGACCCTCTTGCCGCGGAGATCGGCCACCTTCTTGATGCTGGAGCCCCGGGGCACGATGAGCTGCATGTAGTCGTCGTAGAGACGGGCGCAGCCGCGCAGCCGGTCCGCGCCGGGCTCCTGGTCCTCCTGGTACTTGGCGACGGCGTCCGCCGCGGCGATGGTGAAGTCGGCCTTGCCCGTGGCGACCCGGGTGACGTTGTCCCAGGAGCCCTCGCTCTCCTTGAGCGTCACGTCGAGCCGGGGCAGATCGCGGGCCAGCGCCTCGTCGAGGAGGTTGCCGTAGCGCACGTACACGCCGTTCTGCGTGCCCGTGCTGAACCTGACCTCGCCGGACGGCGACTTCTGCCCCAGCGGCAGCAGCCACCACAGCAGCAGCCCGAACACCACGAGCGCCGCCGCGGAGCCGGTGAGGGCGCGGCGGCGGGTCAGCGGGAACGTCCGGAAAGGGGCCTGCGGCATGCCGTGATCCTGCCAGGTGGGGCCGGGGCTGACCAGGGCGGCAGCGTCCGCGGCCGGTCACACCCGGTGACCTGCCCGCGCCGCTCGGGCCGCCGGGGTCACCGCAGGCGGCGCCGGCCCACCAGATCCGCCGCCGCCGTGTCCCACCGCTCATGGGCGAAGGAGAACCCGGCGTCGAGGAGCCGGCCCGGCACCACCCGGCGGCTCTTGAGCAGGAGCTCCGTGTCCGAACGCAGCGCGAAGGCGCCCACCCCGGCCATCCAGCGGGTCGCCGGCAGACCGAGCGGGACGCGCCGGGCCCGGCGCAGGACGCGCATGAAGTCGCGCTGGGGGAGCGGATGCGGGGCCGCCAGGTTCACCGGTCCCGTCAGCTCCTCGTGGGCGATCAGGAACTCCACCGCCCGTACGAAGTCCTGGTCGTGGATCCAGGACATGTACTGCCGGCCGCCCGCGACCGGCCCGCCCAGACCGAGCCGCGCGAGCCACGACAGCACGTCGAAGACGCCGCCGCGGTCCGGGCTCATGACCATCGCCGCGCGCAGGGCGACCTTGCGGGTGTCCGGGGTGTCGGCGTCTTGCTGCGCGCGCTCCCAGGCCCGGGCGATGTCGACGCTGTACGCCCAGTAGCCCGGGACGCCTGGCTCGGTGCCGCCGATGACCCCGGACGCCTCGTCGTGCGCGGCGTCGTAGGAGTGGGCGTAGATCGTGGCCGTGCTCATCTGCAGCCACAGCGCGGGCGGCCGGGCCGCGCCGGCGATGGCCTCCCCGACGGCGCGGGCCGAGTCGACCCGGGAGTCCATCATGGCGCGCAGGTTCTCGGTCGTGTAGCGGCAACTGACGCTGCGCCCGGCGAGGTTGACCACGACGTCGCTGCCGTCGATCTCCTTCACCCAGGCGCCCGGCGTGCGGCCGTCCCACTCCACTTCGCCCGCGCGCGTGGGTCGCCTGCTCAGCACGACGACCTCGTGCCCCGCCGCGCTGAGCGCGCGGCGCAGCACACCGCCGACCTGTCCTGTGCCACCCGGCAGTACGACCTTCATGGCGCGCCCCCTCAAGCGACCCGCTGACTGTTCCGCAGCGAGTTGAACATGTTCAAAATAGCGTGCGGGGGACGCAGGGTGCGAACGGGGGCGGGGTCAGTCCCTGCCCATCCGGTCCTCGGCCGACAGGTGCTCCACCGTCCGGCCGGTCTCCGTGAACGTACGGGTCACATGGCCGGAGCTGTACACCCACAGAATGCGCAGCGGGGTGTCACCCACGTTGCGGAAGAGATGGGGAATCGGCGACGGGACGTACGTGGTGTCGTGCCGCTCCAGCTTCGTGACCTCGCCGTCGACCACCACCTCGGCCGCGCCGTCGAGGATCGTGACGTGCTCGTCGCAGTTGTGCGAGTGCAGCGGGGCGCCCGAGCCGACCGGGTAGACGCTGATCCCGCTGGTGATCCGGTTCTCACCGCCGGCCGACGCGGTGGTGATCAGCGGAGTGGTCGCGACGGCGCCGCCGCGGTCGAGGAGGGGGACGGCTGCGGCCTTGATGATCGTCGTCATCCGGCGGTCCTTTCACAGGTGCGGAGGAGCCCGGGCGAGGGGCCGTGTCGACCGAGGTTAGAAGCCGTTCCCGGCTCGCGGATGCCGTCCGGCGTGCAGTTTTACCTTGCATTCCCGGAGGGGTGGTGGGGCCCTTTCCCGGGGGTACGGTCGGCCACCGTCGCACGGCGGACCACGACCGTGCACCGGATGTGAAGGCGGTTCCACGCCCATGAGGCTCCCCGTACTCGACGAAGAGGACATGACCCCGCGCCAGCGGGAACTGGCCGCGCGGATCGCCGGCAAGCGGGGTGCCGTGCGCGGTCCGTTCCGCGTCTGGCTGCACAGCCCCGAGATGGCCGAACGGGCCGATGCGCTGGGCGCGTTCGCCCGGTTCGACTGCTCCCTGCCCAAGCGGCTGCGGGAACTCGCGCTGCTGATGGCGGGCCGCAACTGGGACGCCCAGTACTCCTGGAACGCCCACGTCCACCAAGCCCTCGACGCGGGTGTCAGCGAGGCCAACATCAAGGCCATCGCCGACAAGCGCTACGCCGACGTCGCCTTCGACGACCCGGCCGACCAGGCCTTCTTCCGGTTCGCCCACGAGGTCCTCGACGAACACTTCGTCTCGGACGAGACCTTCGCCGCCGCCCTGGAACACTTCGGGCCGCAGGGTCTGGTCGACACCATCGGCGCGCTCGGCAACTTCACCATGCTCGGCATGTGCCTCAACACCTTCCAGGTGGATCTGCAGGCCGACAAGGAGCCGCCGTTCCCCGACATCCGCGGGTACGGCCGGGTGAACCCCGCATGAGCGGGCCTGTCGTCCGGGTCCGCGGCGTCACCAAGAGCTTCGGCGGCGCGGCCGCCCTGCGCGACGTCGACCTCGACCTGCACCCGGGCGAGGTGCACGCCCTGATGGGCATGAACGGCGCGGGCAAGTCCACGCTCGTCCAGGTCCTCTCGGGCGTCCACCAGGCCGACCGGGGCACCGTCGAGGTCGACGGTCAGGCCCAGCCGGGCCTGACCGTGCGGCGCGCCCGCCGGCTCGGCATCGCCTCCGTGCCCCAGCGCCGCGAACTGGCCGCCGGGCTCACCGTCGCCGAGAACATCATGCTCGGCGACCTGCCGCGCCGACACGGCGTCGTCACCTGGAGCGCCGTCGACTCCGGCGCCCGGAAGGCTCTCTCGGGTCTCGGCATCGACATCGACGTACGCAGACCCGCCGGTGAGCTGACCGTCGCCGAACAGACCATGGTCGAGGTCGCGCGGGAGGTGCGGCGCGGCGGACGGGTCCTCGTCCTGGACGAGCCGACCGCCTGCCTCAGCGCCGAAGCGGCGGAGCAGATACGGGGGTTGGTGCGCCGGCTGCGCGACGACGGGGTCGCCGTCGTCTACATCTCGCACTACATCGGCGAGGTCATGGGCATCGCCGACCGGATCACCGTGCTGCGCGACGGCGGTGTCGTGCGCAGCGCGCCGGCCGGTGAGTTCGACGCGGCCTCGCTGGTGCGCGGGATGGTCGGGCGGGACGTCGTGTCGGCACGGCCCGCACGGCCCGCGCCGCGGGACGAGCCGGGGATCTCCGTACGGGGGCTGAGCCGCGGGCGCGCCATCCGCGACTTCTCCGTGGACGTCCGCAGGGGCGAGGTCGTCGCGGTGCTCGGACCCGCAGGGGACGCCCAGTCCAGCCTGTTCGATCTGCTCTCCGGGCGGGCGAGGCCGGACGCCGGGCAGCTGAGCGTCGGCGGCGCCGCGGTGCCGTTCGGCAAGGTGGCCGCCTCCCTCGCGGGCGGGCTGCGCTGCGTCACCGGCGACCGGCGCACGCTCGGGCTCGTCCCCGGACTGTCCGTGGACGAGAACCTGATGCTCGCCCAGGACCGCCTGGAGCGCCGCGGCTGGCACCGCGGGCGGGATCTCGCCCGGCGGGCCGCGCCGCTGCGCCGGCGCTACGGAGTCGTCGCCCTCGCCGGCAACCCGACCGTCGCCACTCTGTCCGGCGGCAACCAGCAGAAGGTGCTCCTCGCCAAATGGCTGCAGACCGAGCCGGTCGCCTGCTTCCTGGAGGACCCCACCAACGGGGTGGACATCGCGGCGATGGCGGAGATCCACACCCTGGTCGACGAAATGGCCGGGCGGGGCGTCGCCGTGCTGCTCGCGTCCTCGTCGGCCGAGGAGGTCATGCGGCTCGCGGACCGGGTCGTCGTGGTCAGCGCCGGGCGGGTCGTTGCTCAGCGGGATGTCGCCGAGGTCGGTCAGGACGGGCTGGTGGCGCTGGCCGTGGGGGGTGGGGGCGCGTGAGGCCGGCGGGTGCGCGTGTGTGGGGGCTCAGGTCCTTGGGGTCGCCCCCTGGGCTGTGCCCCGGCCCCCAGCTTTCCGTTCGTCGTGGTTGCTCGCGCTCCGCGGCGGAGCCGCCAGTCGATGCTGCCCCGCGCCCCCTACGGGGCGCCCGCTGTTCGGAGGATCGTCACAGTGAGTGTCAAGGTTCCTTTCGTCGCCCGTGAGCGGGCGGACGTGGTGCCGGCCGTCCGTATCCCGCACGCGGGGCTCCTCGCCGTGCTCGTCGTCGTCATCGTGTTCACCGCGCTGCGCGCCGACTCGTTCACCACCTCGCAGAACCTGCTCAACGTCCTGCGGCAGATCAGCGTCAACGCCGTCATCGCCGGCGGCCTGACCCTGCTGATGACCGCGGGCGGCATGGACTTCTCCATGGGGTCCAACGCCGCCGTCACCACCGCCGTCGCGGCCCAGATGCTCTCCGGCGGACGGTCCACCGCGGTGACCGTGGTCGTCGCGCTGCTGCTCGCCGCGTGCGTCGGGCTGGTCAACGGGCTCGTCGTCACCTTCACCAACGTCGCCCCGTTCGTCGCCACGCTCGCCACCGCGATGCTGCTCGACGGTGTGGCACTGCTCGTGCTCAACGGCATGAGCGTCACCATCGGCGACAAGATGCAGGCCCTCGGCAACTCCACGGTGGCCGGGGTGCCCTGGCTGCTCGTCGTCGCCGTGCTCGTCCTGGCCGCCATCGGGCTCGTCATGCGGTTCACGACCTTCGGGCGCGACGCGTTCGCGATGGGCGGCAACGAGCACGTCGCGCGGCTCAGCGGCATCAACGTCCCCGCCCGCAAGCTGGCGCTCTACGCGCTGGCCGGCGCCCTCGCCGGGCTCGCCGGACTGATGCTGCTCTCCCGGCTCGGCGCCAGCGCGCCCAACACCGCCGGTCTGCAGACCCAGTTGACGGCCGTCGCGGCCGTGGTCATCGGCGGTACGTCGCTCGCGGGCGGCCGCGGCACCATCGCCGGCACCGCGCTCGGTGTGGTCCTGCTCGGCGTCGTCGCCAACGCCCTCAATCTGCTCCAGGTCAACAGCAACTACCAACTCGTCGTCACCGGAGCCGTGTTGCTCGTCGCCGCGGTCATCAACGGCTTCCAGAGGAAAGGCAGTACGCCATGACGTCCACCGTCCCCCGCTCCCGCAGAGCCCTCGCGGCCTCGCTCGCCGGCGTCACCGCGCTGGTGCTCGCGGGCTGCGCGCAAGACGCCGACACCAGTGCCGACAGCGGGGGCTCGAAGAAGGGCTCCGTCTCGCTCGGCTTCGTCAACGGCGCCAACACGCACTTCCACACCTGTCTGCAGAAGGCCGTCGAACAGACCGCGAAGAAGGAGGACGCCAAGGTCTACACGGCCAACTCCAAGCAGGACGCCGGGACCGAACTGTCCAACATCGAGGACATGATCTCCCGGAACGTGGACGCGCTGATCGTGCAGACGGTCAACGTCGACGCACTCGACGGGGACATCGCCAAGGCCAAGGCGGCCGGCATCCCGATCTATCTGACGTCCGTCTCGACCGACAAGATCTCCGACATCCTCGGCGCGGCCGTCGTCGACCTCACCAAGGTCGGGCAGATGGACGCCGACTGGATCGCCGAGGACGCGGGGTCGAAGAACGTCGAGGTCGGGGTCGTCGCCGGGGCGCCGGGAGCCGCCTCCGACCTGCTGGTCGGCGGCTTCACCAAACGGCTGCCGGCCACCGCGAAGGTCGTCGCCAACCAGCCCGGCATGTTCAACCCGGCCAAGGCCCAGGACGTCGCCGAGAACATGATCCAGGCCCACCCGGACCTCGACTACGCCTTCGTCGCCAACGAGGAGATGGCCTTCGCCGTCCGCAAGGCGTTCGACGCGGCCGGCGCCAAGGACGTCAAGATCGTCTCGGTGAACGGCTCCGAGGACGGGATCGCCGCGGTCAAGGACGGCCGGCTCCAGGCGACCGTCTCCAACTCGGCCCTGACCATCGGGCAGACCGCCGTCCGGCAAAGCGTCGACCTTCTTGCTGACAAGAAGGTTGACAAAGTAAGTAAGGTCCCCCTTACTTTGATCACCCGGGACACCGTGGACGAGGCGCCTCGGTACTGCCCCGAGTAGAGCGCCCCTTTATGAGAAGCGCCGGAATTCCAGCACTGCCTGAAATCGAGGACTCATGGATCGCCTGCTGCTCATGCACAGCTTCGTGACCGTCGCGCAGAACGGGAGCTTCAACGGGGCCGCGAAGAAGCTCGGCTCCTCCGGCTCCCTGGTGTCGCGGCACGTCGCCGAGCTGGAGCGGCAGGTCGGCGTCCGGCTCGTCAACCGCACGGCCCGCTCGGTCAGTCTCACCGAACAGGGCCTGCGCTACGCCGAGTTCTGCTCACGGATACTCGAAGAAATAGCGACGGAGGACGTTTCCATCGCCCAGCTCCACGACCGGGCCGAAGGGGCGCTGAGCATCATCTGCCCCAAATGGATCGGCAGTCTGGATCTGGGCGATGCGATCGCCGCGTTCTCCGCGGCCCACCCGAAGATTCACATACGTTTCGAACTCGGCGGCATGTCCGACCGGACGTACGACTTTCTGGACAGCGGATTCGACGTCGCGTTCCACACCAGGGATCTCCGCGATTCCGGGGTGCGTCTCAAGAAAATCGCCTCGCTGCCCTTCGTGCTCTGTGCCGCACCGGAATACCTGGAACGGCACGGACAGCTCACCGAGCCGAACGCGATCGCCGCGCACGACTGCCTGGTCCACGTGAACGATCCCGTCTGGCGCATCGGCCACGGGCATTCCTCGACGCTGCACAAGATCCGCAATGTGGCCTTCTCGTCGAACTCGTACATCGCGCTGCAGAAAGCCGCCGTGCACGGCCGCGGCATCGGACTGCTGCCGCAGCGGCCCGCCTACGACGACCTGCTCTCCGGCGCTCTGGAAGTGCTGCTTCCCCAGCTCGGCGTGCCCGACCGGCCGCTGTACGCGATCTACGGCCCCGGACAGTCCACACCGAAGAAGATCGCGGTGTTCCTGGAGTTCCTCACCCGCTGGTTCTCCCGGAATCCCATTCCGCGCATCCCCGTCGGCGACTGACCGACCGCATCCGCAAACAAGGGTTGCACACCTTGAACGGCAGGGCCGTTGAGGCGGCCGACGGGCAAATCTACGATCGCCGGAGAAAGCACGGGGGAGATCTGGAGTGAGGAATCGATGGGGATTCAGCGCATAGAGTCGGTCACCTACTCGGTCACCCGCTCGGACGTCGAAAGCGGCGGGATTCTCGAAGAGGCTGTGCGGTTCTTCGAGGATTTCGGGCTGTTCCTGGTGGAACGGACCGACGAGCACGCCGTGCTGGAGACGCTCGCCGGACAGACCGTCCACCTGGACGGCGCCCCCGGCCCGCTGCTCCCGCCGCCCGTCGAGGACGGCCCGACCCTGCGCGAGATCGTCTGGGGGGTGGACACCGCCGACGCACTCGACCGTCTGGTCCGGGAGGCCGGCAAGGACCGCCCGGTCCGGGAGAGCGCCGACGGCGTCCACCACACCGTCGACGAGACCGGTTTCGGAGTCGGCCTCACCTTGGCCAGGCCCCGCCCCCTCACCGTCACCCCCCGCCCGGCGAACGTGTCGGGCAGCGTGGGCCGCTGGAACACTCCGCTGGCACCGGTCGGGCAGGTCAGGCCGCTGCGGATGTGCCACGTCGCCCTCAACATCCCCCAGGCCGGACGTCAGGAGGCCGTCGCCTTCTACACCGACCGCCTGGGCTTCCGCCCCACCGACGTCGTCGAGCCCATGGGCGTCTTCCTCCAGGCCCCCGGCGACGACGACCAGCACACCTTCCTGCTCTGCCACCGCCCCGACAAGGCCGGGATCAACCACATCGCGTACGAGGTCCCGGGCGTCGACGACGTCATCGAGGGCGGCAACAACATGATCGAGAAGGGTTGGCGCGAGGCCCGCAAGCTGGGCCGGCACACCATCGGCTCCAACATCTTCCGCTTTCTGCACGCGCCGTGCGGCGGCCGCGTCGAGTACGCCTGCGACATGGACCGCGCCGACGCCTCGTACGAGACCCGCGTCCACGAGACGGCTCCGCCGCACACGATCTGGTCCCTGCGCAGCAATCGCCCCTAGGGGCGCGAGGACTGCGCGACCAGCCACGGGGCTCCGCCCCGGACCCCGCTCCCCGATCGCCGGAGGGGCTTGATCGGAAAGGGCCCGCTTTCATGACCAGCTATCCCCGCGTACGCCTCTACATAGGCGGCGAGTGGCGCGAATCCGGCACCGAAGAAACCGCCCCCGTCGTCAACCCCGCCACCGAAGAGACCATCGGCACCGTCCCCCTCGCGACGCCCGCCGACCTCGACGACGCCCTCGAAGCGGCGCGCCGGGGCTTCGAGACCTGGCGCGCCACCCCGGTGGCGACCCGCACCGAGATCCTCCACCGCGCCGCCGACCTGATCACCGAACGCGCCCCGGAGATCGGCCGCGTCATGACCCTGGAGGGCGGCAAGCCCCTCAAGGAGGCGATCGGGGAAGCCCGCCGGACCGCCGACACCCTGCGCTGGCACATCGAGGACGCCCGCCGCGCCTACGGCCGCACCATCCCCTCCGCCCCCGGCACGATCCTGTCCGTGCGCCGCGAACCGATCGGCCCCGTCGCCGCGTTCGTGCCCTGGAACTTCCCCGTCGGCGGCCCCAACCGGAAGATCTCCTCCGCCCTCGCCGCCGGCTGCTCCATGGTCATCAAGGCCTCCGAGGAGACCCCGGCGACGGCCGCCGCGCTCGTCGCCTGCTACGCCGACGCGGGGCTCCCCGCCGGAGTCCTCAACCTCGTCTTCGGCGAACCCGCCGACGTGTCCGCCCGGCTGATCGCCTCCCCGGTGACCCGGCTCGTCGCGTTCACCGGATCCGTCCCCGTCGGCAAGCTGCTCGCGGCCGCGGCGGGCCAGGTCATGAAGCCGGCCCTGATGGAGCTCGGCGGCCACGCGCCGGTGATCGTCTGCGCGGACGCCGATCCCGTGGAGGCCGCCCGGCGCGCCGCCCGCGCCAAGTTCTTCAACGCCGGGCAGGTCTGCACCTCGCCCAGCCGCTTCCTCGTGCACTCCTCGCTCCACGACGACTTCGCCGCCGCCTTCGTGAAGGCGACCGAGGAGATCGTGGTCGGCGACGGACTCGACCCGGCGACCACCATGGGCCCGCTCGCCAACGAACGCCGCCTGGCCGCCGCCGAACGCCTCACCGCCGACGCCGTGCGGCGCGGCGCGACCGTGCGCACCGGCGGCCTGCGCCCCGACCGTGCCGGATACTTCTTCGCGCCGACCGTGCTGACGGACGTACCGCGGGACGCGCAGATCATGAGCGAGGAGCCGTTCGCGCCGCTCGCCCCGATCGTGCCGTTCGACGACCTGGACGACGCGCTGACCGTCGCCAACTCCCTGCCGTTCGGCCTCGCCGCCTACGGCTTCACGGAGTCCGCGGCCACCGCCGAGAGGCTCTCCGCCGAACTGGAGGCCGGCATCCTGTCGATCAACCACTGCGGCGGATCCGTCCACGAAGCACCGTCCGGCGGGGTCAAGGAGAGCGGGTACGGACGCGAGGGCGGTCCCGAGGCCCTGGACTCCTACCTCGTCACCAAGCGCGTCGCGCACCGGCTGAGCTGACCGCCCGTGAAATACGCCCGCGTCGACGTCGGCGGCCGCGCCCACTGGGCCCGCGCCGCCGGCCCCGACACCCTCGAACTGCTCTCGGCCTCCCCGCTGGAGAGCCCGGCCCCCTCGGTCACGGGTGAGCTGCCCGTGACCGGGGCCCGCTGGCTGCCCCCGGTGGTCCCGCCCGTCTTCTACGCCGTCGGCTTCAACTACCCGCGGCACATCGCCGAGCACGGCGCCACGACACCGGCCCGCCCGGAGATCGGCTACCGCGCCAACAACGCCCTGACCGGGCACGGTTCGCCGATCGTCAGGCCGTCCGACGTCACCGGCCGGTTCGAGGCCGAGCCCGAACTCGTCGCCGTCATCGGCCGGCGGATGCGGCACGCCACGTACGACGAGGCGCGCGCGGGCGTCTTCGGCTGGACCATCGGCAACGACGTCAGCGCCCGCACCTGGCAGCACGAGGACCGCACCTTCTGGCGGGCCAAGAACAGCGACACCTTCAAGCCGATGGGCCCCTGGATCGAGACGGCCGTCGACGCGCTCGCGCAGACCACGACGCTCTCGGTCAACGGCGAGGTACGCGCCCGGTTCCCCACCGGCGACATGGTGTTCGACCCGTACGACTACATCGTCGCCATGAGCCGCCGCCTCACCCTGCACCCCGGCGACGTGCTGTGGATGGGCGCGGAGTCCACCTGCGCCCTGGAACCGGGAGACACCGTCGCCGTCGGGATCAGCGGCATCGGGGTGCTCTCCAACCCCGTACTAGAGGAAGCACCACAGGAAGGTCCTGCCTGATGAGCAAGGAACCCCGCTACATCCACCACGTCAACTTCCCCACCACCGACCCCGACCGCACCGCCGCCTGGTACGCGAAGGTCTTCGGGATGAAGCGCATCATGCCCAGGTCGAACACGCGCGTGGTGCTGATGACGCGCGGGAACTTCGACCTGCACTTCACCCCCGTCGAGGAGATGGAGCGCATGGCGCCCTACCACTTCGCCGTCGAGGTCGACGACTGGGACGAGTTCCTCGACCACCTCAAGGAGCTGGGAATCCGGCACACCCGGCCGATCCAGCGCCCCGAGAACCAGTCGAAGTTCTGCTACATCCACGATCCCGACCACACCATGATCGAACTCGTGTACCACGCCAAGCGCCCCAACTGACCCACGCCGTCGACATCGTTCAGGAGTTCGTGTCTCATGCCCTACGTCGATTCCGACGGTGCGTCCATCTACTACGAGCGGCACGGCGAAGGTCCGGCGATCGTGTTCGTGCACGGTTCTGGCGGCCACCACGCCATCTGGTGGCAGCAGGTCGCCGCGCTGCGCGAGGAGTTCACCGTCGTCACGCTCGACCTGCGCGGCTTCGGCCGCACGGAACTGGCCGAGCCGCAGACCGAGTTCGACGGCCAGGCCTTCTACGGGGACGTCGTCGCCGTCCTCGACCAGGAGGACCTCACCGACGCGATGCTGGTCGGCCAGTCCATCGGCTCCGTCGCCGCCCTGCGCGCCGGACTCACCCGCCCCGACCGCGTCACCTCGGTCGTCCTCGGCCACTCGCTGGGCGGCATCGACCACCCCGAGCTGCGCGAACTCGCCGCCGCCGACCGCGCGGAGGCCGTCAAGCTCCCCGTCATCGACCGCCTGCTGACCCGGCGGTTCCGCACCGAACGGGCCGATCTCACCTTTCTGTTCAAGCAGCTCGGCACGTTCAACGTCGCCACCATGCAGGACCTGCGCAACCTCGACGCCAACGGCCCGACCCTCGAAGAGATCGCCGCGTCCGGCGTCCGGGTCGCCTTCCTCGCGGGTGAGAAGGACGCCGTGCTCAGCGTGAAGACCGTCACCCGCGCCCACGACCTGCTCCCCGGCTCCCACCTGGAAATCGTCGACGGCGCCCCGCACTCCATGTACTGGGAGACCCCGGAGACGTACAACGCCGCCGTCGCCCGCCTGCGCCGCACCCTCACCCCCGCGAAGGACTCCGTATGACCGCCGCCCTCACCCTCGACGCCGCGGAAGAGATCATCACCGCCGCGCACCGGCGCGCCCAGGACATCGGTAAGGCGGTCAGCGTCGCCGTCGTCGACGCGGGCGGCTTCGTCATCGCCGTCCGCCGCCCCGACGGTGCCCGCCCGCTCACCCCCGACATCGCCCGCGCCAAGGCCTACACCGCGGCCGTCATGCAGCGCCCCGGCAAGATGCTCAAGAAATGGCAGGAGAGCCAGCCCGTCTTCTTCTCCCAGCTCTCCCAGCTGCCCGGCGCCGCCCTGCCGATCATGGCCGCCGACGGCAGCATGACCATCAAGAGGGACGGCGAGATCATCGGCGGCCTCGGCATCGCCGGCGGCACCGCCGACGAGGACCAGGTCATCGCCGAGGAAGTACTCAAGGCCCTGGGCTACGAACTGGAGTTCGCCGCCTGGGGTGTCGCGGGCGCACCGGCCGAAGGGCGGTCCTGAACCATGGCGGACACGTTCAACTACCGCATCGACCACCACGGAAGCCTGGTCCGCCCGGCGGGCCTGGACCGCACGGACGCCGACTCGCTGGCCGCCGCGCTCACCGGCGCCGTCGCCTACCAGCGCAAGCTGCGCTCCACGGTCGTCACCGACGGCGGCTACCCCTACGAGGACTTCCGCGGCGCCGTCCTGGAGCACGTCGCCGGGGTGCGCCGCACGGACCGGACCGGCCCCGACGGGCTCGCCGTCTGGGCCGCGGACACCCTGCCGAAGGCGGCGGGCCCGCTCGCCGTCGAGCACGCGAAGCACCTGGCCGCCCAGACCGTCATCGCCCCGAAGGTGACGCTGCCCGCCCCGTCGTACCTCGCCGCGACCCTCGAAAGCCCCCTGGACGCAACCGAACTGGGGGAGGCCTTCGCCGAGATCGTCCGGGCCGAGATCGCCCGCCTGGTCGACGCGGGGGTCCGCCTGGTCCAGCTCGACAACCCGCTGCTGCTCGCGGCGACGGCCACCGACGCCGCCCCGGCGGGCCCGCTCCCGTACGCCGAAGCGCTCGCCGTCGACGCGGCGGCCGTCCGCCTGGACACCCGGCCCGAGGGCGTCCGCATCGGCTACTTCCCGGGCGCGACGGCCCCGGCGACGGTCGACCGGGCGGCGGCCGAGCGGCTGTTCACGCAGATCCCGGCCGACCGCTGGATCCTGCCGCTGCGCAGCGCGTCCACGGCGGAACTCGATCTCGTCCGCGCCCTGCCCGAGGACCGGGACGTCTGCTTCGGCGTGGTCGACGCGGCCGTCGCGGACCTGGAGGACATCGACACGGTCCTCGACCGCCTGGACGCGGCGGGCGAACTGAAGGACCTGGAGGACGCGGCGATCTCCCCGACCCGGGGCTTCGCCGACGCGGCCTCCCACCCCCTCCTGACCGAGCCGGAACAGCACGGCAAACTGGTCCTGGTGGAGACCCTGGCCAGATATGTATGGGGCAACGAGTTCTGAAACGGGCAGCGCCCCTGAAGAGCGACAGCTCTTTCAGGGGCGCGGGGAACTGCGCGAGCAACCACGACGTAAGCCGCAGAAGCTAAAGCACCTCGGCGAACGTCACCTCCCGCTCCCGGAGCAACGGCCGCACCACCCCCACGATCAACTCCGCAAAATGCGCGGCAGCGCAATGCGCGTCGAATCCGGCCCGGTCCTCGTACACCTCGTACAACACGAACCCACCCGGCACATCGGCCTCGGCATGCACCTCGTAGGCGATATTGGCCGGCTCCTCACGCGTGAACTCCCGCATCTTCAGCAACGCGTCCCGCACGGTCTCCGCATCGTCGGCGGCACAGCGGTAGTGGGCGAAAACGGCGTACGTCACGGCAGGGCTCCTCACCACAAAAGACCAGTTCAACAGTGCTCCGATTGCAGCACAGAACCCCACGCGGGCCACCCGCGCGCCGCGCAACCAATGACTGCCTCCCCGGATCTGCCCGCGACGCCGCGCGTGGTGTGTCGTACATCCGGTTCCCGATGCCCCAGACGCCGCAGATCCCGTAGCTGCCGGAGAGAGAAGTGATCCAGATGCGTTCCGTGGAGACCCTGGTCGGCGGGGAGTGGACGGCCGGCGACGAGTGGATCGAGGTCCAGAACCCGGCCGACCTGCGCACCCCCGCCTTCCGCGTCCCGGCGCTCACCCCCGCCGACGTCACCCGCGCCTACGACCACGCCCAGCGCGCCTTCCCCGCGTGGAAGCGCACGAGTCCGCTGGCCCGCGCCACGGTCCTGACCGCCGCCGCCGCGCTGTTGCGCGAGCGCGCCGACGGAATCGCCGAGGACATCGCCACGGAGAACGGCAAGACGCGCGCGGAGGCCCGCGGCGAGACGCTGAAGGCCGCCGACTTCCTGGAGTACTACGGGCTGCTCGTCGGCCGGGGCGGCTACGGCACGCTCCTGAACGACATCCGCCCCGACACCCGCACCAGCGCACAGGCCGAGCCGCTCGGCGTGGTCCTGGCGGTCACCCCGTGGAACGACCCGCTGATCACCCCGGCCCGCAAGCTGGCCCCCGCGCTCGCCGCGGGCAACACCGCCGTCCTCAAGCCCGCCACCGAGACCCCGGTGTCCGGGCTCCACCTGGCGCGGGCGCTGCACGACGCGGGCCTGCCGGCCGGGGTCCTGAACGTCGTCACCGGCCGCACCGCACGGATCTCCGGCGCGCTCCTCGACGACCCGCGCATCGCCGCCGTCACCTTCACCGGTTCCAACGCCGTCGGTGATCGGCTGCGTACGGCGTTCGCGACCCGCAACATCCGCTTCCAGGGCGAACTCGGCGGCAAGAACGCCTCCGTCGTCCTCGCCGACGCCGATCTGGACAAGGCCGCGCGGACGGTCGTCGCCGCCGCCTTCGGACAGGCCGGGCAGCGGTGCACCGCCACCAGCCGCGTCGTCGTCGAGCGGCCGGTGCACGACGCGTTCGTCCGCCTGCTGCTGACCGAGGTCGCGGCACTCCGGCCGGGGGCACCGCTCGCGGAGGGGACGGGCATGGGCCCCCTCTCCGGTCCGCGCCAGCGCGACAGCGTCGCCGAGCACATCGGGCGCGCCGTCGAGCAGGGCGCGAAGGTCCTGGCCGGCGGCGACGCGCCGGCCGACGGCGCCCTCGTGCACGGCTGCTACCTCAACCCGACCGTTCTCGGCGACGTCACCGACGCCGTCGACATCTGGCGCGAGGAGGTCTTCGGTCCGGTGCTCGCGGTCCGCGCCGTCGACTCCCTCGACGAGGCGATCGCCGCCGTCAACGACTCCGGCTTCGGCCTCGCCGCCGCCGTCTTCACCCGCGACCTGCACGCCGCCCACCGCTTCGCCGGCGAGGCCGAGTGCGGCCAGATCGCCGTCAACCTCACCACCCCCGGCTGGGACGTCCACCACCCCTTCGGCGGCTTCCACGACTCCGGCTCCCCGTTCAAGGAGCAGGGCACCGAGGCGCTGCACTTCTACACCCGGGTGAAGACGGTCGCGATCCACTACGGCGCGTAGTTAGGTGTTGCGCAAGCGCGTCATACGCACAACTTCCAGAAAGGAGGCGGATGTTGGCAGACGAGACGATAGGCATCGTGGGAGCCGGCATCGTGGGCCTCGCGACCGCCCGCGAGATCACCCTGCGCCGCCCCGGCACCCGCGTCGTCGTGTTCGACAAGGAACAGGACGTCGCCCACCACCAGACGGGCCACAACTCCGGTGTCGTGCACGCCGGCATCTACTACACGCCCGGCAGCCTCAAGGCGGACCTGACCGTCCGGGGCGTCGGCCTGCTCCGCGAGTACTGCCAGGAGCACGAGCTCCCGTACCGGGAGATCGGCAAGCTGGTCATGGCCGTGCGCGAGGACGAGCTCGACCGGATGAACGCCCTCTACGAGCGGGCCAGGAACAACCACGTACCGGAGCTGCGGAAGGTCTCCCGCGAGGAGATCGCCGAACTCGAACCGCAGGCCGGCGGCATCGCGGCCCTGCACTCCCCGCGCACCGCGATCACCGACTACCCGGGGATCGCCCGCGCGTTCGCCCGGGACATCGAGTCGTCCGGGGGAGAGGTCAGGCTCGGCTTCCACGTCACCGGCATCACCGAGGTCACCGGCGGCATCGAGGTGGCGTCCGCGACCGAGCGGGTGAGCGTCGACCGGCTCGTGCTGTGCGCCGGGCTCCACTCCGACTCCGTGGCCCGGCTCGCGCGGGGCGGGCCCGAACCCCGGATCGTCCCGTTCCGCGGCGAGTACATGCTGCTCAGACCGGAGCGGGCGGACCTGGTGCGCGGGCTGATCTACCCGGTGCCCGACCCCCGGTACCCGTTCCTCGGCGTGCACTTCACCCCGCGCGTCGACGGCTCGGTCGAGGTCGGCCCGAACGCCGTCCTCGCCCTCGCCCGCGAGGGATACACCCGCACCCGGGTCTCCCCGAAGGACCTCGTGGGGCTGGCCGCCTACCCCGGCGTCTGGCGCATGGCCGCCCGGCACTGGCGCACCGGCATCAAGGAGTACAAGGGCTCCTTCTCCACGGCCGCCTTCATGAAGGACGCGAAGCTGTACGTCCCCGGGGTCGGCGTCGACGACGTCGTCCGCGGCGGCGCCGGCGTGCGCGCCCAGGCGCTGGACCGCGACGGCACCCTCGTCGACGACTTCCGTCTGCACCGGTCCGGCCGGATCACGGCCGTGCGCAACGCCCCGTCGCCCGCCGCGACGGCCTGCCTGGCGATCGCCGAGCACATCGTGGACGCCGCCCTCGACGCGTCCTGAGCGGGTGCGGTTCGGGACCTCGTCCCCGAGTCCCGAACCGCACCGATCGGCCCCGAACACCCCTGTGCCCTGCGCCTTTTCGCGCAAGAACTGCTTGCGCGCCCAGCTCTGCGCAAGGCGCCGCGACGCACCTAACGTCGGTCTCACCGCACACCCCCTCCAGTCGTCCAGAGAAAGAAGCACCGGCATGTTCGTCGTCGACACCCAGATCCACATCTGGAAGGAAGAGACCCCGGACCGCCCCTGGGTCCCCGGCGCCCGCGAGCGGATCCGCCTCAACGGCCACCGCGAGGACCCCTTCAGCTACGAGGAGGCCCTGGAGCTGATGGACGAGGCCGGCGTCAACCGGGCGCTGATCCTCCCGCCGTCCTGGGAGGGCGACCGCATCGACTACGCCCTCGAAGCGTGCGAGGCGCACCCGGACCGGTTCGGCATCATGGCGCGCATCCCGCAGAACAAGCCCGAAGAGGGCAGGGCCATGCTCAAGGACTTCGCCCAGAACCCGCATGTCAAGGGCACCCGCCTCACCTTCCACCGCCCCATCGACCGCAACTGGATGATCGACGGCACCAACGACTGGTACTGGCCCCTCGCCGAGGAGCTGAACGTCCCGACGATGGTGCACGCGCCCATCTGGAAGCGTGAGCTGGGCGAGATAGCCGGCCGCCACCCCGGCCTGAAGATCATCATCGACCACATGGGCATCATGGCCCGCTGCGTCGACGACGCCATCGGCTACTGGGTCCAGGAGACCGCCGACCTGCACGAACACCCCAACATCTACGTCAAGCTCTCGGCGCTGCCCGGCTACTCCACCCAGCCCTTCCCGAACAACAACATCGAGAAGTACGTGCGCGAGATGGTCGACAAGATGGGCCCGCGACGCTGCTTCTACGGCACCGACATCACGCGCCTGACCGGCCACGGCATCACCTACACCGACACCATCGAACAGTTCACCAAGCACTGGGACTTCACCCCCGACGAGCTCGAATGGATCATGGGCCGGGGCATCGCCGAGGTCCTGAACTGGCCGATCGAGGGCTGAGGACGCACCCATGACGTACGCGCACGAGGCGCGCGGCGTCGACGGCGGAGACGCACTCGTCTCCGCCTTCAACGCCGTCGGTGCCGACTACCTGTTCTGCTCCTCCGGCTCCGAATGGGCCCCGGTGTGGGAGTCCCTGGCCCGCCGCCACCGCGACGGCGAGCCCGCGCCGGTCTACCTGGACCTCACCCACGAGACCGTCGCGGCCGGCATGGCGACCGGCTACGGGCTGCTCGAGCGCCGCCCCCAGGGCGTCCTGCTGCACGCCGCCCCCGGCCTGCTCCAGGGCTCCATGGCCGTGCACGGCGCGCTCCTCGCCGGGGTCCCGATGGTCGTCGCGTCCTCGGAGTCCACGACGTACGGCGACGCTCCGGGACCCGACCCCGGCGGCCAGTGGTACCGCAACCTGTCGATCGTGGGCGGCCCGCACGGCATCGCCCAGCCGTTCACCAAGTGGGCCACCGAGGCCGCGAGCGTGCACACCCTGCCCACCATGGTCACGCGCGCCGCCGAACTCGCCCGGCGCGCCCCGGCGGGACCGGCCTACCTCAACATCCCGCTGGAGATCCTGCTGGAGGACTGGGACGGACGCGAGGCCAAGCCGCTCGTCGCACCCGGCACCACGCACAGCTCGCCCGACCAGGCCGACGCCGTCGCCGCACTGCTGCGCACGGCCCGGAACCCGGTGATCGTCACCGAGACCGCGGGCCGCGAGGAGGGCGGCTTCGAGGCCCTGGTGGCCTTCGCCGAGGCCTGGCAGATCCCGGTCGTCGAACCCGACTCGGCGGTCTGCGCCAACTTCCCGCGCACCCACCCGCTGCACGCGGGCGGCGACATCGGCCCGTGGATGGCCGAGGCGGACCTGATCCTCCTGGTCAACTGCCGCGCCCCGTTCTACCCGCCCTCGCGCCGCCCCGAGAAGGCCACGGTCGTCGTGATCGACGAGGTGCCGCAGCGCCCGCACGTCGTCTACCAGGTGCTGTACGCCGACCACTACCTGGAGGGGAACGTCACCCACTCCCTGCGCCAGCTGGCCAGGCGGGCGAAGGACCTCGACCCGGCGGCGGTGGCCGCCCGGCGCGCCGCGCAGGAGGAGCGGCACGCCGCCGAACAGGTCGCCATAGGGCGGGCCGAAACGGACGCGGCCCAGCGGACGGCCGGCGTCGACCCGGTCCTCGTCGCCGCCTCCCTGCGCACCCTCCTCGCGGACCGGGACGGCATCGTCGTCGACGAGACCATCACCCACAGCCGCGTCGTCAAGCGCCACCTGAAGACCTCCGTCCCCGACTCGTACTTCTACGTACAGGGCGGCCTCGGCCAGGGCATGGCCGTCGCGCTCGGCGTCAAACTCGCCGCGCGCGAGCGGCCCGTGGTGCTGACCGTCGGCGACGGCGCCTTCACCTACAACCCGGTCATCCCGTCGTACGACGCCTCCAGGACGTACGAACTGCCGCTCCTCGTCGTGGTGTTCAACAACCGTGTCTACAAGTCGATGAACCTCAACCACCGCCGCTTCTATCCCGAAGGCGCCGCCGCCGACACCGGTGAATGGCTCGGCACCGATCTGCACCGGCTGCCGCGGCTGGCCGCCTTCGCCGAACCGTTCGGCATGCACACCGAGACCGTCGACGCGCCCGACGCCCTCGTCCCCGCCCTGGAGCGGGCCCTGAAGGCCGTCGCCGCCGGCACCACCGCCGTCGTCGACGTCCTCGTCTCCCGCTGAGCCGCCCCGGACTCGTAAGGATCCGTCACCATGCCCGACAAGACCCTGGTCGCCCCCGCCGACCTGCGCACGTTCGCCGCCGCCCTGCTCGAGAAGGGCGGCCTGGGCGCCGAGCACGCCGCGACCACCGCCGACGTGTTCGTCTGGGCCGCACAGCGCGGCGTCGAATCGCACGGCATCGCGCGCGTACCCGCCTATCTCGACCTGCTCGCCCAGGGCGTCGCCAACGCCACCCCCGAGCTGAGGTTCAGCTCCGGCGCCCCGGGGGCCGCCGTCCTCGACGCCGACCGCGCACCGGGACCGGTCGCGCTGACCGCCGCCGCCCGGGAAGCGGTGACCCGTGCCCGGGCCAACGGCATCGCCTCCGTCGGGGTCCGGGAGACCGTGCACACCGGCGCCATCGGCTACTACGTGTCGAAGATCGCCGAGGCGGGGCTGGTCGGCATCGGCTTCGTCGCCGGGATGCCCAACATGGGCTACACCGGCGCCAAGGGGCCGGCCGTCGCCACCAGCCCGCTCGCCATCGCCGTCCCCGCACGCGAGCACGCCCCGCTCCTGCTCGACATGGCCACCGCCACCATCGCCCTGGGGAGGATCCGGCAGGCGAAGGCGAGCGGCACCGCGCTGCCGGAGGGCGCGGCGGCCACCGCGGACGGCACCCCGACCACCGACCCCGAGCAGGCCGTGCTGCCGCTGCCGCTGGGCGGCGCCAAGGGCGCCGGCATGTCCCTCGCCTTCGAGATGCTGACCGGCGTCCTGGTCGGCGCCCCGATCCTCGCGGCCTTCCACTCCGGCGACCCGGCGGGCCGCAAGCACCGCCAGAACGCCCTGCTGATCGCGGTGGACCCGGCGGCCTTCGGCGGCGCGGACGTCTTCGTCGCCGACGTCGACACGACCCTGGAGACCCTCAAGGGCCTTCCGGCGGCGGACGGCACCCGAGAAGTCCACTATCCGGGTGAACGCAGCGCGGCGACCGCCGACGAGCGCGGAGCCCACGGCATCCCGATCGCCCCCAAGGTCTGGGCCCAACTGGCCGACGCAGCACAGGAGAAGGGGGTGGCGCTGCCCCCGGTGCGGTGAGCCGGAGGCCGGAACAAGCCGGACAAGGGGCTCGAAAAAACCCTTGGCCGTCATCGTTCCGGCCGCGGGACACTTCCCACCCTGTCGACCCCAGCCGGCGGCCGGGGTCATCCATCTACCGGACAGGAGTGGGAAGTTGGAGACGCCCGGAGCCCCGAGGACAGCACCGCGCCGCAGCGCGGTGCTGCTCGCCTGGCGCATCTACGTCGGCGAGCTGGTCCGGCAGCGCCGGCTCGCGGTCCCCGCGATGCTGCTGCCCGCCCTGGGCAACGTCGGCATCAACTACATCGCGCCCCTCGTCGTCGCCCACCTCGTCGGCCGCTTCGCGGGGGAGGGCACGGTCGACGCCCGGGGCGCACTGCCGTACGTCGCGGTCTTCGCCGGCGTGCTGCTGCTGGCCGAGACGATGTGGCGGATCGGCATCCACTGCCTCAACCGGGTGGACGCCCAGGGCGTCGAGCGGCTGTACGTCCACGGCATGGACGAGCTGTACGCCAAGGACGCCACGTTCTTCCACGACAACTTCGCCGGATCGCTGACCAAGCGGGTCTCCAGCTTCGCGGTCCGCTTCGAGGAGTTCGCCGACACCCTCGTCTTCCAGGTGACCGGCAGCCTGGTCCCGCTGATCTTCGGCTCGGTGGTGCTCTGGACCTACGAGCCCTGGCTCGTCGTCGCCCTGCTGACGATGATCGCCGTCACCGGCCTGACCGTGGCCCCGCTCATCCGCCGCAGGCAGCGGATCGTGGACGCGCGCGAGGCGGCGATCGCCCGCGTCTCGGGCCATGTCGCCGACAGCCTGTCGAACATGGAGACGATCCGGGCGTTCGCCGCCGAGGACCGGGAGGCCGCCGAGCACCGCAGCCGGGTCGCCGAGTCGCAGCGCTGGATGCTCAAGTCCTGGGACTACAGCAACCTGCGCATCGACACCCTCGTCGCCCCGCTGTCCGTGCTCACCAACGCGCTGGGCCTGCTCCTCGCGGTCACCCTGGGCGGCGGCCACGGCGTCGAGGGCGTCGTGGTGGCGTTCACGTACTACTCGAACGCGACCCGGATCATGTTCGACTTCAACCAGATCTACCGCCGCCTGGAGAGCTCGACGACGGAGGCCGCCCAGTTCACGGAGCTCCTGATGGTGCCGGCGACCGTCCTCGACCCGCCCGCGCCCCGGCCCACCCGGCCCGGCCGCACCGACGTCCGCTTCGAGAAGGTGGCCTTCGCCCACGCGGGGGCGCCCCGGCTCTTCGACGGCCTGGACCTGGAGGTGCCCGGCGGCGCGAAGGTCGGCTTCGTCGGCCGGTCCGGCGGCGGCAAGACGACCCTGACCCGGCTGCTGCTGCGCATGTCCGACATCCAGGGCGGCCAGATCCGGATCGGCGGCCAGGACATCAGCCGGGTGCGCCAGCGCGACCTGCGCGAGCTGATCGCGTACGTGCCCCAGAGCCCCGCCATGTTCCACCGCAGCCTGCGCGACAACATCGCCTTCGCCCGCCCGGACGCCACCGACGCGGAGATCCGCCGCGCGGCCGAGGCCGCGCACGTCACGGAGTTCGCCGACACCCTCCCCGACGGCTTCGGCACCCTGGTCGGCGAGCGCGGCGTCAAGCTCTCCGGCGGGCAGCGCCAGCGCGTCGCCCTGGCCCGCGCCATCCTGCGCGACGCCCCCGTCCTGCTCCTCGACGAGGCGACGAGCGCCCTGGACTCCGAGAGCGAACGGCTCGTCCAGGAGGCCCTGTGGCGCCTCATGGAGGGCCGCACCGCCCTGGTGATCGCCCACCGCCTGAGCACCGTCGCCGGCATGGACCGTCTCGTCGTCCTGGACCGCGGCCGCGTCGTCGAGCAGGGCACCCACCACGACCTCCTCGCCGCCGACGGCACCTACGCCAAGCTCTGGCTGCACCAGTCGGGCGGCTTCCTGGTCGACGGGAACGAACCGGAAAGGGCCGGGACGGCGGAAGGGGCCGAGGTCACACCGTGAGACGGGCTCGGCGACGGAGCCGTGCCCGCAACGGCCTACCCTTGTGTGCATGACCAGCAGCAGCGACCGGAGCCAGGCAGTGGACGTAGCGGACCCCAAGACGTATGAAGTGCTCACCTACGGGTGTCAGATGAACGTCCACGACTCCGAGCGCCTCTCCGGCCTCCTGGAGAACGCCGGGTACGTCCGCGCTCCCGAGGGCTCCGACGGCGACGCCGACGTGGTGGTCTTCAACACCTGCGCGGTGCGCGAGAACGCCGACAACAAGCTCTACGGCAACCTCGGCCGGCTCGCCCCGCGCAAGACCTCGCGCCCCGGCATGCAGATCGCCGTGGGCGGCTGCCTCGCCCAGAAGGACCGCGACACCATCGTCAAGAAGGCGCCCTGGGTGGACGTCGTCTTCGGCACGCACAACATCGGCAAGCTGCCCGTCCTCCTGGAGCGCGCCCGCGTCCAGGAAGAGGCGCAGGTCGAGATCGCGGAGTCCCTGGAGGCCTTCCCCTCCACCCTGCCCACCCGCCGCGAGAGCGCCTACGCGGCCTGGGTCTCCATCTCGGTCGGCTGCAACAACACCTGCACCTTCTGCATCGTCCCCGCGCTGCGCGGCAAGGAGAAGGACCGCAGGACCGGCGACATCCTCGCCGAGATCGAGGCTCTGGTCGCCGAGGGCGTCTCCGAGATCACCCTGCTCGGCCAGAACGTGAACGCCTACGGGAGCGACATCGGCGACCGCGAGGCCTTCAGCAAGCTGCTGCGCGCCTGCGGCTCCATCGAGGGCCTGGAGCGGGTCCGCTTCACCTCCCCGCACCCGCGCGACTTCACCGACGACGTGATCGCCGCGATGGCCGAGACACCGAACGTGATGCCGCAGCTGCACATGCCGATGCAGTCCGGTTCGGACACCGTCCTGAAGGCGATGCGCCGCTCGTACCGCCAGGAGCGCTTCCTCGGCATCATCGAGAAGGTCCGCGCCGCGATGCCGGACGCCGCGATCACCACCGACATCATCGTGGGCTTCCCCGGCGAGACCGAGGAGGACTTCGAGCAGACGATGCACGCCGTGCGGGAGGCCCGCTTCTCCGCCGCCTTCACCTTCCAGTACTCCAAGCGCCCCGGGACCCCGGCCGCGACCATGGAGAACCAGGTCCCCAAGGAGGTCGTGCAGGCCCGCTACGAGCGCCTGGTCGCCCTCCAGGAGGAGATCTCCTGGGAGGAGAACAAGAAGCAGGTCGGCCGCACCCTGGAGCTGATGGTCGCCGAGGGCGAGGGCCGCAAGGACGGCGCCACCCACCGCCTCTCCGGCCGCGCCCCCGACAACCGCCTGGTCCACTTCACCAAGCCGGACCAGGAGGTCCGCCCCGGCGACGTGGTCACGGTCGAGATCACCTACGCCGCCCCGCACCACCTCCTGGCCGAGGGCGCGGTGCTGAACGTGCGTCCCACGCGCGCGGGCGACGCCTGGGAGAAGCGCACCAAGGAGACCCAGGACAAGCAGCAGGGCGTCCTGCTGGGCCTGCCCAAGATCGGCGTCCCCGAGCCGCTGCCCGCGGTCACCGGCGGCTGCGCGGTCGACTGAGGCACCGGAAACGGGGGGCAACCGCATGACGACGCACTGGGTGATCACCGTCGAGTACGGCACGGGGGAGGGCCACCACTTCGAGGCGCTCACCCGGTTCACGGCCGACCGCGAGGAGGCCCGGCGCCGCCTGTACACGTACGCGTGCGAGCACAAGCACCGTGACGCGCTGCGGCAGCGCAGCCGCCATGTGTTCCGGCAGGACGACCACGCCTACTACGTGCAGGTCCGGGGCGCCATGTCCGGCCATCACCTGCACTACCGCCTCGCCGAGCTGGTCTGGAGCACCGACAAGGAGCTGCTGCCCGACCCCCGGCCGGAGGAACCGAGGGACGCCGTCCCGGACGATCCCTGGCGCCCGCCCGCGCAGTAGGCTGACGATCATGCTTGTCGCCGCAGCCGTCTGCCCCTGCCCGCCGCTGCTCGTGCCCGAGGTCGCCGCCGGGGCGGCCCCGGAGCTGGACGCCGCGCGTGCGGCCTGCGACGAGGCGCTCGCCAAGGTCGTCGCCGCGGCGCCGGAGCTGATCGTGGTCGTCGGCGAGGGCGCGCGCACCAGGTTCCACGAGGCCGGGGCCCGCGGCTCCTTCCGGCCCTTCGGGGTCGATGCCGACGTGCTCCTCGGCCCGCCCCCGGGCGCCCCGGAGGCCACCCTGCCGCCGTCCCTCGCGGTCGGCGCCTGGCTGCTCGCGCGTGCGGGCTGGACCGGCCCCGTACGCGGCTACGAGGTGGAGGGCGGCCGGTCCCGGCCGGTCAACGGCGAGGACGGCGTGCGCCTCGCGTCCCTGGCCGACCGCGTGGGGCTGCTCGTCATGGGCGACGGCACGGCCTGCCGCACGGTGAAGGCTCCCGGCTACCTGGACGAGCGCGCCGAGGGCGTGGACGCGCTGATCGCCGCCGCCCTGCGCGGCCTCGACGCCGACGGCACGCTCGCGCGACTCGACGCCGACCTGTCCCGCGAGCTGAAGGTCTCCGGCCGAGACCCCTGGCAGATCCTCGCGGCGGCCTGGGGCGACGAGAACGGCACGGGCGAACTGCTCTACGAGGACGCGCCCTACGGAGTCGGCTACTTCGTCGCCTCCTGGACGTAGCCACCGGCCGGCAGCGGGCCCGGACACGGCGACGGCCGCGAAACCCGAAGGCTTCACGGCCGTCCGCCATGTGTGCCGCGCACGAGCTACTTGCGGGCGCCCTCGCCTGCCTCGTTGTCGGCCGCCTGCTCCGCCGACTGCTGCTTCGGGATCTCCACAGCGGCCGCGCCGGCCTCGGCGGTCTCGCCCGCGCCGCCGAGCGCCGACGTCGCGGCCTGCGGCTCGTCCGTGGCCTCTGCCGCCGCCTCGGCGGTCTCCGCGGCCTCGGAAGCCTCAGGAGCCGACGCGGCGTCCGCGGTGCCCTCAGCCTCCGGCTCGGCCGTCAGAGTGGCAGTCCCGCCCTCGACGGTTGACACCTCCTCGGTGTCCTTGGCCTTGCGGCGAAACATGGCAAATACGCCCATTTCAACTCCATACGTGACTCGTGCGGGCGAAATCCCGCCCTGCCCGGTGCGGTCCATTGCGTCGCCCGGGTCACCGGTCCGCAAAACCGGCGGCTGGAACCTCGCAACAGGAAACGACCCCGCACCTGCCCCGTCACGTAGCTCGTTCGAGAAGTGGTCCCGTGGTTTGCGAGACTGGGGCGGTGAGTAGCGCAGCTCCCGCCCCGCGGGTCATCGCCGTCGTCGGTCCCACCGCGGCGGGAAAGTCGGATCTCGGTGTCTTCCTGGCCAGAGAACTCGGCGGCGAGGTCGTCAACGCCGATTCCATGCAGCTGTACCGAGGGATGGACATCGGCACCGCCAAGCTGACGCCCGAGGAGCGTGCCGGAGTCCCGCACCACCTCCTCGACATCTGGGACGTGACGGAGGCCGCGAGCGTCGCCGAGTACCAGCGACTCGCCCGCGCCGAGATCGACCGCCTCCTCGCCGAGGGCCGCTGGCCGGTCCTCGTCGGCGGATCGGGGCTCTACGTGCGGGGTGCCGTCGACAAGATGGAGTTCCCCGGCACCGACCCCGGCGTCCGCGCCCGCCTGGAGGCCGAGCTGGCGGAACACGGCTCCGGCACCCTGCACGCCCGCCTCGCCGCCGCCGACCCGGAGGCCGCCACCGCGATCCTGCCGAGCAACGGCCGGCGCATCGTGCGCGCCCTCGAAGTCATCGAGATCACCGGAAAGCCCTTCACGGCCAACCTGCCGGGACACGACTCCGTCTACGACACCGTCCAGATCGGCGTCGACGTCGAGCGGCCCGAACTCGATGAACGCATCACCACGCGGGTGGACCGCATGTGGGACGCGGGACTCGTCGACGAGGTACGCGCGCTGGAGGCCCAGGGCCTGCGCGAGGGCCGTACCGCGTCCCGCGCGCTCGGCTATCAGCAGGTCCTCGCGGCACTCGCCGGAGAGTGCACCGAGGAGGAGGCGCGCACGGAGACCGTCCGTGCCACCAAGCGCTTCGCGCGCCGCCAGGACTCGTGGTTCCGCCGCGACCCGCGGGTGCATTGGCTCAGTGGGGCTGTGGCCGATCGCACGGAACTCCCGGCACGCGCAATGGCGTTGGTCGAACGACCGGTTACAGCCTGATCACGTGATGGCATCGGGACGCCCGGGCGGTCATCCCGGCCCCCGTGGGCGTGCCATCATCGACCTCGATCGACCGAGACAGTCCGGAGTGGGAGGGCGCGTGGCGATGGAGGCCGGCCCTCGTGACACCGCACCAGGCGGGGAGCAGCTCAGCTCCGACGGGCCTGAGACGACCCCGGACGGCGTGATCGCCGACGGGCCCACGGCCGACGAGATCGCCGCGCAGGACGAGGCGGCGGAGGTCGAGGTCGAACTGCGCCCGCAGCGCAGGCTCCGGATCTGGCAGCTCGCCCCCATCGTGATGCTCGCCACCCTCGGCTCCCTGATGTTCGCGTTCCCGCTGTTCTTCGAGTTCGGCGACGGCGGCGCGGTCGTGGCCATGCTGGGGCTGCTGATCAGCTCCTGCGCCGCCGGCTGGGGCCTGATGGCCGCCCGCCGGGTGGGCTACGCGCTGCCCGGACTCCCGCCGCGCGGCTCGGGCCGCTGGCCGGACTGGCGGGTCGTGGGCGCGTACGTGGTCGTGGTGGCCGCCGTGACCGTCCTCGCCGTGTGGCGTGTGGCCCGGCTGCGCTGAGAGCGCACCGCTTCCCCGGTCGTCGGACCGATCTCGTACGATCGACAGATGACGACCTTCCTCAAGGGGCACGGGACCGAGAACGACTTCGTGATCATCCCGGACCCGGAGAACGCGATCGAGCTGCCCCCGGCGGCCGTGGCCGCGCTCTGCGACCGTCGCGCCGGCCTCGGCGGCGACGGTGTGCTCCACGTCGTGCGCTCCGCCGCCCACCCCGAGGCGAAGCACCTGGCCGACGAGGCCGAGTGGTTCATGGACTATCGCAACGGCGACGGCTCGATCGCCGAGATGTGCGGCAACGGCGTCCGGGTCTTCGCCCGGTACCTCCAGCACGCCGGACACGTCGGCGAGGGCGACCTCGCCGTCGCCACCCGGGGCGGCGTCAAGAAGGTCCACATCGACAAGGAGGGCCTGGTCACGGTCGGTATGGGCCGGGCGACGCTCCCCGAGGGCGAGGTCACCGTCACCGTCGACGGCCGCTCCTGGCCCGCACGGAACGTGAACATGGGCAACCCGCACGCCGTCGCCTTCGTGGCCGACCTCGCGCACGCGGGCCGCCTGTTCGACCCGCCGCCGTTCGCCCCGGCCGAGGCCTACCCGCACGGGGTGAACGTGGAATTCGTCGTCGACCGCGGCCCGGGCCACGTCGCCATGCGCGTGCACGAGCGCGGCTCCGGCGAGACCCGCTCCTGCGGCACCGGCGCCTGCGCGGTGGCCGTCGCCGCGGCCCGCCGCGACGGCGTCGACCCCACCGTCACCGGGACCCCGGTGACGTACGAGATCGATCTGCCCGGCGGCCGGCTCACCATCACCGAGCGGCCCGACGGCGAGATCGAGATGACCGGACCGGCGGTGATCGTGGCCCAGGGCGAGATCGACACGGACTGGTTCGCTGCAATCGAAACCGTAAACCCGTGAACTGTCGCTCGAATGGGTGATCCGTTTCACGCTGGGCGAGAGCGGGACTGCACCACGTGATGGGCTCGGTAGCATCAAGCACCGGTCCGGACGGGTGCCCCCGCCAGCCCGCCACCGGTCGACGCAGCCGGAGGTGCTCATGAGTGCGGAGGCGACCAACCCCGCGACCCCGGGGCCGATCACGCCCGGAGCCCAGCGAAGGCGTGGCCGTCCCCGGATCGACCTGCGGCGACTCGGCCGCGCGGCCTTGCTCGGCCCGGCCGGCCGAGACCGGCTGCCGGACGCGATCGGCCATGTGGCCGAGGCCCACCGGGCCCACTTCGCGGACGCCGATCTGGAGCCGCTGCGCCGTGCCTACGTCCTGGCCGAGTCCTCGCACCGCGGCCAGATGCGCAAGAGCGGTGAGCCGTACATCACCCACCCGCTCGCCGTGACGCTCATCCTGGCCGAGCTGGGCGCGGAGACCACGACGCTGACCGCGTCCCTCCTCCACGACACCGTCGAGGACACGGACGTCACGCTCGACCAGGTGCGCACCGAGTTCGGCACCGAGGTCGCCTATCTGGTCGACGGCGTGACCAAGCTGGAGAAGGTCGACTACGGCGCCGCGGCCGAGCCCGAGACCTTCCGCAAGATGCTGGTCGCGACCGGCAACGACGTCCGCGTCATGTCGATCAAGCTCGCCGACCGCCTGCACAACATGCGCACCCTCGGCGTCATGCGCCAGGAGAAGCAGGAGCGCATCGCCAAGGTCACCCGCGACGTCCTCATCCCGCTCGCCGAGCGCCTCGGCGTACAGGCCCTGAAGACCGAGCTGGAAGACCTCGTCTTCGCCATCCTGCGCCCCGAGGAGCATGGGCAGACCCAGACCCTCATCGCCGCCGACACCGCCCGGGCCGAGGACCCGCTGGCGGACATCGCCGACGAGGTGCGCGGCGTGCTGCGCGAGGCCGGGCTGACCGCCGAGGTCCTCATCCGGCCCCGGCACGCCGTCTCCGTCCACCGGGTGCTGCGCAAACGCGGCGAGCTGCGCGGCGCCGACTTCGGCCGCCTGCTCGTCCTCGTCTCCGAGGACGCCGACTGCTACGGCGTCCTCGGCGAACTGCACACCTGCTTCACGCCGGTGGTCTCGGAGTTCAAGGACTTCATCGCCGTACCGAAGTTCAACCTGTACCAGTCGCTGCACACCGCGGTGGCGCGGGCCGACGGCGAGGTCGCCGAAGTACTCATCCGCACCCACCAGATGCACAAGGTCGCGGAGGCCGGCGTCGTCGCGCTCGGCAACCCGTACGCCCCCTCCGCCGAGGAGCACCTCGACACCGAGGGCGAGCGCTCCGACCCCACCCGGCCGGGCTGGCTCTCCCGCCTCCTCGTATGGCAGCAGTCCGCACCCGACGCCGACACCTTCTGGTCGACCCTGCGCGAGGACCTCGCCCAGGACCGCGAGATCACCGTCTTCCGGCCCGACGGCGGCACCATCGGCCTGCCCGCGGGCGCCAGTTGCGTGGACGCCGCCTACGCCCAGTACGGCGAGGACGCCCACGCCGTCATCGGCGCGCGGGTCAACGGCCGCCTGGCGACACTCAGCACGGTCCTCAAGGACGGCGACACGGTCCAGCCGCTCATGGACCGCATGGAGGGCGCCGCCGCCTCCGAGCCGTCCCGCGACTGGCTCGACCACGCCCGCACGCCCGCCGCGCGCATCGCCATCCGCCGCTGGCTGGCCGCGCACCCGGAGGGGCCGAGCGCGCCGGAGTCCGCGCCGCGCGCCCCCTACAGCGGCCCCTCGGCGCGCCCCTCGGCGGCGAACGCCGTCGTCGACCAGCCGGGGGCCTCCGTCCGCCTCGCGGGCTGTTGTACGCCCGTACCGCCCGACGAGGTGACCGCCTTCGCCGTCCGCGGCGGCGCCGTCACCGTGCACCGCGTGGAGTGCCCCGCGGTGGCCCGCATGACCGGCGCGGGACGGCCCGAGGTCGGAGTGCGCTGGGCCGACGCCGAGACCGCCGAGTACCGGGTCACCCTGATCGCGGAGTCCTTCAGCCGCCCGCACCTGCTCGCGGACCTGACCGAAGCCATAGCGCTCGAGGGCGTCGCCATCGTCTCGGCGACCGTCGAACCCCCCGTCCAGGGCCGGGTCCGGCACACCTACACCCTCCAACTCCCCGGCTCCGCCCACCTCCAGGGCCTGATGCGGGCCATGCGCAACGTCCCGGGGGTGTACGACGTGGGCCGCGCCCAGCACGCGGCGGCCGGAGCGCTCTAGTTCCCCGGAGACCTCGTTCGGGTGGGTGCGGCGCGTGCCGCCGGACCCACCGGGGGCCGCGCTGATAGCCGTAGTTCATGCTGCTCAGCTCCCGAACCCCCCGCACCGTCGCGCTGCTCGCCGCCGGTGCCTCGGTCGCGCTGCTCGCCGCGGCCGCGCCGCCCGGGCCCGTCACGCCGCTCGGCGTCGGCGACCGGCTCTTCCCGACCCTCGGCAACCCCGGCTACGACGTCCGCGCGTACGACATCTCGTTCACGTACAAGGGCGACAACGACAAGCCGCTCGACGCCGTCACCAAGATCGACGCGCGCGTCACGTCCCGGCTCGACCGGATCAACCTCGACTTCTCGCACGGCACCGTGCGGTCCGTCGAGGTCAACGGCGCGCGGGCGGACTTCGCCACCGGCGGCGAGGACCTGGTGGTCACGCCCGCCCGGCCGCTCGTGGCCGGTCAGCCGATGCACATCACCGTGCGGCACACCAGCGACCCCCGGCCCGGCAAGGAGGAGGTCGGCTGGGTCCGCACCAAGGACGGGCTCGCCATGGCCAACCAGGCCGACGCCGCGCACCGCGTCTTCCCCGGCAACGACCACCCCTCCGACAAGGCGATGTTCACCTTCCGCGTGAACACGCCGCAGCAGTACACGGCCGTCGCCAACGGCCTGCCCACCTCCGTCACCCCCGGCGCCGGCGACACCACGGACTGGACGTACCGCACCGCCCACCCCATGGCCACCGAACTGGCCCAGGTCTCCATCGGGCGCTCCACCGTGCTGCACCGGAAGGGCCCGCACGGCCTCCCGGTGCGCGACGTGGTGCCGACCAAGGACGTCAAGGCGCTGCGCCCGTGGGTCGACAAGACGCCCGCGCAGCTCGCCTGGATGGAGAACAAGATCGGCCGCTACCCCTTCGAGAACTACGGGGTGCTGATCGCCGAGGCCAGCACCGGCTTCGAACTGGAGACCCAGACCCTCTCGCTCTTCGAGCGGGACCTCTTCGTGCGCACCGAGTACCCGGCCTGGTACGTCGAGTCGGTCATGGTGCACGAGCTGGCCCACCAGTGGTTCGGCGACAGCGTCAGCCCCCGGACCTGGTCCGACCTCTGGCTCAACGAGGGACACGCCACCTGGTACGAGGCCCTCTACGCGCAGGAGAAGGCCGACCGGCCCCTGGAGACCCGGATGCGCAACGCCTACCGCGAGTCCGACGGCTGGCGCGCCTCCGGCGGAGCGCCGGCCGCGCCCAAGGGCCCGACACACGGCGAGAAGATCAGCATCTTCCGGCCGGTCGTCTACGACGGCAGCGCGCTCGTCCTGTACGCCCTGCGCCAGGAGATCGGTGCCGAGAGGTTCGAGCGGCTGGAGCGTCGGTGGGTGGCCACGCACCGTGACGACACCGCCACCACCGCGGACTTCACCGCCCTCGCCTCCCGGGTGGCCGGGCGCGACCTGAGCGGCTTCTTCCAGCAGTGGCTCTACGCGAAGAAGACCCCGCCGATGCCCGGACACCCGGACTGGAAGTCCGCGCCGGTGCAGAACAAGGCCCGCAAGTAGCCCCTCCACGCGGGCGTGGACCCGTGCGGCGCGGGAAATAACCCGGGTGACGAGACGGCCCGTACCGTGCGACCATCTTCAGGCCGACGGCGCGGGCCCGACCGGGAATCCCGGGGCAGCCCCGAGCGTTGTCAGAGGTGTCGGGCGGCAGTCCGGCCACTTTTCGAATCCCAGCGACCCGAAGGATCCAATGACCTCCTCTTCTTCCCCTTCCCAGGACGCGCAGAGCTTCGCGCAGAACCACACCGAAGGTCTTCGGGCCGATGCCCTGATGGAAGAGGACGTCGCCTGGAGCCACGAGATCGACTCGGACCGGGACGGTGATCAGTACGACCGTTCGGAGCGCGCGGCGCTGCGTCGTGTCGCCGGCCTGTCCACCGAGCTGGAGGACGTCACCGAGGTCGAGTACCGACAGCTCCGTCTGGAGCGTGTGGTGCTCGTCGGCGTGTGGACGTCCGGCACCGTGCAGGACGCGGACAACTCCCTCGCGGAGCTGGCCGCCCTCGCCGAGACGGCGGGCGCGCTGGTCCTCGACGGCGTCACGCAGCGCCGGGACAAGCCCGACGCGGCGACGTACATCGGTTCCGGCAAGGCGCTGGAGCTGCGCGACATCGTCCTCGAGACCGGAGCCGACACCGTCGTCTGCGACGGTGAGCTCAGCCCCGGCCAGCTCATCCACCTCGAAGACGTCGTCAAGGTCAAGGTGGTCGACCGGACCGCCCTGATCCTCGACATCTTCGCCCAGCACGCCAAGTCCCGAGAGGGCAAGGCGCAGGTCGCGCTCGCGCAGATGCAGTACATGCTGCCGCGACTGCGCGGCTGGGGTCAGTCGCTGTCCCGGCAGATGGGTGGCGGCGGCGGTGGCGGCATGGCCACCCGTGGTCCCGGTGAGACCAAGATCGAGACGGACCGGCGACGGATCCGCGAGAAGATGGCGAAGATGCGCCGTGAGATCGCGGAGATGAAGACGGGCCGCGACATCAAGCGCCAGGAGCGCAAGCGCAACAAGGTGCCCTCGGTCGCCATCGCCGGATACACGAACGCGGGCAAGTCCTCGCTGCTCAACCGCCTCACGGGTGCGGGCGTCCTGGTGGAGAACGCACTGTTCGCCACCCTCGACCCGACCGTGCGCCGGGCCGAGACGCCGAGCGGCCGCCTGTACACGCTGGCCGACACGGTCGGCTTCGTCCGGCACCTGCCGCACCACCTCGTCGAGGCGTTCCGCTCCACCATGGAGGAGGTCGGCGACTCCGACCTGATCCTGCACGTGGTCGACGGCTCGCACCCCGTGCCGGAGGAGCAGCTCGCCGCCGTGCGCGAGGTGATCCGGGACGTCGGCGCCACCGACGTACCGGAGATCGTGGTGGTCAACAAGGCGGACGCCGCGGACCCCCTGGTCCTCCAGCGCCTGCTGCGCAACGAGAAGCACGCGATCGCCGTCTCGGCCCGCACCGGCGCCGGCATCGAGGAGCTGCTCGCGCTCATCGACGCCGAACTGCCGCGGCCCGAGGTCGAGATCGAGGCGCTCGTGCCGTACACGCACGGCCAGCTGGTCGCGCGGGCGCACAGCGACGGCGAGGTGATCTCCGAGGAGCACACCCCGGAGGGCACCCTGCTCAAGGCACGCGTGCACGAGGAACTGGCGGCGGAGCTCGCGCCGTACGTTCCGACGGCGGCCGCCGGCTGACATCCGGCCGCAGTGAGCGGTATGTGAGTGGGCCCGCCCCGGACCTCCGGGGCGGCGTCCTCGACGGTGACGGGCCCGTGCCCGGTGTCGACATCGGCGTCGACCCGGTAG
>NZ_JBEYYU010000041.1:0-79966 GCF_040645755.1 Streptomyces sp. NPDC046716
ACGGGCGTAACAACTCCCATTCCTCATCAGTCAGTTCATAGCGGCGACTCACAAGACCCATCATCCCGCACCACTACTTTGAAGACACGCCCTAGTGCGGAGCGGCTTGTTGCCCGCCGTCTTGCCATCCCGTGCCCACGACCGACAGGAGCCGCAGCTTCTCGTAGCTCTCGCTGCCCGGCACGGCCGTGTACACAAGCAGGAAGTGGGACTGGCCCGGGTCCACCAGCGTCTGACACGTCAGTTCCAGAGCGCCGACTTCGGGGTGGACGAAGCGCTTCACCTGGCGGGGACGGACGCCGACCTCGTGCGCGTCCCACACCCCACGGAACTCCGCGCTTTCGGCGAGCAGCTGGTCGGCGTAGTCGGCGGCGCGTGAACCGGGCCCGCGCAGCGTAACCGCCTCCCGTAGTCCGGAGGCGAACATGCGGGAGAGGAACGCGTGGTCCTCCGGGGCGTAGAGCCGGCGCGACGCGGGATCGGTGAACCAGCGGTAGCCGACGCTGCGGGCCGCGCCGGTGAATCCAGTCGTGTCCCCGGTGAGCGCCACGCCGAGCGGGGTCTGGCGCAGGGTCTCGCCCAGCTCCGTGACAATCTCCGCGGGCGTGTCGTCCAGCCGGTCGAGCACCCGCAACAGGCCGGGGCTGATGTGGTCGGCGAAGGAGCCGCGCGCCGGCGGGTTGTGCCCGGCGAGCCGGAACAGATGGTCGCGCTCGTCGAGGGACAGGTGGAGGCCCTGCGCGATCGAGGCGATCATCTGTTCGGATGGTTGCGGGCCGCGCTGTCGCTCCAGGCGGGCGTAGTAGTCGGTTGACATGTGGCACAGCGCGGCGACCTCCTCACGCCGCAGCCCGCTCGTCCTGCGCCGACTGCCTCGGGGGAGGCCTACGTCCTCGGGCTGCAGCGCTTCCCTGCGCCGCCGGAGGAACCCCGCCATCCCGGCCCGATCGATCACCATGCCGTACCTCCCTGAGTGCAGCCTCCTGTGTACCTCGGCCGCGTCCCGGCAGCCACGGCCCGCCGATCCCCCCTTCCGGGACCGCTGCGGCCATCCGGCGGCACTCCGAGAAGGGGGGATCGGCGGGCCCTGAATACGGGTGCCGTCCGTGCGGGACGGTGAGAGCAGCACCCACACGGCCGGGAGAGAAACATGCCACGCACGCCCATCGACATCACCGTTCCAGATCTGACCGGCAAGCGAGCCGTCGTCACCGGAGCCAGCGACGGCATCGGCCTGGGGATCGCCACCCGGCTGGCGGCCGCGGGGGCTGAAGTGCTGTTGCCCGTGCGCAACCTCCGCAAGGGCGAGGCGGCGATCGGCGCGCTCCGGGCCGCGGTTCCCGACGCGCGGGCGGCTCTGCACACACTCGACCTGGCATCGCTCGACTCGATCGCCACGCTCGGCGAGGCGCTGCGCGGCGAAGGACACCCGATCCATCTCCTCGTCAACAACGCTGGCGTGATGACTCCACCCGACCGGCAGACCACGGCCGACGGGTTCGAGCTCCAGTTCGGGACCAACCACTTGGGGCATGTCGCCCTGGTGGCCAACCTGCTGTCCCTGCTGCGGACGGGCCGGGCCCGGGTGACTTCGCAGATCAGCGTCGCGGCGAACCAGAGGTCCATCAACTGGCAGGACCTCAACTTCGAGCGCTCCTACAACGGGCAGCACGCCTACAGCCAGTCGAAGATCGCACTGGGCCTCTTCGCGCTCGAACTCGACCGGCGCAGCCGGGCCGCCGGCTGGGGCATCACCAGCAATCTGGCCCACCCCGGCGTCGCGCCGACCAGCCTGCTCGCCGCCCGCCCCGAACTGGGCCGCGAACGCGACACCCTCGGCGTGCGGCTGATCCGGGCCCTGTCCGCCCGAGGCATCCTCCTCGGCACCCCCGACACCGCCGGGCTCCCCGCCCTCCTCGCGGCGACGGATCGCGCGGCACGAGGCAGCAGCTTCTACGGACCGAGCGGTCCCGGACATCTGGGCGGACCGCCCGCGGAGCAGAAGCTCTACTCCCGCCTCACCGATGCCGAGGAGGCCCGGCGGGTCTGGGCGGTCTCCGAGGAACTGGCCAAGGTGTCGTTCCCCGAACCGGGAGCCGGGAGCGCGAGCGCGGCGGGGGAGGGGCGCCCGGCTCAATGATCTGCGGACAGCTCCCGGCCGAGCCGCTTGTGGGGGCGGGCGATGGGCGTGTTGAGCCCCACGATCTCGCCTGAACACCTCGCATCCGGAAACCGGAAACAATCCGGCATGCTTCAGCGGTCGCTTTGACCCGCCGACCACGCCTTGGGCTACCGGGTGAGGTGGGCGCTGACGACGACGTTGCCCTTGTACTGCTGGCGGGTGCGGTCGAAGCCGCCGCCGCAGGTGATCAGGCGCAGTTCGGCGCGGCCTGTGTCGGCGTACACCTTGTCGTCGGGAAAGTCAGTGGCGGCATAGACGTCGATCGCGTCGATCGTGAAGCGGGCGGTGGTGCCGTCCTCGCGCGGGATGGTGATGCGCATGCCGGGGTGGAGGGCGCCGAGGTTGTAGAAGGCGGCGGGTCCGGTCGGGATGTCGACGTGTCCGGCGATGATGGCGGTGCCTCGGGTACCGGGGGAGGGGCCGTGCGCCCACCAGCCGGCCAGGTTGGCGTCCGTTTCCGGCGGGGCTGCCAGATGTCCGTCGCTCTGGAGGACGAGGTCGGTGAGCGGGGCGTCGACGCCGATGGCAGGGATGGTGACGCGTAGCGGGCGCGCGGCAGGCAGTGGCGCGGCCGCGGCTTCGTGCTGTGCGGAGGCCTGCTGCGCTGCGGGTGTGGGTTGTGGCGGCCCTTGTTCGGTGGTGGTGAAGGCGAAAGCGACCGAGGCGGTCAGCGCCAGGACCACCCCATTGATCATCCGTCTCACCCGCTGCGCACCAGACGCAGCCGATCCATCAGTGCAGGCAGACACCCGGTCGCACCTCCCGATAACCGTGTGGCCGGCGCCGAGCGCGCGCCGCCCGCGGGGCATGTCCGACCCCGCAGGCGGCGCGTATCGGGCGTCGCCGGTCAGTTCTGGCGGGCGGACCTGGCGCGGCGCACGAGTGCGTAGCCCGCGGCCGCGACGACGGCGATGCTTCCTCCGGCGGCCAGAGCGGACGTGGAGGAATCGCTGCTGGTGGAGCCGCTGCCGGTGTGCATGGAGCCGGAGGGCTTGTGCGTGGACGGGGCGGTGGGGGTGGTGGTGGGGTTCATGACGGTGTCACCACAGATGCGCTGGGCTTCCGAGGCGGCGGAGTCGGCCTTCTGCTTGAGCTGGTTGACGTTGTCCTGCTCGGCCTGGCCCGGATGCCCGCCGGCATCGACCTGCTTCTGGTAGTCGGCGAGTGCGGCCTTGTAGGCGGACTCGGCCTCGGTGGCGGCCGCCGTGACCGGATCGCACTGGGTGTCGGACGCGGTAGCCATCGGCGCAGCGATGAGCAGGGCGGTGCTGGCCAGGACGGTGCCGGTGGCTATCTTCAGCGAACGCATCAGCGCATTCCTCCATCAGGAGCCGGCCGCGGCCACAGGCGTGCCGCTTCGGAGAACCGCTCCTGTGGTCGACTCAACGGTGCCGCCGTGCCACGCGCAGAATCGGTACCGCCCACGGGCACGGCGATGTGTGTGGCCGCCGCCACACTGGTGCAGTTCAGGGGCGTGGCCGTACTGCGCAAGGGTGAACACCAGCTACGTTGCGCCAAACGGACGCCCGCCGAGGCCGATCGGGCCGCTAGATGATCGATTCCCTGGGGTTTGGTGGTCGTATGCGGTCAGGGCTCGCTCGACAGGTTGGTGGGTACGGCCACACCTGGTGTACCTCCCCTACATCACCGCCCGATCTGCTCGCCCGGGTGGTCCAGCAAGGTCAGCAGAGCGGTCTCCCTGGTGGTGTTTAGGCCGGGGGCCGAGACGATTCCGAACGGTGCGCCGCTGTGAGGGTGCCGTCGTCCGTCCCTTCGACGGTGGTCGGCAGTCGTGAGGTGGCTGACCCTGCGGGATGCGCGGCGGCGGTAGAGGATGCGCTCCACCCGGCGTGTGGTCTCGACACGAACGATCCCTCAGGGAGCCAGCGGCTCGGCCGTTCGCGGCACGCTGTCGTATGTACGTGCCCGCGTCCACATCCCAGCCCTGGGCGGATCCGGCAGGGTGGGAAAGCTCGTGGAGCCAAGGGCCGGCCAGGCTCCGGGGCGGCGACTCCGCCCGAGCGTCAGGTGTGGCCGCCAGTCCTCCGGCCGTTGCACGTCATCGCGCACGCACTCGGTGCCGAGCGCACCCTCGGCCAGCTCCCGCAGCCTTACGCGCAGTTCCATGAGCGCCGGATCGGCCGCGACGAGCCAAGCCAGGGTGCTGGTCCTGCCCGGGAACACATGCGGGCCCGTGATCCGCAGGGGCAACGGCAGCGCCGCCGACAGCGCGTCGCGCAGCGCGAGCCGCAGCTCCGGTGGCATCGTCGGCAGCGTGAAGAGGGTGATGTGGGGACGGTTCGTCGGGTGTGTGTGGCCTGCCTGACTCGGCATCCCGGCCGCGGCCAACGCCGCCCAGGCCTCGCGCACCAACTCGTCCGCCTCGTCATCGGGCAGCAGCTCGACCGTGTGCATGAGCTCAGGCTAAAGGGTCTGCCGTCAGGAAACGGTAGCCAGAGGTGCCCGCGGAGCAGTGAAGCCAGTCGTCCCACGATGCGGTGCGGTGCAACGCGGCAGGCCTTGTTCGGGCGCCGTGGGCTGGAGTCGGGCTGCGCCAGCAGTTCGTGCTCGTCTTGGTGGTGCGGCGGGCCGCCGGATCGGTCATCGCCAGGTGGACCATGGCTTCGGATCGAGCGGGCAGAGTTTCGTGGTCGCGCACCAGACGGGCGGCGGTGGAGGACCAGCCAGGACCAGCCAGCCGTAGGTCCGCTCGACGGTCCTTCGTTTCGGGGGACGGCGTGAACCTCCCGGCCACGTAGGCACGTTGGACGATTTCGAGGGAGCCACAGCGCCGATGCGGCCGCTTCCCGACGCGCCGGAAAAAGAACTGCGGGCTGCTGTCGATCCGGCCACGCCCCGTTCGACGTCATGATGTGCGGCACCTCGCCACACGATGACGCGACAGGACCTGACGAGGAACAAATGGATCAACTGCTGAGAGTCATGAACTTCACCGTCTCGAGCGACGGAATCGGCGCCGGTGAGGACCAGAGCCTTGAGAGTCCGTTCGGCCACGACATCGATCCGGCGGAGCTGTTCGCCTGGGCCGGCGCCACGGCGAGCTGGCCCATGCGCACGGATGCCGGTGGGAGCCGGGGCCTCGACGACTACTTCACGCGAGACTTCGCACGCAACATCGGTGCCGAGATCATGGGCCGCAACAAGTTCGGGCCCCAGCGCGGGCCCTGGCAGGACCACGAGTGGCGCGGCTGGTGGGGGGAGGAACCTCCCTTCCACACACCGGTGTTCGTCCTGACCCACCACACACGTCCGTCGATCGCCCTCTCCGACACCACGTTCCACTTCGTCGACAGCGACCCGGCCATGGTCCTCGAACGGGCCCGGCAAGCGGCACACGGCAAAGACGTCCGACTCGGCGGCGGGGTCACCACCATCCGGCAGTTCCTCGATGCCGACCTCGTCGACACCATGCATGTGGCGGTCGCCCCGGTAGAGCTCGGGTCCGGACTACGGCTCTGGGAGTCCGCCGACGAACTGCTCGACCGCTTCCACCTGGAGATCGTGCCCAGCCCGAGCGGTATGAAGCACCACTTGTTCTGGCGTAGGTGATCCGAGACCCACTCAGCTTCAGACCGCGACTGAGAGAGGGGCGTCCAGCCCGGCGGATGCTCCTCTCGCCGCAGATGCGGGCGTCCTTCTTGCACTCGGTAGCCAGCCTGTCGGGGCGTGGGCCCCCGCAGAACGCGGCAGTTGATGATTCGGAGCGTGAGTCACGACATCACCGCGTGCCTTTCCACCCAGACTGCCGCGCGCCGTCGCCCACTCGTTGTAGTTGGGTTCCGGCAAGGTGCGGCGCTCGAATTCCTCATCGATACACGTGATCAACCGCCCCAAGTCCCCTTTTTGCTCCGGGCGGAAGGTGCAACATCGCCAGCTCCAGGTCATCACGGGCATCACCCACCCCGGGCGAGTCGAACGCGTCGGCGTTCAGGTAGCGGCCGGGCTCCTTGAAAACCCACGCGAAACACGAGAGTGCCTTGGCGACGGCGTTGGGCCACATCTCCTGGTCCTCGACCCGGCGGATCGCTGCACGAGTCCGCGCGGAGACACCGGGAACCTTCAGAACCGGATACTGCCATCGTGGCCGCCACCGCTCTGCACGGACAGCCTTGGGGCGCCTACGCGGCATCGCCCTTTCGGATCAACATGAGGCCATCCTGCCAGCGGAGGGCGCCTGCGTGCACTGGCTCAATGCCCGGCCGCATCAGGGGTTTCTACTTTTCGGTTCTCGCGCAGCTCCAGTGGAACATCACGACGTGCCACTGGAGAAGGCTCACCTCGCGGAGCAGCGCGAAGGCGGCGCGGCCGCAGAGATGCCGACCAGGACTTGTCCGGCCGATCATGGCTGTAGGCAGTCGTGCACGATGCCCGGGTGAGCATCATCGTGAAGTTCTTCGTGGCGCCGGACGACACGTCAGCGAGCCTGGCTCTTCGGACCGGTCCGGGACGGGCATTCGAGTCGCTCTCCTTCGGCAATTTCGACCCCGAAGAAGCCGTGCTTGAGTGGGAATGCCTCCTGGCTGGTGGCAGATTCGAGGAACTCGTCGAAGCCGGGGAGCCTCGCATCGTCGCCGGCCGGGACAACGACGGGTGCGTCGTCTTCGCGCTCTCGCCTCGCCTGTCCACGGCGCTCGCGGACGCCGGGCACGCCAGATTGCGCGACGTCGCCGCCTCGTGGAGTCGGCTGCGTTCGGAGGACGGCGAGGCCATCGACACCGAGATCGCCGAGGCGATCGTGGGTGATCTCGCTGCTCTCGTCAGCAGCGCCCGGCGCCAGAGCCAAGGCGTCTACTGCTGGGTCGCATAGCAGTTCAGGTTCGAAGCCAGATGGCGACGGCCGCGGCGGTGGCGGTGCCGAGGAGGACGTAGCCGCGCTTGTCGTAGCGAGTGGCGACGGCCCGGGACTGCGTCAGGCGATTGATCGCCCGCTCGACGGTGTTGCGCTTCGTGTAGCGGTCTTCGTCGAAGCCGGGCGGCCGTCCACCGCGGGCGCCTTTGCGCAGGCGGGCGGCCTGGCCCTCGGTCTTCTAGCAGGTCTGCCTGCCGCGGGACGTCCAGAGCCAGCATCCGAAGCTGCTCGATGCTTTCGCCCGCCGTGCCGAGACCGTGGAAGATCTCCAGCACGCTCTGCCGGGCGGGGTCAGAGCCGTCGTCCTTCAGTACGCATCGAAGTTCGCGGGCAGGCACGCTGCGCCCGCGACGATGTGCGGGTAACTCATGAGGACGATCTGAGCGTTCTGTATCGCATTACTGATCTCCTCGATGACAAGTCCGGTGTCATCGACGCCAGTATCTATATTGCCCGGGTAGTCGTCCTGGCCACTGACTGCCGGAAGGTAGCAAGCGTTGACGGCTTTGGTGAAGTGCGCTGTCCCGTTGCCGCCGATGGTCCGCGATTGAAGCGAAGTGCTTCTTCTACCTCGTCTCGAGGGGCGCCAGGGCGCCGCATTCGACGACAGACGTCGAGTGCCCCTGTGTCATCGTCTTTCGGGCCCCAAGAGTGATGGGACGTGGGATCATCCGGCCCATGGGGAGACATTTATCGGGACGGTCCGTCTGCATAGCATTCCTGGCCGCCGTCTGTGTTGTGCTGGCATGCGGGTGTCAGGCGAGTTCGCCTCCTGCGGCGGCGGACGATTCGCAGCGCATCACCGTCCGGACTGCCGTAGAACAGTTTCAGGAAGCGTTCGACGGCTACACCGTGGAGGGCTGTCCCTCGTCCATGCCGGACACGTGCTGGGAGCAGATGCGGGACCTTATTCGACCGGCCCGTCAGTTGCGCAGGGCTATGCAGTCAGACACCTCGGTGCCGTCCGGCCGGTGGGACGACGCGTACGCGCTCATCGGCAAGATGGAAGCCGGGTTCGCTGAGGGAAGAGATCGCGGTGATCTCGAATACGGTAACGGCGATGATCCGGAAATGGACCTGCCATCCTCCAACCGGCCGGCCGTCTTCGGGTCCGCGCGCGAGCTCTCGATCTGGCTCCAAGAACACCCCGCTCCCTGAGCGGGCGCTGCCCAACTCTGCCGATGCCGTCGGTACAGCATCGAAGTACGGCAGCTACAGCAACCTCCGCCCCCATGAGGCCCTCGTACGGCCTGTTTACCCTTCACTGGTCACCCCAAGTGGGAATCGACGAAGAGGTGCACCCGGCGCGGCCGACAGGAAACTGGCGGTAGTTCCGAGCGATGCTTCTGCACAGCTCGTACGGGTATGTCGACGCGCTGGTCTACGTAGTCGGCTCGTTCAGACTGTGTGGAACGCCTGGGAGGCTGTCGCCGTGGACCCGTACGGGGACTGGACGGGCTGATGGACGAGCAGGAGTCTGCCGTGGCTCTCGGCGAGATCCTTGATCTGAGGGAGTGGTGCACCAATGTGCGCCAGATCGCCGCGTTGGGCGACCTCGTAACGTTGCTGGGCCAGTGCGCCGGCACTCCGGGCAGCCATCTGTGGTTCCAGGGCGACTGAAGCCCATGCGCCCCATTTCTTCGGGGCTGCTGCCGTCAACGTCGTGACTCTTTGTGCCCTCCGTGCAAGGTCATGTCTCCTGAGCCGGTTCGTCACTGGCCGTCTGCGGGTCCGTTTCATTCCAGGCGTAGACCCGGGTCGGGTCGAGGTGGAGCTCGTTCGGCCCCAAGCAGTCGGCCGCCCAGGTGGCCAGTCGGGAGCCACATGAGCAGGCCAGGTTGGGACCGTGCGCGCCAGTGGGGCCGCAGCACCCGAGCCAGTTGTTCCCCAGCGTGAAGGGTTCGAGGCGCGGCACGACATCGTCCGGGTGGACGACGAAGCTGTCCCGCCATCCGGCTGAGACTGTGGGGATGCCGGTCTCCATTCGCAGGAGCTCACGCCCAGTGCTGCGGAGGAAGCGACGGGGCTCATCGGCGACGACGAACGGCGCGCCCCACGGCTCGGGGTCGGTGGCGTAGTGACCGCAGGGGACGGTGGACCGGGCCTGGCCGCTCTTCTTGTCCCTGCCGTCGTCCGGGTCATCCACATCCGGAACGACCGGGAGCGCCGCAAGGTCTCCGGTGAGCGCGGTCCCGCACTTGGCGCAGTAGAAGACGGTCATACGGTGGGTTCTACCGCCTGTCACACGAGAACGTCCAAGAATATTTGGGCAGGAGAGTGGCCCCAGTCAGATGGCTGGTCGAAGCTGAACCAGCGGAACGGGCGATGGTCAGTCCGCAACAGCACCCCCAGGGCTGTTGTCGGTGTCCGACCCGTTGAGCCAAGTGTCTGCCGCTCCCACCACCTGGGTGTCGCGGTCGACGAGCGGTCGTGCGGAATGCCGGGTGGCGAAGACCCGCTGCCCGGTGCCGTCTACAGCCCGCATGTGCAACGGCTTGTAGGCCTCCTCGCCGAGTGTCGTACTCCTCTGGCAAGAGCACCTATGGCGATCCCGTCTGGAGCATCCAGACCATCCCATCGATCAATTCGCGATGATCCTGCCAGCAGGCAGCTCGTCTGGGCTGGGCACCCTGTCAAGCAACAACGCTGGCATCTTCCTATGGTCGGGGCTCTCGACCCTCCAGCTCGAGCATCTGCTCTTGCCGTCACATCCCCATTGGCACCCTCCGCCGCCTGGGGTGGTCCGGACGGGCCAGAGCCTCATCAAACCGTCCAACGATGCGGGGCGTTGCTGTGTTCATGATGGGCTGTCGTGCAGGTTGAGGATCCAGGTCTGGCCGGTGAGCTCCTGGCCGAATCCCTGGTGAGGTCCTTCGTCGGCAAGGGCGAACCCGAAGTGTTCGTAGATCCTGCGGGCGGATACCAGGTTGTCGGTGGTCCACAGGGACACGGATCGGTAGCCGGCGTCGCGGGCGAACGTGAGGGATTGCTCGACAAGGCGGGTACCCAGGCCGAGACCTCGGGCCGCCGAGGTGACGAGCAGGACGCGCAGTTTGGCCACGCCCGGCTGATCGTCGGCCACGAGCATGACGCAGCCCGCGCGTTCGCCGTCGACCTCGGCGATCCAGGCCGCCTCCGTGGTGGGGGAGTGCTTCACGGCGTAGTCCCCGACGATCTTGGCCACCAGTGCCTCGAAGTCGCTGTTGAAGCCGAACTGCTGGTGGTACAGCTCGCCATGGGCCATCACCACCCAGCCCAGGTCGCCGGGGCGGTCGGCGCGGCGGATGACAGCCTGCCGCTGGGGCGCTTCCTTCGGCACTGTGTACTCTCCGGAGCTATCAGTTACTTCACGTTACTGACACGGGTGTGTCAGTTGGTCTAGGCTAGATCCATGGCCCCGACCACCGCAAACCCGTCCGCACGCCAGACCCAGCTGCTCGAATCCGCCTACGCGTACGCGCTCGCCCACGGCCTCACCGATCTGTCGCTGCGCCCGCTGGCCGAAGCCATTGGCTCCAGTACACGTGTGCTGATGTTCCTCTTCGGAAACAAGGACGGCCTCCTGCGAGCACTGCTGGAGCGGGCCCGCACCGATGAACTGGCGCTGCTGGAGCACCTCCGCCAGAGCGACCGGCCCGCCGGCCTGGCATCGGCAACCGAGCAGGTGTGGACGTGGCTCGCCGCCGGCGAGCACCGCCCCCTGCTACGACTCTGGGCCGAGGCCTACACTCGCTCCCTAGTCGAGCCCGATGGTCCTTGGGCCGGTTTCGCCAGGTCTACCGTGGACGACTGGCTCGAGACCCTGGCCGTGTGCCAGCCACCATCGGAGCGGGACAGCGAAGAGGGAGCCTCCCGCCGCACCTTGGCGCTGGCGGTACTGCGCGGGGCGCTTCTCGATCTTCTCGCCACCGACGAGGAGAAGAGGGTGACCGCAGCTGTCCGCCTGCAGCTGGCACTCCTGCGCAGCGGGTGCCTGTCCCGAGCAGGGGCGGTTCGGTTCTCGCACGGTTGAGGTCGCGGTTGTGGACGAGCCCGGTACGGCAGACACAGGCAAGACCAATGCCGGTTGGCGTCGCATGGCGGTGGACGACGGCTCGTTCGGCAAGGAACGCGAGTTCTTGCTCGCGGTCGACTCCGCGCTCTCTGAGGACTCGACGAGTGGCATGTTCGTGCGGAGCGAGGTGGCCCAGTTCCGGAGCCTGATGGGAGGGAGCTGACGGAGCGGTTCGTGCCAGAGTCCACGGTCGTCTCGCTTGACGGGCAAGCGTTACTGAAGGCCACGATCTGGGGCAACGGCGTCGTCACCACGATCGCCATTCAGCCGTGAAGCGGGTGAACCCGATGGGGCACAGGTGATCGTCTGGCGAGATCGACACTCACAGCCGGGCGATGACCGCCTGAGGCGCGGCAGCGTCGACGCCCGATGGCATCGCGGACCTGCCGGCGGCGGGCGGCCCGCTTCAGGGCTACTGCTCGTGGACGGGCGCTCCGTCCGAGCCGCGGACCTTGATGCGCAGGTCGAACTCGTCGCGCAGTGTCGCCGCCTGAGCGGGAGTGGCCAGTAGGTAGTAGTCGTCGGCGCAGGCGTCGTCGCCGGGGACGCAGTGGAAGACCCGCGGGTCGTCGCCGCCCGGCACGAGGTCCGAGATGCCCTCCTCGATGGCGCCCAGGTCGAGGTAGTCGTCGGAGTCCTGCTCGATCCACCAGGATTTGACCTCGCCGTTGACCTTGAAGTCGAGAGCCCGCGGTGAGCCGATCTCGCCGACCAGATCGACGTCCGTGATGGCGATCGCGCCGCCGATCATCCGCTCCGCGTCCTCGAAGATCCCGGCGTATGCGTGCTCGGCGAAGTCGACGTCCTCGCCGTGGGCTTGCAGGGCCACGGCGCAGACCTCGAGCACCCCGGTCAGCTCCTCGGCGCGTCGGCTCGGGTGGGGTTCGCCCCAGTCGGCGATGTAGAGAACCGACTCGTCCGCTTTTTGGCGGGTGATCATGCCGAGCTCGTGCAGCCGGACGGCCAGGCGTTGATAGGTGTTCATCCCCGTGCTCTCGACCATGCGGGAGATTCTGACACGCCGTCATGACAGCGCAGTCAGATTCCACAAGGTGAGCACGAGGCCACGTCGGATCGGATGACAGGCAACAGCAGTGACATCCCCGCTGGGCGCGTGCGAGTCGATGAGACGTTCAAAGGACAGGTTGAGCAAGGGCTACGCCACGGCCGGAACAGGGGCATGCTACGAACTGGATCCGTCAATTGCGCGTTCCGTAGCAGCTGCCGATTCGGCGAGTGCGCGGACGACGAGCAGGGCTGTCGCCTCATCACGAATCCCAGACACAGCCCCCTGCTCCGTGATCATTTGTGCCGCTGCATACGCTGTGGTTTGTGCCAGGGAGTACTCGCCCAGGACCAGATCTCGGCCGATGGTCTCGATGACAGCGTCGAGGGCGGGGACGATGTCGTACAGGTTCTCGCCGTCTGCCCACACGGCTTCCCGGGCTGTCGGATTCTCCGTCATGAGATAGATCTTCCCAAAGCTCGCGGGACGACTGGCGACGGATCCACAGTCGCGCTACGCCGAGCGCTTGATGCGGTTCCTCTTTCAAGCCGTCGGCCGTGCCCGGGGCAAGGAGATCCACACCCATCGACGATCTGTGGCAGTCACACGAGCGCACCGCGCTCCTCGCCTCCAGGAACTGTTCCGAAGCCGGGGACCTGTGCCAAGATCGCGGGATGCTGCGACTCACCGATTTCATCATCGACTGCCCGGACACGATGAAGCTGGCCGCTTTCTACGCTGAGGTGACGGGCCGTCCGGTCAAGAAGGGTAGCTCCGAGGACTGGGCCGGCATCAAGTTCGGTGAGATCGAACTGGCATTCATCAGGGTGGACGACTACCGCGCTCCGCAGTGGCCCGACGGCGAGCACCCCAAGCAGTTCCACCTCGACTTCGAAGTGGACGAGATCGAGTCCGAGGAGCGTCGCGTCCTCGACCTAGGCGCGACCCTCCGGCAGGACTTCATCGGCCCCAACGGCTTCGGCTGGCGGGTCTACACCGACCCGGTCGGCCACCCCTTCTGCCTCTGCCGCAACAAGGGCGTCACCTGGACCGACCAGGGCCCGATCTGGCCCCAGCACGACTAAGCTCCTGCACCTGCACCCGCGTCGGTCTTTGCCTCATCCAGGCCGAGCACCCCGGCCAAGTCGCCACGCGATAGACGCGTCCAGGCGATCCCACCTTTTGACGCCACCCCTGCGGCGACGACCGCAGGAAAGCTCCGCGGCGTCCGCAATGGGCGCCTGAATTCGCCTTCACTGCTCGGCGGGCACCTGGCTCACCACGAGGACTTCTCATTCGGTTCGCTTGGTGGCGGTGCGATCTCAGGGCCTGGTGAACCCGTATGTATTGCTGCCTGCGACCATGCGCTGGTGGAAGCCCTCGTCACGCGATACCCGGACGACGACCGCAGTGTCGTACGGTCGTCACCGCCGGTCGTCTAGGAGGCGTCGGGGTCGCTGGTGTACCTGCTCTGGGTTCACGGCCCGGCGGGAGGAGCGTGATCATGGGGATGAGTACGACCGGATCGTAGAACAGGGAATCCCATGACTCTGCAGGAAGGCCAGCGGGTCAAGCTGGCCGCCGATCTCCGCCTGACCGACCCGATCGAGGTGTCCGGGGCGGTCATCGGCTTCCTCTCTCTCGCCGCCGACACCGTGGGGACCGTGGAAGAAGTCGTCGAGCACGTCCGTGAGGAGGCAGACGTCCGCGAGTACGAGCGGCTCAAGGAACTGCTCGACTCCTACGGTGACGGCATGCCCCCGGAAAGCAAGAAGCAGTTGCAGCAGAAGGTCGGCGCACTGCAACCGGCGTGGGACGCGTTCAAGGAACAGGGGCCGGTGGTGACGGTGCGGGTCCGCTTCGACAACGGGTTCATCCTGGGCGCGTCACCGCAGGACCTCTACGTTCCCTTGTGAGAGCGGTGGAGAGGGGGCGCGACCTCGCTGAAAGGTCCCACCGATACTGGGCCCGGAACTGTGTCAGGCCGCTGGCAGATGTCCCGTTCTGCCTCGGCGGCCCTGGAGGCAGCGACGGACGCGGCCAGCTGGACTTCCCGCAGTTCTACGGCAGGAACTGGGATGCATTCTGGGACGCAGTTGCCGGACTGGTCAGCATCCCAGATCGTGTGCTCTTCCTTGGCTGGGCTCAGCTCGCGGCCAGCGCTCCCTGCGGGGCCGCCATGCTCCGCAGGGCGCTCGACGACTATAAAGCCGCATACCACCAGGCGGATCAGGGGTTCCAGTTCGACCTCCAGCCACGACGGAGTGTCACTCGGCACGAAAGCTGAGGCCAGAACCGTTCTCGTGAATGGAGCCAGTCCATTGCTCCTCGGGCAGATTCCTCCCGGAACGGGCGCGGTCGGCGCCGACTAGGCTCGCCTCCATGCCCGAGCCAGCCCCTGACCCTCGCATGCGGTCTCTGATCAACCAGCTCCGGCCGGGGGCCGTGAGAACGGTGAAGGTCATCGGGTTCGACGGAGCGGATGTCCTGGTGCGGGTTGAGGATGCGGAAGGGGAGGAAGTCGAGATCGGTCGGATTCCTCGGCAGGAGGCGTCGATGCGTCGGACGGAGCATCCGTCCGAGCTGTTCGAGGTGGGTCAGGAGTTCGACGCCGAGGAGATCGGGCGTTGGCACGGGGGGCAGCTTCATCTCTCCGCCAGGGCGTGCGAGATTCCGGCCTTGCGTTCCTTCCTCCTCGCGCTCGAACGAGGGCAGGTCGTCGCCGGGACGGTCTCCGCGGTTCACAACTTCGGGGTTTTCGTTCACGTCGATGGTGAACCGGAGGGTCTGTGCACCGGATTCATCCGGGTGCCGGACCTGACGTGGGGCTGGATCGACCATCCCTCCGAGGCGGTCGAAGTCGGCCAGCGGATCACCGCTGAGGTGATCATTGCCGAGACACGCTCAGGTCAGGTCATTCTCTCGTTGAAGGTTCTGCAGGAAGATCCGCTCATTCATTTTGCGGATCAGGTCGGCCGAATCGTCACCGGGCCGATCGTCAGGATCGTTCCCTTTGGTGTGTTCGTGCAGCTCGCCCCCAAGGTTGTGGGACTCCTCCACGTTTCTGAACTGACCGACGAGCCGGCCGAGACTCCGGATCAGCTTGTAGATGAGGGTCAGCAGGTCGCGGTAAAGGTCGCAGAGGTCGACCTTCAGCGCCACCGGGTGCGGCTGAGCGCCGCTGATGGAGCGGACAGAACCTAGCCGATGGGCTTTCTGGTGCCCGATTCGATCGTCTCGATGAGGGCGTCTGGGTACATCGACTGGCTGCAAAAGGCGGAGCTCATGGCATCCCGACCAGCAACGAAGCACTTACTTTGGCCACTGCGCCAACAACTGACGTCGGCCACTGCGCCAACAAAAGAATGCGAGCCGGGGAGTGAGGGCGAGCACCCGCTGCTCTTGCGACAGGACAAGGGCTGCCCGCCCCCACGATCGCAGGCCCCCACTGGCATGCCATCGGCTAACCAGTGCCCATAGCCAACACCTGCACACCCCGCCCGTCACTTCGGATGCGTCTCAAGATCAGCGGTGGGGGTGGCCCTGTTCAGGGTCGTCGTCTGGCGTCTGCCAGCCCGTGCCGCGCTGCGCCTTGTCTTGCACGTGGCCGGGGGCGCTCCCGGAGAGGGGAGTGGTCGGAGGCGGACGGCGGGCGGCGCGGCGGCGGCCGGTGAAGAACATGGCGATCAGGCCCAGAACGACGACGATGCCCACGATGATGAGGAGCAGTGCGGGCCCCTTTGAGGCGGCCAGGACGACTGCAAGGCTGTGAGTCTGCATGTGGATCAAGTACCCCGACTCGTCGTTCCCTCACGGAGCGAAGCCGGGCAGACGATCCCTGGTTCGAAGTCTTCCGCGAGCGGGCGAAGCGGTTGTGGGGCATCGCGAGACCGGTGGTTGTCCCCGCCCAGCCCTGGATGATCTGTTTCAAGGGGGCGGTGGTCAGCGCGGATCGCGGGCTGCTTCGACTGCCTCCCGGACGTGTGGGTGCGGGTCGTCGGCGAGTCGGTCGAGCAGTTCGGCGACCCCGGGGGTGGACCAACCGGCGACCGCCCACACCAGGCTCTCCCGCACCTCGGGGTCGGGGTGGGTGACGAGGCGGCTCAACTGGGCGAGCGGGCCGCGCGGACGCATTCCGAACCAGTGCAGTGCCTCCCGCAGCGCGGCCGGGTCCCCAGGGTCACCGGCTGCGACGCGGGCAAGCAGCACCTTGACGGGTGGCGGCGGTCCGTCCAGCGGATGCGGCAGCCGCTCGCGCAGGCGCCGCGCCCCGTATCCGCCACGCACGCGGCACCCGAAACAAGTGCAGGGGCGCGCACCGTGTGCGTCCGGCAGGTACCGCCAGCCCGCCACCTGCGGCGCGGTGCGGACCCGGTGCACTTCTCGCGGCCGGATCGCCCGGGGGACGAACACCTCCCACCCGCGAGGATCCGCCAGGCCCGAGACGCGCCGCACTGCCTCTGACGCAGAAACGGTGGCCTGGGCATCCCGCGCCCGGTCGGAATAGCGTCCGACCAGCACGTCCTGGGCGTCGTCCAGTCGTACGTGGACTGCCACGAGCCCGCCCCGGCTGCCGAAACGGGCCAGCTCGCGAAGCCATTGGTGGGTGAGGGTGTACGACGGCAGGACCGGGAAGCAGTAGACCCCCCGAGCGCTGCCCTGTCCGTGGCTGGCCGCCCGGATCCCGGACCGCCGGATGCGCGGCGCGTTCGCCGCTGAGGTCACGTGCACGAACATCGCCATGACACGGGATATTAGGTGACCGGTTCCCTGGCCTCTGCTGCGCGTACGGGGCGAGGACGTCCAACGTCGGTGTGCGAAGACACAGTTGGACACCCTCGCCAACGCACACCACGTGCAGACGGACGATCTGCTGAAGGCGTTGCCGCTGGGCGCGCGTCCTACTTGCGGACGCTGAAGCGCAGCATGGTGACCCCGCCCGACTGGATGTTGCCGGTCGGCTGCAGGTCGATCCGGTCGAGGCCCGGCGGTGCGAAGCGGACACCGTCGCCGAGCAGCACCGGCAGCACGTACACCAGGATCTCGTCGACGAGGCCGCGCCGCAGGCACTGGGCGGCTACATCGGCGCCCAGGATCTCCAGGCTCTTGCCGCCGGCGGCACGGCGTGCCGTGGCCACGGCTTCCTCGATGCCGCAGGTGAGGAAGGTGACGTCGGGGTCCGGCTCGTCGGGCGGGCGGTGGGTGAGGACGAACCGCGTCCCGCCGTCGTAGTCGGGGTTCTCGCCGGACATCCGCTTGCCGACCTCGTACGTGCCCCGGCCGATGAGCATGGCGCCCGTGGCCGCCATGACCTCCGGGAACGTCGCCGACGTCATGTGTTCGAAGATCCAGTCCATCGTGTGACCGGGACCGGCGATGAACCCGTCGAGGGACATCACCCTGTTCACGACCACTTTGCCGGTGTTCGCATCCGTCACGCGTCTTCTCCAAGCAGGTGGAGGGCCGGAATCGCATCATAGGTCGGGGAGCGACGTCCTCTCCGGCGGTAGCCAGGACCTGGATCTGTCCAAGGGCGCCACCGCGGTGTTCATCGACGTACTGATGCTCGCCGTGTCCGATTTCGTCTCCGAGGACTGGGACTTCCGCGTCGCGGCGCTGCTCGTTCTGCGGGACCAGAACGTCAGGGCGCGGCGCCGTCGGATTCGACCTGGCGGAGGTCGACGGGGGTACGAGGGAACGGGAACGCGGCCGGGACAGGGAGTTCGTGCTGCGTGCCACAGCACTCGCGGCCCGGGTCAGGCCGACGGCGAAGGTGTGGAGGCCGCGGTGCGCTGGTCGAGACCGTCGAGGATGAGTGCGAGGCCCGACTCGAACGCCTCCTCGTGATCAAGTACGGGGATGTCGTCCGGCAAGTCCTCGCCGTCCGGCAAGTCCGCGTCCGCCTGTTCCTCCAGCACGCAGCCGACGGTGAAGCGGCCGGCGGCCAGCATCGCCATCTGCGCGTCCCGCTCGGGCACGCCGGAAGTGACCAGGAAGGCCATCTTGCTCCGGATCCGGTCGAGGTCGCCGGACGGCGTGCTTCCTGCGTGCAGCCGGGCGCCGTCGCGGCGCATCAGCAGCGTGCGCCGGAAGCTGCGGGAGTTCTCCAGGAACCAGGCGCGCCAGTTGTCCTCGGGGGACGGGAGGGGCGCGGTGATGTGAGGCGCCATGGCGGCCTCGGCCATGGCCGCCAGGAGGTCCTTCTTGGTCCGGAAGTGGTAGTAGAGCGACGGCTGCTCGACCCCGAGCCGCTTTGCCAGCCGCCTCGTGCTGACGGTGTCCAGGCCCACCTCGTCGAGCAGATTCAGCGCCTCAGCGACGACGGTCTCACGGTTCATCTTGGTCACGTTGACATTCTATCGGTGATAGAAGAATCTGGAAAGGAATCAATCACCGATAGATTTTGGGACGGTCGTCATGACGGACAGGAGCACGAAGCGCGCTCTGCGGATTCTGATAGCCGGTGGCGGCATCACCGGACAGGCCCTGGCCTTCTGGCTGACCCGCGGCGGTCACCAGGTGACGGTCGTCGAACGCTTCCCGGCGCTGCGCTCCTCGGGAGCCCAGGTCGACCTGCGCGGGCAGGGCATCGAGGCAGTCGAACGCATGGGGCTGCTGGACACCGTGCGCGGTCGACTGGTGGACGAGGCGGGCGTCGCGTTCGTCGACTCCCGCGGCAAGCCGAAGGCGACGATCATGGCGAACACCTCCGGCAAGGGCCGCCAGACCCTCACCTCGGAGTACGAGATCATGCGCGGCGACCTGGTCCGCATCCTCCACGAGGCGACCAAGGACGACACCGAGTACGTCTTCGGCAAGAGCGTCGACGGCTTCGACCAGGACGATCACCACGTCACCGTCCACTTCTCGGACGGGGCCTCCGGCGCGTACGACCTGCTGATCGGCGCCGACGGGCAGGGCTCGCGCACCCGTCGGGCGCTGCTGCCGGAGGGATTCGACCCGTACTGGCGCGTGGGCATCCACATGGCCTACTGGTTCGTGCCGCGCATCGCCTCCGACAGCAACATCCGCGACACCTACATGGCCCCGGGCGGCCGCCAGATCATGCGGCGCAGCCACAACGCGACCGAGACGCAGGTGTACTTCGCGATGCGCGAGGAGTCGGCGGAGGCGTCCGCGATCCACCGCGCGCCCGTCGAGGAACAGCGGAAGTTCTGGGCCGCCCGGTTCCGTGACGCCGGCTGGCAGACCGACCGCTTCATCGAGGGCATGACGGACAGCCCGTTCTTCTACTCCCAGGAAATCGCCCAGGTACGCACCGGCACCTGGTCCAAGGGCCGCGTGGTCCTGGCAGGCGACGCCGCGCACTGCGCCTCGCCCTACAGCGGAATGGGCATCTCCGGCGGACTCGTCGGCGCCTACGTACTGGCCAGCGAGCTCAACCGGCACGGCGACAACCTACCCACCGCCCTGGCCGACTACGACCGTGTCCTGCGGCCCTTCGTCAACGAGATACAGGCCGCGGTCAACCCCCGCCTGCTGCGCGTGGGCATGCCCCTGAACAAGCACGCCATCAGCGCTTTCCAGAACGCCACCGCTCTCGCCTGCTTTTTCCGCATCCCCGAGCTGGTCGCACGGTTCTCCAAGGAGGACCGCGGCGGCGACTGGCGGCTCCCGGCCTACGCCGACGCTCACACCCTCTGAGCCGCTCGCGCCGGACGTACTTTGACGGCCCATCCTGGCCTGAGACGATCAGCAAGGCCGTACGACTGAACACAGAGGGGAAGAACATGATTGGCCTGTTGCTGCTCGGCGTCTTGGTGCTCACCATCGGTGGGTGCGTATGTGTGGTGTGGGCGGAGCGCGGTGGGCCCCGCTGGGTCCGCGGCGTAGCGACCGTCACTCTCGCCGCGGGCGAAATGGTGCGTCACTCCCAGAAACACCGACGCCGGAGCTCCAACTCCACCAGCAGCGGCGATGACTAGGAACGGCCAAGGCCGCCCGGCAACCAGCCAGGAGATGACGCGTTGGAGGCGCATGTGCTGATCACTGTCGAGGACGTCGAAGCCGCGGCCGAGCGGATCGCAGGACATGTCATACGGACCCCGACGGTGCCGAGCCCCGGGCTGTCCGAGCTCCTGGGCGCACATGTCACCGCGAAACTGGAACTGCTGCAGCGCACCGGCTCCTTCAAGGCACGCGGCGCGACGGCGAAGCTGCTCACGCTCAGCGAGGCCGAACGGGCCGCCGGCGTCGTCACGGTGAGCGGCGGCAACCACGGCATCGCGGTCGCGGTCATGGCCGGCGCGCTGGACATCAAAGCGACCGTCGTCATGCCACGGTCCGCCCCCGGCCGCGCCGTGGACCTCGCCGAGGCCGCCGGGGCGAGCGTCACCCTCGCAGACACGATGGACGGCGCGTTCGCCCTCGTGGACGAACTCCGGAGCAAGGGGCTCACCCTGGTCCATCCCTTCGACGACCCCGTCGTCATCGCCGGCCAGGGCACGGTCGGCCTGGAGTTCGCGGAGGACGCCGGAGAGCTCACCGACGTACTCGTCAGCATCGGCGGCGGTGGGCTGATCTCCGGTGTCGCCGCCGCGCTGCACGCGCGTCGTCCCGGCGTACGGGTCTGGGGCGTGGAGACCGAAGGCGCGCGAGCCATGTCGGCGGCCCTGGCCTCTGGAGGGCCGGTGCCGGTCGAACTGTCCTCGATCGTCTCGACATTGAGCGCGCCCAGTGCCTCGCAGCTCACCTACGAGCACGTCTCCGCGCTGGTCACCGATGTCCTGACGGTGACGGACGCCGAGGCGGTTCAGGGCACCCTCGACCTGGCAGACCATGCGAAGGTCTGGGCCGAGCCCGCCGCCGGATGTCTGCTGCCCGCAGCACGCCGGGTGCTGCGGCACGTCGGTGAGGGAGCCAGGCTCGGCCTGGTGATCTGCGGCGGCAATGCGACGACCGCCGATGCGGCAGCCTGGGCCGAGAGGTTCCGGCTGCGCTGACCGCACAAGCTCCAGCGGCCACCCAACCAGGAAGCGGACCTCGCGCGCATCGGCCGATGGATCGCGGATGAGGAGCGACGCCAAGCCGAGCAGGCCTACGGCGACGCGCACCGGTCACCCGCCTCGGACTGGCTCATGGGCCCAGCCGGAAGCCGCCCGCCACCTGCTGATCGCGCCCATCCTCGTGCCGAGGGCATCGAGATCGATCCGTCGCTGTGGGGTGCGTTTGTCGGCGCGGCGTCGTGTGTCGGCGAGTCACATACCCCACGCGACGGGCATGCTCTCCGCGTCCTGCTCGGCTCCGTCGAGTGGCAGGTGCAGGCGCGCGCCGAGTGCCCTCCATTGGGTGGGTATGTCCCGTCTTGTGTGTGGCAATCCACAAACCCACCTGTATCGGTTCCTAGGGTCTGGCAGATGATCGTCGTGTTTGAGGACCACCGTGGGTACGTTGCCGTCCACCATGGCTGGGACGGCTCCATCGAGGGGAGAACCGCGCTCACTGCAGTGGCCGGGCTCTACGACCTTCTGGCATCCGCCAGAGACGATGGCACCTCGCATCTCCTCGCCACCGCTTCAGGGATGCCGGCCACGGCGGCGGACATCGAGCAGGCACTCGAGGAGATTGAAGAGTACGCACAGGCCAAGGGGCTTGACCTGTCGCAGCGTGAGGAACCGCGTAGGTGCGGTTCTGTCGGCGCGTGAGTGCCGAGAGCTCTGGGCATCGCGTGCGAGAGACCGGGGACGACAGCCGCGACCGCACGATCGCTGACGTCGTCGTGTTCCACGAGGCGCAGGCAGCCTGCGCCTCGCTTCAACGAACACCACCCAGGTACCAATCGCTCGGTCAGCAGGTGGTGCGCACTCCGAAGCGTGCCAGGCAGTGCCAGACCTTCTTGAGGTCCTGGTGGTCGTACCGTCCGGTGCGAGCGGCGTCCCCGATGACTTTGGGGTTGAGCAGGCCGTCGACGGCGATCTCAGCACCCAGGTCGACGTATCGCTGGCCTCGGTAGCTTGCGTGCCGCCGTAGTTCAGCGACGCTGAGCAGGAATCCTGGGTGCCACTCGACGGGGCAGGGGAGGCGACGGGCCGCGAATTCGGTCTCTGTTCCGCGATAGCTGGGGTCCAGCACCAGCGCCTCGACGTCGCAGCCGAACCTGACAGGGCCGTGAATCTGTGCCTCGATGTGCCAGTCCAGGGCGTCCAATTCGCCCGCCTGGGCCAGTTCGATCAGTGAGCAGCGGTGGGCTGTGCCGAAGTCGGAAGGCTCGGTGGAACTGTCGGGATAACAGAACGTAGTGCGTCCGAGGGCCTCGGCGTTGAGTCTGAAGTACGAGGAGCCGAACCGCGGTGCACCACCGACCGGATCCCTGCGGTAGTTCAGCGCACCGTACACGGGGCGCTGGTCAGCCGGCGCTTCGTCGTACGCCCCACCGAAGATGCGGCTCTCCCAACGCCACCGGTCTCCATCAGGATGAGCGGTGAGACCACCGTTGCTCGTTCCTGTCACGAACTGCGACCGATAGACACCGTCTTCCGTCATCCGGCCCAGGATCTGACGATCCCCTGAGGGGCGATCGGGATGAAAGTGCATCGTCACCCGGAGGTCTCCAGCGAGCGGCTCTCCTCCACATGAAGCCGCGACATGCTGCAGCGCCTTCTGCTGAAGCGATACGACCATGTCAGCGCCCATGCAGGGAGTGTGCACGGATAGCACTGCCCCACGCACCTCAGTTTGTGGGCCACCGGCGGTCGTGCCCGCAGCCGTCGATCCCTTGGTCGCCCCGGGCACGGGGCTGGTGGGCGCCGGGGGCGTGACTCACTCACCGGCCGAGGACGCCGAGGACGGTGAACGCCCCTGAGGCGAAGGAAGTGTCGACCGTCTGGGGCTTGTCCGTTCGATCACCGTCTCGTCTGCCCCGGGACATGGATGGTCCGGCCTGGGCGGGGCCCTGCTGAGCAGGCCATGCCAGGTCTTACGGTCACTCCGTGAGTGATACTCCGACGCATTGGGCGGTGCGCTCGTTCTCGGAGGCCAACCCCCGCCGGCCCGGGCTGCGATAGCGTTCCAGCCCTCTTGCGGCGACTGGCGGATGCCATCGAGGCGTTGGGTCCCGCCGAGATCCAGGACGTGGTGATCGAGTCGGAGATGACCGAGCACGGTCCCTGGAGCTCGGGGACCGTCTACTTCCACCTGCCCGAAGACGACGAGTGATCCTCGCCGCCGGCAACCGCAACGACGTCACCCAGCACCTGCCGCTGGTCGACACCAGCCCTTCCGTGCGCAACCCGGAGGGATCCCACCGACACGATCGTCGTCGGCAAGGTTCACGCGGGAGCCTTTGAGATGCGCGAAGACGGCCACACGGTGTGCCGGTTCGGCGCCGAGACCTGTTCGTCGCCCGCGGGTCGTGCGTGTCCCTCTCGTCGGCCGGTGACCGACTGCCCGTTTCGGGTACCCACGGAGAACTCGTAGCAGGATCAGGGGTGTTGGGCCCTGGCCGCAGGACTAGGCTCCCGCCATGGAGATCATCAAGGGTGCGGGTGTGTGGGTGCACCCTGGAGAAGCGGGCAATGACTGGTTCGAGCAGCTGCGGACAGCGGACATGTCGGTGGGGACGTACTGCATCCCCGCCGGTGGGCATGACGCGCAGAGCCCACACACGGAGGACGAGATCTATGTTGTTACCGCCGGGCATGCCAAGATCACGTCGCCGGGACGGGCGGACGAGGTCGGTCCTGGAACGGTGATTTTCGTGCCAGCGGGCGAAGAGCATCGGTTCACGGAAGTGACCGAGGACCTGGTGGTGCTCGTGGTGTTCGGGCCGGCGTTCGGTTCACGCGCGCCGAAGTCCTAGCGGCCAGGATTTCCGCTCGGCGCAAGATGGCCTGCAGGCGCAGCCCGTCCGGCACCGGCACCGGCTTCGTCTCCTGCGGCCACTGAGACCAGGGAGGCGGTCTCTGCAACATCGCGTTACGAGCTCCTAGGATCAGCGCCCATGAACGACTACACAACCGTGAGCTACGCGGAGATCCCCGGCTTTCGTCCCCTGTTGCTCGACCTTCGGGTGCCGCCGGGTGAGGGGCCGTTTCCGCTGGTGGTGTGGATCCACGGAGGTGCCTTCCTCTTCGGCGACCGAAGATTCCTTCCCGATACTGTGCCTGCGGGCTCGGTTTTCGACGCGCTCATCAAGGCGGACATCGCCGTGGCCACGATCGACTACAGGTTTTCGGGGGAGGCGCCGTTCCCTGCCCAGCTCGACGACGTCAAAGCAGCACTCAGCCATCTTCGAGCCCACGCTGAGGAGTTCGACCTCGATGCCGACCGCATAGGGCTGTGGGGCGAGTCAGCCGGCGGCCACCTCGCGGCACTGGCCGGGCTCACCGACGGCGGCATCTCCGCCGTGGTCGCCTGGTATCCGCTTACCGACCTCAGGATCCTCGATCCGCACAATCCCGAGACACCGATGGCGAAACTCATCGGCGGGCCGCCCGCGGAGTTGCCCGAGCTCGCCACGCAGGCCAGCCCCGTCACTTATGTCTCGCCCTCCGGTCCGCCCTTCCTGCTCATTCACGGCACCGCCGACGAGCAGCTTCCGCACAGCCAGAGCGAGGCATTGCACCAGCTGCTGGTCGCAGCGGGCGTGAGCTCGACATTCCTCCCGGTCGAAGGGGCAGGCCACACCTTCACGGGCCACGATGACATCGCCGGCCTGATCGAGATCTCGGTGGCATTCCTCGCACACATCTGATCCGAGCCGCTGAGTGCGAGAGTGGGCGGCTGAGTTGATCGTGATGCGGTCCCATGAGTTCGCCCGGGTCCGGCCTCCCCGCCCTGGTGGAGCCCGGGTTCAGACCGTAAGCCGATGTGCGGCGCAAAAGGGATGCGGCACAGCACCTGACGGTTCGGCAGCGGCTTCCGTCCAGAGTGCCGAAAGCGGCGTTCCCCGCGAGGCAGCAACGGCTCGATTCGCTCCCACAGGTCATCCGACAGGATCCATGGCGAAGCCCCCACACCCGGCCATCACCCAACTCCCGGCGCAGAGAGGGCCGTTCCCGCGCTGCGACTGCCGCGTCACCGCCGGTCCGTGCGTTACGACGCCGGGGTGACCGTCACTTCCAGGCGGTCGAGACCGCGCAAGCCGTTGTTGATCATCGGCCGGTGGTCGACGATGTCGAAGCGGGCGACCCGGTCGGCGAGCCTTTCCAGCAGCGCGCTCATCTCCAGGCGGGCGAGGTGCATCCCCACGCACACGTGCTCGCCCCGCCCGAAGGCAAGGTGGTCGGAAGGGCGGCGGGTGATGTCGAAGCGGGTTGGGTGCTGGTAGTGGCGCTCGTCGCGGTTGGCTGAGGCGTAGAGCAGCGCGACCCGCGAGCCGGCGGTCAGCGGGACTCCGCCGATCTCGTGATCGTCGGTGAGCACCCGGCTGAACTGGGGCACCGGGGTCTCCAGCCGCAGCGACTCGTTGATCGCGTGCGGGATCAACGAGCGATCCTCGCGCAACAGCTCCCACTGGTCAGGGTTCTGGGCGAACAGCGCGACCGCGCCGGCGATCGCGAGGATGGTCGTGTCCAGGCTGGGAGTGACGTAGTCGAGCATCATCACCGGGCATTTGTCGCGCGGGATCTCGCCGCGGTCGGCGGCCTCGTAGAGCTGCGCGGCCCAGCCGTCGGGGTCGATCTTTCCGGGCACGGCGTCGTTCATGGCGAAGGCCATGAATTCCTCGACGGCGGGTCCCGCCGCGGCCGCGCGGTCGTCGGCCGGGCCCTGGGTGTTCCAGATGCTCGCGGCCCACTCCAGCATCTTCTCCCGTCCGCGACCGGGGAGGCCGACCAGGTCCGACACCACGGTCATGGGCAGATACTCCGCGAGTTCGGTGACCACCTCGAACCGGCCCTGCCCGACGACCCGTTCGACGACCCGGTCGGCCTCGGCCTCGATCCGCGGTGTCACCTCGCGCATCCGGTCCGGGCGCAGTGGCCGTCCCAGCACCGAACGCATCGCAGTGTGCTCGGGCGGATCGCTGCACAGCGTGATCCCCTCCAGCTGAGCGTTCACGTCGGGGTCCACGAACACCCCGCGCGCCGACGAGAACGTCCGCCAGTCCATCAGCGCGGTGCGTACCTCGTCGTAGCGGGGTAACGCGTACATGTCGTAGCGGGACAGGTGCACCACGGGCCCGAGCGCACGGAGTTCGGCATAGATGTCGTAGGGATCGGTGCGCGCTGATGCGGTGTAGAGATCGACGTTGCTGACGGGTATGTGGGACAACGTTTCTCCAAGGAGAGAAGGGAGCCCGGGAGAACCTCTCCCGCGGCGGGATTCCTTCGCTTCGGCGGGAACTACGTCGGTGCTTCGAAGAGGAACGAGATGAACTCCCCGGTGTCGTCTGTTCGTTGCCGCCCGTTGAGGGAGCATCTGGTGCCGTGGTGTGTGCGATCTCGCAGGGTCCACGGTACGTGACCACGGTGAGGCCGGGTCGATCCGAGCGGCGGTCGGTGCTGTCCTGCTCCTGGGCGGACGGTGTGCCCGCCTACGGGACGACGTGTCCGGGGCGGCCGGGGTGCAGGTTCACGCTGAATCTGCGATGCGGTCGAGCCATTCGACCAGCAGGAGGCGTTCGGGCGCGCTGAGCACGTCCAGGTGGGGTGCGTGGGCGCGGAGGGCGACGGCCGAAGTGAGGGGCCCGTCGGGTGTCCGGGCGGGGGCGTCGGTCAGGATGCGGCTGAAGACGGCGTCCATCATCGCCTCTCCCAATGCAGGGTCCCGGTGCTCCGGTGCGGTTGCCAGCAGGGTTTGAATGGTTCCGACGCCGGCCGCCTGGATGAGGTCGACGGCGTGCGGTTCGGGGACCCGGAGTCGTCCGGCCGCCGCGAGTCGGCGCACGCGTGTCTCAAGGATCTGCTTTCCCTTGCGGGCGGCAGGGGAGTCGCGTACGCGTTCGGGGTCGCTCAGCAGTCGGAAGATCGCCGGGTTGGCCAGGCCGAACTCGATCTGCTTGTGCCAGCTCGCGCGCAGGTCTTCCACCGGGTCCACGTCGGTCGCCGCGGCGGTCGCGACGCTCGCGGCCTTGTCCGAGACGAACGTCGCCATGACGTGCTCGGCCACCGCCTCCAGCAGGCCGTCCTTGTCGCCGAACAGGCGGTAGATGGTCGGGGCCTGTACGCCGGCGCGCTCGGCGACGCCGCGGGTGGTCACCGCTCCGGGTCCCTTCTCGCGCAGCAGCGCAGCAGCGGCGTCGACGATCGCCGCCCGTGTGTCCGTCCGGCTGGTTCGTGCCGCATCACCCATGAATCAAAGATAACAGCTGTTTGCTATCGCCGATATCTAGGGTTACCGTGACGATGATTCCAGCGATAACGACAGGAGCGAATCAATGATAATCGTGACCGGTGCGACCGGAGCCCTCAACGGCGCAACCGTCGACCACCTCGTCGAACGCCTCCCCGCGAGCGAGATCGCGGTCGTGGCACGCGACACGGCGAAGGCGGAGCGCTTCGCCCGGCAGGGAATCGAGGTCAGGTACGGCGACTACGCAGCCCCGGACTCCCTGCCCGAGGCATTCGCGGGCGCCGATCAGCTGCTGCTCGTCTCCTCCAACGACCCGACCGCGGATGCCACCGCTTTGCACCGCGCGGCTGTCCAGGCCGCCGTCGAGGCGGGCGCGAAGCGAATCCTCTACACCAGCCACCAGGCCGCCGCACCGGACAACCCGTTCACGCCGGGGAGGGACCATTTCGCCACCGAACAGTTCCTGGCCGCCTCCGGCACGCCGTGGACGTCACTTCGCAACGGTTTCTACGCCCACAGCCTTCTGTGGCTCGCCGGGCCATGGCGCGAGACGGGCGTCATCGCCGTGCCCGGCGACGGACCGGTGTCCTGGACCGCCCGCAGCGACGCCGCCGAGGCGGCCGCACTGATCCTCGCTTCTCCCGGCGCCCACGACGGCCCGGTGACCCTGACCGCACCCGAGGCGCCGACCTTCGCCGAAGTCGCCGACATCGCCTCCGAAGTCGCCGGACGCACCATCCGCTACCAGCAGATGGACGAGAGCGACTGGATCGAAGCACAGAGCGCCGCCGGACAGCCCGAGCACATGAGCCATTTCCTGCTGGGCTTCTACCGGGCCGCGCAGGCCGGCTTCTTCTCGGGTACCGACCCCCTCCTCGGTGAACTCCTCGGCCGCCGCCCGTCCACCGCACGCGAAGCCCTGGCCGCCTGAAGCCGCTCTACAGCCTCGAAGACTTCTGCTGTGCCCGTGGACAGTGCTCACCGCACAGCGCTCAGATGTGGAGTGCCGGAGCCCCCTTTGTGTCGGGAGTCGTCAGTCCGCGTCCGGGCGGGCGATGTTCACACCGGTCATACCTCGTGATTGCTACGGTCTGTCGGGAGGCCGGTTGCCCCCGTATAAAAGCAGAACCGGGGCAGTGGAGCCGGCCTCACCAAGCCACCCCGCCCGCTCTCGCATCCCCCGTCGAGAGCGGGCGGGGCTGTTTCCGTGAGGAGGGCGGCAGACGGCGAGGAGTGCGAAGAAGCGGTAACAGCGAGGGACGACACCCCGACAAGGCAGACGGGCCCTCACCCTGATCGTGTGACGAGCTCCTACCCAGATTTCTCGGAACCGCCGAGCGGCTGACGTCATCCTGCGGTGCGGCTGTCACCACCACCCGAAGGCGAAGCAGGCCAGCGCGGGACCTGCGACCACGGACACGAGGCCGCAGGTCAGCAGTTGGCGGAAGAGCCGGGTGCGGTCTTCGGCGCGGGCGGCGCCGAGGATCAGGCCGCCAGTGATGCCCAGGGGGTTGATGTCGACCAGGACGGAAGCCAAGGCGACCGCCAGGACGGCGCCGACGGGAGAAGCACCGTCGGCCACCACCGCAGGGACCAGCGGCATCGTGGTGGCGAAGACAGCGATGGAACTCGCGGCGAAGGACGTGACACCTGCGATGTAGCACAGGACGAGCAGGCTCAGCATCGGCGATCCCTCCACCTGCAGCAGCTCGCTGATCCGAGTGAAGGCGCCCAGCTCCTCCATCAGACCTACGTACGTGAGCAGACCCCCGATGAGCAGCACGATGTTCCACGGGATCCGGGAAATGATCTCAGCCGGCTCGAGTCGCAGGCCCAGCTGCTGCACGACCGCGGCGGTGATCCCGAGGTAGCCGATGTTGATGTCGAAGCCGACCGACAGCACCACCACGGCCAGCAGGCAAGCAAGCGTGAGGAGCCGGGCCGCGGCCGGTGAGGGCTTCCGCCCGGTGGGCTCCTCGGACGTCGGCTCGGCGGCCGGGCCCGCGTCGACAGGCGCGGATGCGGTCGCCGCCGGTGTCTCGACCGGCGTGAGGTGACCTCGAGGCATGGCCCCGGTGCGGAATGCGACGACGAGACACACCGTCGATACGGCGAGGCCCGCCAGCAGTCCACCGAGGAAGAAGCCGACCGGGGCGGAGCCGGGAAGTTCAAGCCCCAGCTTCGTGCCGAGTCGGTTCGCGCTGGTGCCGTAGACGGCGAGCGGCGAGAGAAGACCACTGATGATGCCGGTGATACCGAGAATGGCTGCGATGAACGGAGGTATTCCGTACCGCGCGGCGATGCCGAGCGCGATCGGCGCGACGATCGCGGTGGCCGCGGCCGGGAGAGTACCGACTGCCGTCAGCACGGCGCCGATCAGGAACGGGACCAGGGCCACCAACAGCGCTCGTCCGCCCACGAGGCGGAGCATGCCGTCGAGCAGCCAGTCGAGCGTGCCGTTGATCTGCGCGACGGCGAACAACGCGGTGATACCGACGAGCAGGACGAAGAAGTCGCTGGGGAAGAACGCCGTCACCTCGTCCGCGCTGCGGTGCGCGGCGAGGCCGACCAGGAAAGCGGCCGGAAGGGCCGCGAGTCCGATGTTGAACCGCGGAACCAGGGTCGCGAGGAAGAGGGCGACGAGTACGACGATGGAGACGTCGGCCATGGACATGTGCGAGTGCCTTCCTGGCTCAGATGACGCCGCGGTCGGCGAGGGCGTCGATGGTTTCCCCGGTGACGCCGAGATCCTTGAGGACGGCGCGCGTGTGCTCGCCCAGACGCGGTGCGCTGGGGCCGATCGTCTGCTCGAACCCGGAGAAGCGTCCGGCTGATCCCTGCACCAGACGGGTGCGGCCGTCGTGCGCATCGGTCACCTCGACCACCGAACCTCGGGCGCGTACATGAGGATCGGCGCAGATGTCGGCGGCCGTGTTGACCGGTCCGCAGGCCACGCCTGCCGCGTCCAACAGCTCGGTCAGGGGGCGGAGGTCGTGGGAGGCGACGAAGGCGGACACCCGGCCTTCGATCTCCGCGCGGTGCTCGATCCGGGCGGTCATCGAGTCGTAGGCCGCCAGATCAGGCGCGTCCATGGCGGCGATGAGCCTGCGCCACATCTGCTCGGTCGACGCGGGGAGCGCCAGCCAACGACCGTCGCGCGTACGGTAGAGGTTGTTGGGGCTGATGTGAGGGTTCTCGTTGCCCTGGCGGTCACGGACCGTTCCGGTCGCGCCGTAGTCGACGATGAAGTCCTCCATCATCCGCAGGAGCGGCTCGTACAGACCGATGTCGGCGAGCTGGGGCTCGCCGGTCAGGTCCCGTTGACGCAGGGCGAGCATCGCGGCGAAGGCGGCGTAGATCCCTGTGACGCCGTCGGCGACCGGATAGCCCGCGAACACCGGTGGGCCGTCGGAGAACCCCGTGCGGTGGGTCAGTCCCGCGAAGGCCTCGGCGACACGGGCGAATCCGGGACGGTCCGCGTACGGGCCGGTGCGCCCGTACGCGCTCACGTGCACCATGACGAGATCGGGCCGATGGGCCACGAGGTCGTCGAAGTCGATGGCGAACCGGCGCAGGGTCGCCGGACGGAAGTTGGTCACCACGACATCAGCCGTCGCGACGAGCCGCCCGACGAGTGCCGCGGCCTCCGGGTGGTGCAGATCGACCGTCACGCTCGACTTGTTGCGGCCGATGACAGCCCAGCCGGCCGACACCCCGTCCTCGAGCGGTGGATAGCTGCGCGCGGGATCCCCGGTTCCGGGCTGCTCGACCTTGATGACCTCGGCGCCGAACTCGGCGAGCAGAGAGGAGGCGAGGGGACCGGCGAGCACGGTCGAGATGTCCAGAACACGCACACCGTTGAGAGGCCCAGACACGAAAATTCCTTTCACAGGCAACCGGCACGTCACATCCGTTCGTGACCCGCGCCACGATGTCGCGCGCCCATCGCCGCGGGAAGATGCCGATCACTGGACCCGGTGAAAGGTATTGGCTATAACGTCTGTCCATGCGAGTCGAACGTGCCCGGTACTTTCTCGCCGCGCTCCGCACAGGGTCTCTGCGCTCGGCGGCGGCGGCCTGCGGCGTAAGCCAGCCCACCATCGGACAGCAACTCACCATGCTGGAAGAGGAACTCGACGCCGTCCTGCTGACCCGGAGCCGGGGAGGTGTGCGTGCGACGTCGGCGGGGGAGGCGCTGATCGGCCCGTTCACGCGGCTCGTGGCGGCCGAGGACGCGGTGCGCGAGGCGGCCCTGGCCTCCAATGGGACCTACCAGGGGCGGGTGTCCATCGGCGGCGGATCGGTGACCGTCGAGACGATCGTCGCTCCGGTCGTGGGCCGGCTCGTCGCGGACCACCCGGGCTTGCGGTTCTCCGTGCACGAAGGGCCGTCCGCGGACGTCGAACGAGCGGTGCTCAGCGGCGATCTCGACCTCGGCGTGGTCACCACCCCGGACGGGCCCCCGCCAAGCGGGCTCACGCGGCGTCGGCTCATGACCGCGCCACTCGGCGTCCAGACCCGTCTCGACCACCCACTCGCCCACCAGCGCGCGGTCACATGGGACGAGCTCGGCAAGTGGCCGGTCGTCACCATGAGACCCGGAACCGTTCTGCACCAGCGACTGCGCCAACACCTTCCGAACGCCGAGGCGAGGGTCGAGGCGATGTCGGCCCGCTCGGTTCAGACCATGGTCGCGCAAGGGGCCGGGGTCGGACTCCTCGCCGCCTTCAACACCCGCGAATCCATCGCGGACTTGGTGTGGCTGCCCCTCATGGACGCAGCGCCGGTCGAGATCAGCCAGGTCCAGCGCACGGACAGCCAGCCGTCACGCCCCTCCACGATCGTGCGACGCCTGATCAGCGCTCGCGCCGAGGAACTGCAGGGTGCCGGGACGTCTCGGCTCTGACGCGGCCCTTGCCGAGGGCTGCAACGCCATCGCACCGTGGGCCGGCGACACTCGTCACCTCCAGTGCCACCACAGGAAACGGCACGCGGCGCCGGTCGCTGGTGCTTGTCTCCGGTGAGCGTGCGGCCGGCGTCTGCGCCATCCAGGAACCGGAGCGAGGGCCGCGTGGTGACAACGGCCGACAAGGGCGGGTTGAGGTGGAAAGCGCCGAACGGGCATACCGTCAAGGCGAGGAACAGTCAGGCTGCATCAAAACTGGCCCCCATCGGATTCAGCGAAGGCGGATCGGTCTTCACGTCTCAGGTGTTTCACCAGGACGTGGCGGTCTTCGACATAGCCGCGACAGACAAGGGCGGCACGCTCATCTATGTCGACGGCACCGATACCCCCCACCGCTGGAAGATCCCCGCGAACGACGCGGCCGGGATCTCGGCCCGGTTGTGCATGGATGAACGCCCCGAGCGCTGACTGCGGTCAGCGGCAAGGGATTTCGGTTGAGATCGATACCCCGACCAGCGACACTCGCGCGATGAACAACAGCGCATCGTCTGAAGCGATCGAGCGAGGGTGGGACGAGCCCTGGTATCGGGTCCGCATGGAGGGCTTCGAGGCGTCGTTCCTGCCCAGCGACGGCGAGGACTTGGACGAGGTCTGCAATGTCGATGTCTTCGTGTCTCTGAAGGATGGATCTTGTTGGACCGCGACCGTGTTCACTGTCGCGGAAGTCGAGCGCCTGATGAAACTCTGGGCAGGGACCGACGAGGCCCTCGGGGGCCGGTACTTCTGGGTCTCGGACGGCCTGATCATCAGGGAGCCCGGCATCGACAACATGGCCGCGGTGATTGCCGGACTGATCGAGAACGGCGAGTTCTCCGAGATCTTTCAGCGGGTGAGCAACAACTGATGAAGCGCTCGGGCGGCGGCAGCGACGTGGGCAATCAGGCCAGGCCTGGGGCCGTTGACTGAGGTCACTTCGCAGTGATGAAGGAGGCGGTCGTCGAGGGCAGCCGACTCGCTCCGGGTTCTGCCCGCAGCGAGTCGGACCGGCACGGCAGCGCCAGGGATTCGGACACGGCGCAATAAGACCGTCGATGGGAGCCCTGTGCGAGATGCTGGACCGAATCGCCTGGCGTCGTGACCGCAGCGGCATTCACCTTCGAAGGAGCAGTTCCATGGCCCTCACCCGCGAAGAGCGTGAGCAATTCCTCGCCGAGCCGCACATCGCGGCGCTGGCCGTCGACGCAGGGGAGGGAAGGGCGCCGTTGACCGTGCCGATCTGGTACCAGTACGCGCCGGGCGGCGACATCTGGATCCACACCGGCAAGGGCTCACGCAAGCATGAACTCATCGCGAAGGCGGGCCGGTTCACGCTCATGGTCGACCGTGTCGAACCGTCCGTCCGCTACGTGTCCGTCGAGGGCCCGGTGGTCTCCACGGTCCCCGCCGTCCGCGCGCATCTGACGGAGATGGCCTCGCGCTATCTGCCGCCCGAGAAGGTCGACGGCTACGTCGAGTTCGCCGAGGCGAACCACGGCGAAGCGGTCATCATCACGCTCCGCCCGGAGCACTGGGTCTCTTCCGACCTCGGCAACGTCTGACCCACGCCCATCGCGTCGACACGACACTCTGGCTGCATGCTGCCCATGCCCTGGACGGACAGCGCCTCGAAGGTGGTCCGGCGGCAGATTCCGGTGGCGTTCAGTGGTGTCCGGTGCCGTAGAAGCGTACGTAGTCGATGGTCATCGTCGCGGGGAGGCGGGTGGAGTCGTCGGGTGGGCCCGGCCAGTCGCCGCCGACCGCGACGTTCAGCAGCAGGTGCATGTCCTGCTCGAAGACCCAGTCGCGTGTGGCGGGCAGCTTGTCGGGGGTCAGGGTGAAGTACTGCTTTCCGTCGACGGACCAGGTGATGCGGTGGGGCTCCTTCTCGACGGCGTAGGTGTGGAAGGCCCGGCCGGCGCCGGCGGGGAGCGAGGTGGAGCCGCCGATGCCGTTCTCGTTGTAGTAGGTCGGGCCGTGCGCGGTGCCGTACACCGTGCGGGGTTCGTCGCCGACGACTTCGCTGATGTCGATCTCGCCCTGGCGTGGCCACTGCGCACCGTTGTCGCCGAGCATCCAGATCGCCGGGAGCAGGCCCTGTCCGGTGGGCAGTTCTGCCCGGACCTCCACGCGCCCGTGGCGGAGCGAGACCTTGTGCGCGGTGGTCAGGCGCGCCGAGGTGAACGGGCAGACTTTCTGCGGGTAGCAGGGGAGTTCCGCCTCTTCGGGGGCGCGTTTCGCGGTGATGAGCAGGTGACCGGTGCCGTCCAGCGCGGAGTTGGCCGCGTCGTCGGTGTAGTACTGCAGCTCGTTGTTGCCCCATCCTTCCTCGTCCCGGTTGCCGGTCTCGGTGTTCCAGTACTTCACCGAGGGGCGGGTCCCCGCGGATCCGTCGAACTCGGCCTGCCAGAAAAGCCTGTCGCGGTCAGGAGCCGGCCGTCGTGCCGCGTCCTGTGTCGACACACACCCGGCCAGAAGGGCGCCGACGGCGAGCATGAGGATCGGGCGGACAGGGTGCTTCAACGGGTGCTCCATAAGCCGTAAAGGTACGTGTGCAGGGGCGGGGCCGCCGCGGCCCGCGGCATGGCTCTGCCTTGATAGGAGCTACACCCAAGCGAACTGCACTCCGGCCTGCTCTACGTGGGGCGATGGCGGCCGAGAGCGCGCGCGAGTTCGCCGACCGGCGCCAGTATGTGTCCGCCATCGCCCGCGCACCACCACACAGCCTCACTCTCCCGCTCCGATCCGTGGGCACCGAGGCCGTGGTGCGGGCACTCCGGCCACACCTGCCAGGTCCGTTCGAGCAGGCTCTCCTGGATCAGGATGGCCAGGCCGGTCAATGCTGTGGCCGGGTCGTCGCACATGTGCGGCAGGATGGGGCCGCCCCAGGTGAGTCGTTCGCCGTCGGCAAGACGGACACCGGCTCCCACCGGGAACCAGTCCTCGAGGATCTCGATCTCCGGTTTGCCCTTGATCCCACGCGTGGGCAGATCTCGGGCCACGATCCCCAGAGCCGCACGCAACGTCTCCAAACGCTCGGGAGCGAGGTCGAAGCCGGGATCGAAGCCCACGTCGGCCAGGATCCGCAGGGCCAACGCGGTCATCTCCGCCTGCGACACCTCGGCCGGGTTCCGCTCGACGACCTCCAGGACGGCATCGGTGTGATGGAACCTGTCGAGCAGTTCACATGCGAGGGTGACGACGTCCTGTGGGTCAAGGCTGCCCTCGCGTACGCCGAGGTAGACCCTTCGCATCAACTGCTCAGTATCGGCTTCGTACTCGGCCAAGGCGTCGCTCACCAGCCCAGTATCGCCATGCAGCACGGTTCCCCGCCGCGAGATTTTGCGGCATGACAGGAACCTCGCATCTGCTCGTGACCGCTTTAGGGGTGCCAGCCACGGCAGCGGACATCGAGCAGGCCGTCCTCGTGGAGATCGGTGAGTACGCGCAGGCGATCGACCTCTCCGCCGCCTCCCGCACATGGTGCGGCCATCACTCATGCCGATCGGGGAGATGCGACGCGGTGGTCTGAGTACCCGTACTCATGAGGGCGGTCGCGGCTGAGCCCGACAGTGGTGGCCCGCACCGAAACATGAGGAGCAGGCGATGACCGCCACCCACCCCGCCCCCGCCCCGACGCCGGCCGTGAGCCTGTTGCCCCGGCGCCGCCTGCCGGCTGTCCTCGCCGTCGCGGTGACCGTGGCGCTCGTCGTGTCGTGGTTCGGTGCGGCCGATCCGACGACCTGGCTGCTGGAGACGGTGTGGGTGATGGCGGGACTGCCGCTGGCGATCCTGCTGCGCCACCGTTTCCCGTTGAGCGGACTGCTGTGCGGGCTGCTGGCTGCGCACGCCCTGGTCCTCATCGTGGGCGGCCACTACACCTACGCGGAGGTGCCCGCGGGGGACTGGGTGCGCGACTGGCTCGGATGGAACCGCAACCCCTACGACCGCTTCGGCCACTTCATGCAGGGCTTCGTCCCGGCCGTCCTGGTTCGCGAACTCCTCGTCCGCACCTCCCCGCTGCGCAACAGCCGCTGGCTCCCCGCGCTCACCATCTGCGCCTGCCTGGCCTTCAGCGCCGTCTTCGAGATGCTGGAATGGCTCGCGGCGGTCACCGGAGGCGACGCCGCCGACGCGTTCCTGGGCACCCAGGGAGACGTGTGGGACACCCAGTGGGACATGTTCTGCGCCCTGATCGGCGCCACCTGCGCCCTGCTGCTCCTGAGCCGCGTCCACGACCGCGCCCTGGCCCGTCTGGGTCTGGCAAGGTCGGCCGCCTCCTCGTGAGACCGATGGCCGGCCGTCCGGTGCGGAGGTTTCCGCCCACATCCACTGGCCTCGGACTGACGTACGGTCTCCGCATGACCTACTACCTCGCCAGCGTGCCCGTCGACTTCACCAAGGAGCCCACGGGAGCCGAACTGAGCGACCTGAACGACGCACTCGCGCCCTACGACCCCCGAGGTTCCAGAGGCAGTCTCTCCTGGCGGCGCGACGACGCCGGGAACGTCACGTTCAACCTCGTCGTGGAAACCGCTGACGATCGGGAGGCCAAGAGCAAGGCGCGGGAGACTCTCACCGCAGCGTTGTTCGCCAACGGCCGCCGGAACGTAACCGCGACCGTGCGGGCCGAGGACGACATCGAGATCATTCCCTGGAAGTAGCGCGGTGAGGTTCTTTGTTGCCCTCAGACCTGACTCGATGAGGTGTTGCTCCTCGATTTCATTCCTGTCTGCTTCTGAGGCGGTGGCCGTCTGCACGGTCCGGCGATGAATCAGCCTTCTCCGAGAGAGGCCGGTGACGGCGGATTAGGGGTGGAGAGTCGGCTCGGGGCATCGCCGTCAGCCGCGATGTGAGAGTGGGGCACGCCGCTGTCGTCCGGTTCGGCAACGAGCACCTTGCCCAACGGGGTTCAGATGTCGGCGCGGTGGTGGAGGCGCGGGATGCCCAGGTCCGGCAGGTCGATGTGGAGGCGGTGTCCGCGGCCGCTCATGGTGCCGTCGTGGGAGAGCTCGGCCGGATCGGTGCCGAACTGTCGCAACTCATCGACGAGCATGCTGGCGGCCGTCGCGGCGTGGGCGCGGTCTTTCATGGCGTACGGGAAGCGGCGTTGCCACATCGAGCGGGAGTTCTCCCAGCCGCTCCGGATGAGCCTGGCGGTGTCGGCCGGATTCGGCTGGCGCATGGATCCGGTGGCCTCGATGACGAGGGTCAGGTCCTGGCTCCAACACTGGACAAAGCGCAGAGGATCCTGAGCCACCCCCAGGTGCAGGATGAACCTGCCGGGAAAGTACGGGACGTCGTGGATGAGGGATCGCAGCGCTTCGCATAGGCGCTTCTCCACGTCTTCCCAGGTGGTTCCGGACCTGTCCGCAACCACCTGGGAAGAAGGTATGGACGCCTCGGTGGCCTGCCAGCGACCTCGCGCACGGGCCTGGCCGAAGGTGTCGGCGTGCGCGTCGGGTGGCAGGAGCGCGAGGCTCATCTCGCCGCCGTCATGCGCGTGTACCTGAAGGGCGGGGAGGGCGGGGTCGGGTTGCCGCCACAACATCCACGGGCCTGAGGAGCCGCCCCACAGGGCAGGCGGGCCCAGCTCCTCCTCCATGACCCACCATGCGGCGCGGACGCGGTCCACGGCGCCGAGCACGTCTTCGTCGGGCAGGTCGACGACCCGGATGTCCAGCCTGCGCACCTGTTCGGGTTCCGAGGCGTCGGCGATCAGCGTGCCGTAACCGGCCGAGGGACCCTTCCGGGCAGTGAACCTGTGCCAGACCTGGCCCGCGACCTCCCTCGGCTCCCGGAGTTGCCAGCCCAGCGCGGACGTCGCGTGCGCGAACTCCGACAAGCTCCATGAGCCCGGACGCAGCGGTGCCACCTCTCTCACGCAGGCACGGAAGATGTCGTCGTCGAGCCAGTTGCCGCGGGGGATCGTGTGTTCCATCCGGCAGACAGTAGCGGCCGGTACTGACAGGCCGGGACGGTCACCGTTGCCGCGATCCGCCTGTGACCACGTCCGTGGTGACGCGCCCGTTCAGAGGTCCTCGGCCCCCGGGTAGTGGCGGCGAAGTTCGCTGAGTACGCGCGCGTCGCCAGCCCTGACGTCCCACCACGTCAGGCCGAGGCCGAAACTGCCGAGGCGAACCAATAGCTCAGCCAGGGTCACGTAGTGCTTTCCGTGCCATGCGACCCCGTTCGTGCAGCGAACACTGGGCCGCGGCCCAGATCAGCGCATAGGACCCATCGGACAGACCCTGGCAGTGGCCCGGCGAGTGCAGCTGCCGGGCTCCCGTCAGAGTGCGGCTGATCACGGCTTTGCACGGTGTGTTCGCCTTCAGGTGTCTCACTCCGGTCCTCGCCGCAGCCCCCTTCTCCGCCCTCAACCTCGCCCTGCCGGAGCTGGCTGGAGGAGCTTGAAGACCAGACGCGCTGCGGTGCGCTGGGCTGCGCGGCGCAGGCGCACCGCGGCGGCAGGAGTGGGGAGTTGTGCTGGGGGAGTGGCGGCCAGGCGAGGGAAGAGCGTTTCGGCGTTGGAGCGGTTGACGGCCTTGAGTGTGTCTACGTCGACGTTGCCCTCCAGGCCGTTGACGAAGTACTGCCCTGCTGCGGTGGGGGCGAAGGGCCAGTCGCTGCCGAAGAGTATGTGTCCGGGACGGGCGAAGGCCAGAAGAGTGGGAAGGGATGCCGGACTGGAGGACAAAGCCGTGTCGAAGTAGAAGGAACGCAAGTCGTCGAGCACGTCGAGCGGGCTGCGCGCCGTGTCGTTGGCGATGCTGATGGCCATGCGGTGCGAGGAGTAGGGCACGAAGCCGCCGGCGTGGCTGAGGATGAATCGGATGTTGGGGTAACGCCGCAGGATGCCGTTGCGGACCAGGAGATAGGCGGCGCGGGTCGTGTCCAGGAGAAAGTCGGCGGCGAAGGCGGGGATGCCGTCGACCGTGGATGCCGGGAGATCCGCTGGGTGGACGAAGACCACTGCGTTGCGGTCGTTGAGGGTGTGCCACAGCGCGTCCTGCCCTTCGGCGCCCAGGTAGGTGCCTTGGTTGTTGGCGAGCAGGGTGACACCGTCAGCGCCCAGGTCGTCCAGCGCACGTGTGGCCTCGGCGGAGGAGGCGTCGGCGTCGGGCATGGGCAGGGTGGCGAAGAAGCCGAAACGGCCGGGGTGATCGACGGTCAGAGCGGCGCAATAGGAGTTGAGCCGTCGGGCCAGGGCGACCGCTTCGCTTGAGGTGGTGAGGAAACCGGTGCCCGGTGTGGACACGGAGAGGATCGATGTCGCGATCTCCAGCTGGTCCATCAGGTTCAGGGCGGACTTGGGGTTCCAGTCGGGCAGGGCTCGCCCGCCGGCGGCGGCGATGCCGGCCGCGGCGAGTTCGTCGCGGTAGAAGTCGGGCACCGCGTGCTGGTGGACGTCGATGCGCTGTGCAGAGAGAGGCATGAAGTGGCCTTTCGTGCTGTCTGCAGTGCAAGGGGAAGTGCCGTCCCGGCCGTCGACCGCGTTCCGCCGGTCCGCATGACGAGGCAGGGGCGTCTGTGCGCGGAGCCTTTGACGAAGTCCGGCGTGGCGGCGACGGAGGGGTTTGCGGGAGGGACCGGAAGAGGAGAGAGGGGCCACCGTGGGCTGCAACTGCCTGCGCTGCGGCCCGGCCTCGGACAGATCGAGGCCGGGCCGTGGTCCGGGAACGGGAAGCGGCGCGGGCGGTGTCGTGCAGTGCGCCGCATCAGGCCGCAATCGGGCGTGGCCCCCGCGACCGTCGGCTGACCGTGTTCATTCCTCGCCTTTCGCTGCCATCCGCACCGCCGCGGCGTAGACCAGTTCAGCGTGCAGTTCGAACATCGCGACCAAGTCGACGGCGTCCCCGTGGATCTCCCGCTGGACGAACAGTCCATCGGCACCGGCGATGGCGTAGGCCGTGAGCAGGCGGACGGACTCCTCGTCGAGGGTGGGGACGAGCGTCCTGGCCATTTCGACGATCTTTGCGCCTGCGATGTCCCGGACCTGGAGGAACACCGCCCGGCCCCGAGGCTCGGTGGGGCGCCGTTCCAGGGCGAGCATCAGCCCGAGCCGGAGGAAGTCGGGGGCATCGACCAGTGACTTCGCCACGCTCGCTGCCATGCCGGTGAGCCGCTCCAGCGGGGTGCCGGTCTCTTCGCCCGGCAGCTCGACGGCGGCGAGCCACGTTTCGAAGCTGCGCTCGATGACCGCGGCGATGAGGTCGTCCTTGTCCTTGAAGTGCCAGTAGATCGAGCTGGCAGGCAGTCCGCACTTGGTGCTGACCGCCGCGATCGACGTGCCCTCGTACCCCCGCTCGCCCGCGATCTCCACGGTGGCGTCGAGGATGCGCTGCCGCGATTCCACTCCGTTGGCGCGCTTCTTGCGGGGTGTCTGCGGGGCCATGACGGGTGCCCTTCCTGGTGTGTGCTCGGCGCTTGACCGTCTTCGACAGCAAGCCTACCGTAGCATTCACTCCAATTAGAGTGACCACTACATTAAGGATTCTGCGACGTGATCGACAGCGAGGGGGCCCGATGAGTGAGACCCGGGCCGGTGCAGAGGCCGAAGACACCGCCTACGACGTGGCGGTGATCGGCTATGGCCCCACGGGTGTGACCGCGGCGAATCTGCTGGGCGCGACGGGCCTGCGAGTCGTTGTCGTGGAACGGGACGCCGAGATCTTCACGCGCGCCCGGGCCATCTCCACCGACGAGGAGGTGGTGCGCATCTGGCAGCGCATCGGCCTGGCCGAACGGCTGAAGCAGGACATGCTGACCGAGCGGCCCGTCGACTTCGTGGACGCGGCCGGACGACCCTTCCTCAGCGCCCGACCGACCCCGCGCGGGCACGGTCACCCGCCCCAGATGTTCATCTACCAGCCGGCCCTGGAACAGGTGCTGCGAGAAGGCGTCGACCGTTACCCGAACGTCGAAATCCTCCTCGAGCACGAGTGCCTGCGGGTCCGTCAGGACTCCACCGGAGTCGAGCTGACCCTGGCCGGCACCCACGACGACTCTGTCCGGCGGCTGCGCGCGTCCTACGTCATCGCCGCCGACGGCGGTTCCAGCCTCACCCGCGCCCAGCTGAACATCGGATACGAGGGGCGCACCTACGAGGACCGCTGGGTCGTCATCGACACCAAGATGCTCAAGCCCTGGCCCGGCCACGACACACTGCGCTTCCACTGCGACCCGGCCCGCCCGGCCGTGGACTGCCCCACACCGCTGGGGCACCACCGCTACGAGTTCCCGCTGCTGCCCGACGACGACGAGAAGCACCTGGTCACCGAGGACGCCGTGTACCAGTTGATCTCCCGGTACGGGATCGGCCGCGACAGCATCAAGGTCCTGCGGGCCACCGTCTACAGCCACCACGTCCGCTTCGCCGCCCGTTTCCGCGTCGGTCGGGTCTTCCTCGCCGGCGATGCCGCGCACGCCATGCCGCCCTGGATCGGTCAGGGCATGGCCGCCGGCGTCCGGGACGTGGCCAACCTCTGCTGGAAGCTGGAAGCCGTACTCCGCGGAGAGCTGCCCGACAGCGTGCTCGACAGCTACGAGACCGAGCGCAAACCGCACGTCATGGAGGTCACCAAGCGGGCCGTGTTCGTCGGACGCATGATCACCGAGCGCCGTCCGGCACTCACGCGAATCCGCGACCACGCCCTGCGCGCACTCGACCGGGTGCCCGGCTTCGCCAACCGGCTGCAGGCCTCCCAGTGGATCCCCGTTGCCCACTACGACGCAGGCCTGCAGGCCACGCCGCACGCCAAGGCCTCCGGCCGTCAGATCCCCCAGCCCTGGGTCCTCGATCCCGGCGGCAACCGCGTGCGCCTGGACGACGCACTGGCCGGCCGGTGGCTGCTGCTGCACGCCCGTACGGCCACGCCGCAACCCGCCTGGGACCGCCTCGACGTGCCGTCGGTGACCCTCACCCCAGCCGGCAGCCGACCGGCCGGCGACACCCTCGTCGACACCGACAACGTGCTGCTGCCGTGGATGGGCGAACACCGCGCCACCACCCTCGCGCTGCGGCCCGACGCCTACGTCTACGCGGCCGCCACGACAGGCCTGCTTTCGCCACCGCCCCGGGACTTCGCCCTCCGCACCGCTGCCCGCCCGGCCGCGTCCACCATCTCGTGAGGACACCGACACCATGACCACGACCACCGGTCTGCCGAAGATGCAGGAGACGACGTACGACATCGGCGGCGGAAGGAAGATCTTCGCCGCGGAAACCGGAGAGGGCCCGCCCGTGCTGCTGTTGCACGGCGGCGGCCCGGGCGCCTCCGGTGTCTCCAACTACACGCGCAACATCGCGGCCCTGGCCGAGAACCACCGCGTCATCGTTCCCGATCTGCCCGGCTACGGCCGCAGCACCAAGGGCATCGACGGCACCGACCCCTTCGGCTTCCTCGCCGACGGCATCCGCGGCCTGCTCGACCAACTCGGCCTCCACAAAGCCCATCTGGTCGGCAACTCCTACGGCGGAGCCTGCGCGCTGCGCCTGGCCCTGGACACCCCCGACCGCGTCGACCGCATGGTCCTGATGGGACCCGGCGGTATCGGCACCACCCGCGCCCTGCCCACCCCCGGCCTGAACAGCCTGCTCAACTACTACAGCGGGGACGGCCCTTCCCGGCTCAAGCTGGAGAAGTTCATCCGCCACTACCTCGTCTTCAACGCGGCCGATGTGCCGGACGCCGCCATCGACGAGCGCTACCGGGCCAGCATCGACCCCGACGTGATCGCCGCACCGCCGCTGCGCCGCCCGTCCGGCCCGAACGCGCTGCGCACGCTGGTCAAGATGGACTTCACCCGGGACCGGCGCCTGCGCCGGCTGCCGGTACCCACCCTCGTGCTGTGGGGCGCCCGGGACAAGGTCAACCGGCCCTCGGGCGGCCACCTGCTCGCCGAGCGTCTGCCCGACTGCGACCTCTACGTGGTCGCCAACACCGGCCACTGGGTCCAGTTCGAACGCGCCGAACTGTTCAACCGTCTCTGCGCCGACTTCCTGGCAGGTCACCGATGAGCACCCGGACCAGTGCCCCGTCCGTCTTCGGCGCCGTCCACCTCGGCTACATCGTCATCGAGACCAACCACTTCGCCGACTGGCAGCGCTTTGGCACCGACGCCATCGGCATGCACCACGACGCTCTCGCATCCGACCTGATGCGATTCCGCCTCGACGACCAGGAATGCCGCTTCCTGCTGCGCAAGGGCCCCGCCGAGGACGTGGTCGCCCTCGGCTGGCACATCGACGACCACACCTCCTTCGAACAGATCGAAGCCCGCATCCGCGCTCACGGCGTACCCGTGACACAAGGCTCCGACGAGGAAGCGGCTCTGCGCGGCGTGGAGCGCCTGCTGCGCTTCCCCGGCCCCAAGGGCATCGCCCAGGAGATCTACACCAATGCGCTTCGAGCGGCCGAGCCGCTGCGCATGCTCGCCTCGGGCTTCGTCACGGGCGACTCCGGTATGGGGCATGTCGCGCTGACCTCAACGAAGCCGACAAGGATCCGCGGCTACTTCAACACCGTCTTCGATGCCCGGCTGACCGACTACATCGACGAGACCATCAGCGGCGTCAAGCTCAAGATCCGCTTCCTGCGCGTCAACGAGCGGCACCATTCCATCGCGGTGGCCGCCACCCGCGGCCTGCCCGTCGACCCGGTCCGTACCCGGGTGCAGCACCTCAACATCCAGGCCGCCACCCTCGACGACGTCGCCCAGAGCTACCAGCGCGTGCACGAACTCGGCTTCGACATGGCCCTGTCCGTCGGGCAGCACACCAACGACAAGGAACTGTCCTACTACGCCCGTACCCCCTCAGGCTTCGAATGGGAAGTCGGCTGGAACCCGATCGTCATCGACGAGAGCATCTGGGAGCCCACCATCCACCAGGGCATCAGCATCTGGGGACACCTCCCCGTCGGCCGGACCATCGTCGACAAGCTCGACCAATTCCGCGCCGGTGCCCGGTCCCTGGCACGCTCCGAGGACACCGTCGCCAAGCTGAGCGGCAACGGCATCGCCGACGCCTGACCCGGTACGGTCCGTGACGCCGCCCAAGGTTCCGAGGGACATGGCCGTCACCGGAGTCCGACCTTGTGCTCCAGAGGCAAGGGCCGCCGACAGGGCTCGCGCGCCTTCGGTCTCCACGCCCCAGACCCGCCCGGGGGCATGCCGTCACTGTAGGAGTCGAGCAGTTCCTTGAGCCGCTCGACAGCGCTACGGCCAACCCCGCCTGGCCCGGCACCGGGACCCGCTACGACAAGACCGCCGAGTCCTACCAGGCAGTTGTCACCCATGCCTCGCTCCTGATGCGGGCGTGACACATGGGCGACAGCCCCTGACTAGGAGAGTTTGAGGAGCAGTTCGCTGAGTTCGCTCGGCATGGTGATCATGCAGTCGTGACCGGTCGGGAGCTCCCAGACCTGGGCGGCACTGCCGTTGGGCTGGATCGAGGGGACGGGGCGATGGGTGACGCCCGCCGGCATGGCGCCGACATTGTGAATGTGCGTGCGCGGGATCGCGTCAACGGCTGGGTTGTCCAGTCGCACCGGCTGCTGCAGACAGCGCACCGGCTGGTCCGAGAGCATCGTGCGCAGCCAGGCGACGTCGTCCGGGTCGGTGACGCCGAACAGGCCGAGGGGAGCGGGCTGTTCGGGCATCGGCGGCACGCGCCAGCCGCTCTCGGAGTTCTCTGCGAGCTCGATCAGTTGCCGTGTCACGGGGATGACGTCGACTGCGGACTCGCCGTCCTCCGGGACCATCGCGTCGAGGTAGACCAGGTGCGCGATGCGTTCCGGAATCCGGTTGGCCGCGGAGGAGATCACCAGCCCTGCGTAGCTGTGGCCGACGAGCACGACGTCGCTGAGGTTCTCCTCGGCGATCAGCCCGACCACGTCGTCGACGTGCGTATCGAGACCCACCTCCGGACCGAGCAGATGTGCCTTGTCGCCAAAGCCTGTCAGGGACGGCGCGAACACCCGGTGCCCGGCGGCCTCCAGCAGCGGTACCACCCGCTCCCAGCACCGTCCGTTGTGCCAAGCGCCGTGCACCAACAGAAATGTGGACATCGATCTTCCTTCGAAGGAGCAGAAAGACACGGTCACGCGCATACCGCTGGTTCGCGGCTCTGGCGGTTACCTTTCGTGCCTCGGTACTGTTTGAGTACCAAGAGCATGCTGGTGCACACGACGCGCAGCAGGCAATAAGGCACTTTTCGGTGACCCGGTTCTCTGGAGGTAACCATGGACGCGCTACAGGGCGATCCTCAGTCGGCGGCATGGCCCGGCGATGCGTGCCGGACTCGGGTGGTGCTCGACATCGTCGGAGACAAGTGGTCGCTGCTGGTCGTGCGCAATCTCAAGGACGGACCGCGCCGTTTCACCGAGCTCAAGAGGGCCGTCGACGGCATCAGCCAGCGCATGCTCACCGTGACACTGCGCAGCCTGGAGCGCGACGGAATCCTGACGCGCACCGTCCACGGCGTGATGCCGCCACATGTCAGCTATGAGCTCACCGAGATGGGCATCACCCTGCGCAAGGCCACCGCGCCCCTGCTCGAATGGAGCGTCGCGCACCTCACCCGGATCGACGATGCCCGCGCCGCCTATGACGCCCGCACGGATCCCCGATGACCTCAGAGCTTGCCCGATGCAGCAGAACCGCGGAGCCACGCGGCGGCCTGCGGTCCGCGGACTCTGCCGGCAGGTGACTGAGTTGGTCTCACTGCTCCAGCTGTCGTAGGCGGAGGCGTGCCGCGTTGCGGATACGGCGGGTTCGCCCGTGGTCGGCGAGTAGCCGCACCGCAGCGGGTGTGCTGATGAGCGGTGTGTTCGTGGCTGTGCGCTGGCACCAGTCGGTCGCCCCGATGAGTTCCTCGGCTGTCCAGGCTTCACCCAATGCGATCGATCTGAGCAGCCTCCACTCCCGCAGCCGGCGGCTGAGGTAGTCGCGCTCGCCGATCGGTGCGGCCATGGTCCGAGCCCACGTGACGAACGCCGGGCCGGTGAGCAGTTGAGTGGCGCGGCGATCCAGGTGACGGCCGACCGCGCTGTCCGCCATCGTGGCGTCCTGATCGCGCAGCACGGCTGCCACCAGATCAGCCTCGTCCGTGTCGACGACCTGCTCCAGAGCATGGAGGTAGCGGGCGAAACGGGGATGCTCGGCGATTTCTTCGTCGATGCGCGATTCGGTCATGCCGTCAGTTTCTCCGGCCGCTCGACGAGCTGGCCGCGTTGGACCTGTGCGCCGGCCCCCACGAGGCCGACCCGAGGCTCTGCGCGGCCCTGATCGACCGGCTGACCTTCTGCGGCAACTTGATCCAGGTCGGCGCCGAATGACATCGCCTCGCCTTCACGCAGGCCCGCGCCGCGGCCAAGGCTCCGCGGCAGGCTGAACCCCGCGCGTGAATCGCACGCCCCGCGGCCGATGAGGTCGGCCGTGGCTCTGCTCTGGGCAGATCGGCCGACCGGGACACCCACACCTGCGAGGCTGGCCGCATGCAGAAGAACATGCCGGTGCGTCGGCTCGATCTGGGATATTTCATCCGGCCCGCGTTGGAAACCGGCGGCCCGCAGCCGCGGGTCGAACCTGTGCTCGCCTACTTGGTGCAACACGAGCGCGGCCTGATCCTCTTCGACTCCGGCATCGGCAAGGCCGATCCCGAGACCGAGGCCCATTACCGTCCCCGACGCCGGGCCTTGCAGGAGGCCCTGGCCGCGGCCGGAGTCGGTCCTGACGACATCTCCCTCGTCGCGAACTGCCACCTCCACTTCGACCACTGCGGCGGAAACCCTCTCCTGGGCGGCAAGCCCATTCTGGTCCAGGACGTCGAGTTGGCCACCGCCCGCAACGGCGACTACACCTTCGTCGAGCTGATCGATTTCCCTGCCGCGTCCTACGAAGAACTCGCCGGTGAGGTGGAGGTCTGGCCGGGTGTCTGGATCATTCCGACGCCGGGCCACACCAAAGGACATCAGTCGCTGGTCCTCCGACAGCCCGACGGCGCGGTAGTCCTCGCCGGCCAGGCCCACGACTTCGCCTCCCACTTCGCGTCCGACCAACTGGCCCGCCAAGCGGCACTTCACGGCGTGGAGCAGCCGCTTCCCGCCCACCCGCACTGGCTGGAGCGACTTGCCGACTTCGATCCGCGGCGCGTGCTCTTCGCACACGACTGCTCGGTCTGGGAACCGTCGCGGAGCACCTTCTAGGCCAGCTCGGACGACCCCAGCGCTGTCCGTTTCCACCTGCAAAGTCATGTGCCTTGATTGTGGTCCTGACACCTATGCTGCCCAGGTGGACAGTCGCTACCTACGCTCCCAACGACTCCTGCGTGCGGCGGTGCTGCAGATGGCCGCCGAGCAGCCATCCCAGAAGCTCTCCGTCGCTGAAGTGTGCCGCACCGCCGGTGTCACGCGGGACACCTTTTATCGGCATGCGGGGTCCCCGGTCGATCTGCTCGCCTCGGCGCTGGGGGAGGAGATTGCGGAGGTGGTCGGCGGATACGGAGACATGTCCGGCCTCGCTGATTTCCGCGCGGGTGAGCACGCCCTGCTCGCGCACGTCGCGGGTCGCGCCGCGGTGTACCGGAACGCGCTGGATCCGCAGCTGCTGGCGCCGCTGCGCGCGAACCTCGAGAAAGTGATCCGCGACTACCTGCGTGATCACTTGGCCAGGCACCCGGAGAACCTTCCCGCGGGCATCGAGGCTGCGGACCTGAGCGCGATCGGCGTCGTGGCGGCTTACGCGGCGGCCGGCACGGTCGGGGCCATCGAGGCGTGGCTGGTCGAGGAGCCGCTGGATGTCGAGCGCGGTGTGCGACTCATCCTGGCCGCTTCACCCGAGTTCTGGTTCCGCACCTGACCGCCACTATCTGACACCTGTCAGATAGTGGCGTAGGGTGGAGAGCGGTCCGTGCACGCAGGCGGTCCGACACGCTTCCCGGCGCTGCTCTTCGCGCGCCCTCGTTGCTGCCGAACCGTGCGGTGCGGCAGACATCAGCGAAGAGTGCTCGAGAGGAACCTGAGATGTCCCTTTACCAAGGCCGATTCGACGGCAAGGTCGCGTTCGTCACCGGAGGGGTCTCCGGCATCGGCGCCGCGGTGACCTCCCGCCTGCTGGCCGAGGGGGCCACCGTCGTCGCCGTCGACGTCGCGCAGCCCGCGATCGACCGGTTCGTCACGGAACACCCGGACGCCGGCGCCCGGCTCGACACCCGAGTCCTGGACGTCACCGACCCGAGCGCGGTGACCGCGACCATCGACGAAGTGGCCGACACATACGGCCACCTGGACATCCTCGTCGCGAATGCGGGCGTCGGCGCGGGCGGAGCCGTCGCTGACGTCGACGACGCGTCGTGGCGGTTCGTCCTCGGCGTCGACCTGGACGGCGTGTTCCACGTCGCCCGTGCCGCGCTGCCGCACCTGATCGCCTCCAAGGGCTCCATCGTGAGCACCGCGTCGATCTCCGGCATGGGCGGAGACTTCGGGATGGCCGCGTACAACGCGGCTAAGGGCGCGGTCATCAACCTCACCAGGAGCATGGCCGTCGACTACGGCCACCAGGGTGTACGAGTCAACGCCGTCGCCCCCGGCCCGGTCGCCACGCCGGCTCTGCGTCCCATCCTCGACGAGAACCCGCAGGTCCGCGCGGCTTACGCGGAGCGCATCCCGCTCGGCCGGGTCGGTGAGTCGGACGAGATCGCCGGCGCGATCCTGTTCCTCGCCTCCGACGACGCCGGCTTCATCAGCGGTGTGACCCTGCCTGTCGACGGCGGCCTCACCTCCTGGACCGCCCAGCCCACCCTGTACTGACCCTGTCCCCCGTACGGCACCGAAGCCGACAGGGCCTCGACGCGCCCGGCCGCCGTCTCGCCACAGCGCGCACTCGCCGCCGTATCGGGGGAGAGGCGGCCGCCCCTGCTCAGCCGGCGGAGCGCGATGGTCGGCGGCCGCCTCCTGCACGTCTGTCGGCCGCAAGAGGGGCTGGGCCTCGGGCGTATGGCTGAGCTGTGATTCGCCGCAGGGCCGGGTCGGTTCGCATCTGCTTCCCGCGTCTTTTCCAGCGTCGATCGCCCTTCACGCAGGCGCGAAGCACTGTGGCACACGGCAATTCTGACGTGTGAGTCGAGGGCCGCGATCCGCCCGCCGCCTGCTGTCGCCGCGAACGTCCCGACGCTTCGACATCCATGGCCGGATCGTGGCGACACAACCAGTGGTTGTGACCGGTGTGCCGGGAGGTTGTTTGCCCGGGACAGCGCGGCGTTGTTTCACTCGCAGCAATCACACGAGGGTTGTTGCTGAAGGGACGACATGGACTTTGCACAGAAGGTGCGGCGGGCGATCGCAATGGCCGAACAGATCAACAGGCTCGCCTACGTCCAGCAGGGAGAGATCCATGAGCGGTGGAGCGAGCTCACCGGGCAGGCGGTGGACGAGACCTTCCATCTCATCCCGCCCGTCTATACCGACCACGGTGTGAATATCCGGGTGGGTCGCAACGTCTTCGTGAACCAGTGCTGCCGCTTCAACGACGTCGGTGGCATCGATATCGATGACGAGGTGATGCTCGGCCCGAACGTCAGCCTGATCACCTCGGGGCACCCGCTGGATCCGGCTCGGCGGCGCACCGGGATCACGTCGGCCCCGATCCGGATCGAACGCAACGTCTGGGTCGGGGCGTCCGCTGTGATTCTGCAGGGAGTGACCATCGGTGCTGACGCTGTGGTCGCTGCCGGTGCCGTCGTGACCCGCGACGTTCCTGCCCGGAGCGTCGTCGCGGGGGTACCGGCGACGGTGATCAAGGTCATCGACTGAGCCGGCCCTGTACTTCCCAGGCTTTCGTACGCAGGGCTGTCAGAGCCTGATCTGAGACGTACGCTCCGCCGAACGCCGGCCGGGGCCCCCGCCATCATCCGCTTCCAGCGGGGATCTTCGCCCCCCCCATGCAGGACATGCTGCGGTGCCGGGTCGGCACAACCCGCAGGTCCAGAACCTAACGAAGCGCTACTAGGAGCTCGTCACACGAGCAGACCGCTGACACGGACCGGGCGCAGACCAAGTCCGAGCCGCAGTTGCGAGATTCGGGCTTTCGGGCATTGTCAGAGGCGTCAGGAACACTGTGCCGTATGAACTTGGTGACCGTGCACGATTACGCCTGGATCCGCACCTCGCCGCTCTTCGACCACATGTTGGAAAGCGGATACACCTTGACACTGATTCGGGGGCGGAGCCCGCAGGAGGTGCTGCGTGCGATGGAGGCGGAGCCGCGCGGCACGGGGGAGGGCACGGCCGGGCTGATCGAGGCGGATGACGCTCACCGTGCAGAGGCGGATGACGACTGGGACGAGTCCTACGTCGCGGGCGCCTTCAGTACTCCGGGCGAGAGAGGCGATTGGACAGTTGTCCTCGGCTTCGACGGTGGCCTGGGGATCGAGGGCGCGTGCGCGGAGGCTCTGTCGAAGGGCGGCCGGGTCGTGGCGCACTCGAGCAACGGCGGCAAGCCCATCCATCTCTTCCACTGGTTCGAGGACGGTGAGCTCCGTACGACGTTCGAGGGTCCCTCGGCGCGCGACGGCAACAGCCCCGATGAACTGGTCCCCCTGTTGCGGGAAGTCGGCTTCCAGCTGACTGCCGAGGGAGAGCACGACGAGAGCGCCCCGGCCGTCGACAGGAAGGCGGCGGTCCTTGCTCTGACCGAGAGGCTCACCGGCGTACACGTCACCGAATCCCTCCTCCGGGACGCGAGATACGAACTGGGACTCGTCCCCGAACAGCCCGCCAAGGAGTGGACGGGCCTGGTCATCGACATCACCGATGCCCACGGAGAGCGTCTGTACAGGGAATGGTCTTACGAGGAGGTCGCGGCGGCTTCCGACCGCGCACGGGCGGAGGCGAACGCGCCGATCGTCATCACCCACGACGAGCCCCTTGCCAAGGATTGCTCGGAGCGCGAGACGGGCGCGTAGTGAGCGAATGGGCACCCACCACTGGTCCGTCGACTCACTCGGAGCTGCTGCCAGCGACCTCCCTTTCCAGGGCTGCAAGATCGTGCCCCTTGGGCTTGCCTCAGCGATCCACTTCGACGAGGTCCGGAAGAGCGCGCGTGCGAACTGGGCAGGTGTCGGCGCGGAAGGCGGCGTGGGAAGGCGATCTGAACGACTGTGCCGTGGACGGCTCGCGCGCCAGGGCGCTCAACGGCTTCGCTGTACGCGACGGCAGCGAGGGCAAGCACGTTCCCCGTCCGCAGGAGCGCCCGGCGCCCACCTGGTTCGTGCCGGCAGGCTCCCGCCGCCGTGCGAGTGAGCGCCGTTTGCGGGAACCGAGGTCGCTGAAACAGAAACCGGACATGTACAGGATCATTTGAAGATCGTTTCGACCCTAGTGTCGTCGGTGTCAGGAAGAAGCTCCGCCACCGACAAGCCACTGGAGATCACGATGCGTTCGCGTCTCACCGCCCGTTCCGCCCGTATCGCCCTGGCCGCAGCGGCCGTGACGGCCCTCGCTGCCACCGCCACTGCCTGCGGCCCCGACGACAACACCGACGCCGACAGCACCGCGAGCCCCTCCGCCGTCGCCTCCGCCGGCGGCGAAGGCTCCTCCGCCGACAAGCCCTCCGCGGACGCCTCCACCACCAAGGGCTCCTCCAACGGCGGCTCCAGCAGCGGCGGTTCCGACGACAAGTCCGGCTCCACGGCCGGCGACAAGAGCGGCTACGGCCAGTCCTGCGGCACCAACGACCTCGAATTCACGGTCACCACGGAGACGCAGGCCGGCGGCTACTACCTCGTCACCGCCAAGGCGAAGTCCGGCATCACCTGCTACCTGGATGTCAACACGCCCAGCGTCTCCTTCGGCTCCGGCGCCGACGGTGTCGCCTCCCCCGTCGGGCAGGGCGGCGAAGACCCGATCAAGCTCTCCGGCTCCGCCGTCGCCTACACCGGCGTGAGCCCCAAGACCACCAAGGAGAACGGCGGCGTGGAGTTCGAGAACATCATCATCGCCACCACCGACAACGACCCGCACCCGGCCGAGATCAAGCTCCCCGACACCGCCACCGTCGACAAGCCCATCGTCACCAACTGGTCCACCAAGCGCTCCGAGACCGTCCCCGTCATCGTCTGACGGACGTGACACAAGGAGCCCGGCGACCGCATAACCGCTGGCCTTCACAGGTGGACCCGGCCATGAGGAGCGAATCCGAGCACCCGATGGCATCTCCCGTCGTCTCTCAAATCGCCTATTTCCGCAACATGGCCCGCACAACAGGTACCCCGATGTCCCAAATCTGTCGGGGGCTGCGAATGCGGTCGTCCGCACGCTCGAACGAGAACGTGTGCCCTCGGGCATTGTGTCGGTAGGACTCGACGTGTGGTCTGCCCGCGTCCATGGCAGAGCGGCGACATCCGGAGCTGTTGCTGCCTGCGGGTAACAACCTCTGCGGACGGTGCATGATCACCGGCAGGTGGTCAACGGGATTCCGCACCGGGTGCGGTCCGGGGTGCAGCGGTGTGACCTGCCGGTCTCACTGATGGCAGTGCCACCAACTAACCTTCAGCCTACGCAGGGCAGGTGACGGGTTGTTACGTAAAAGGCCGGCCCGTGCGACTGTTTGTGATGCCAAGGTGCTCGCTGCTGGCGGCGCTCCGTTCGAGCGAAGGGCTGAGCCGTGCCCGATCGACCTGAAATTGTCTGCATCTGCGGCTCTACCCGGTTCGTGGACGAGATGCGTGCGGCGAACCGTGATCTGACCTTCGCAGGGGTCATCGTTGTCGCCCCGGGCGAAGCAGACGAGTTGATCACCGACCAGCAGAAGACGGTGCTGGATGCCCTCCACCTACGCAAGATCGACCTGGCTGACCGGGTTCTGGTCGTCAACCCTGGCGGGTACATCGGCGAGTCCACGAGCAAGGAAATTGCTTATGCCCAAGCCACCGGCAAGCCGATCTCGTTCACTAATCCCGTCTGACCAGTAGCCGCTTGGCGGTACGCGCGGACAATGAGTCGCCGTCAGCCTCGGCGCGTGTTGTAGAGATCTTCGAAGCTGTTGAGCAGAGGGCCTGGTGGCCCGCAGCCCGGGCTGGTCGACGTCATCGTCCTGGACGTGAAGCGTCTGGTTGAGAACGGGCTGTGCGCGACGGCGGATTGGCTGGCGTGCGTAGGCAGCGGCCCGTCAGGACAGTGCCGACGGGACGCGGCGGATCCGCGCAGTGGGAACCACCAGGGCGGCCGACGGCGCAACTGGCCGGGATATCGGGCCCGTTCCGCGTGCTCGACCAGGGTGATCAGGTCGCCGTGGCCGTGGCCGTGGCCGTGGCCGAGGTCGCGGGGACGCGTGTCGCGTTGCTGCAGCGCAAGCTCCGCGAGCAGCGGCTTAAGGACCCGACCGCCTCCACCTCTTCACATTTACCACCCCTCCCACCCAAACGTGAAGGGCGCAGTTGTGCGACTGTTGCGTCGGTTACGCACGCATCCATATGGGGGGACTTTCATGCGTACTCGTGCTGTTGCGGCCTCTGCCGCTCTCATCCTGTGCACCATGCTGGGCTCGGCAGCGTGCTCGTCATCTCCCGAGAGCAAGCCCTCCACCGACAGCTCATCTTCGGCCGAGCAGCGCCAGCCGGACAAGGGCTTGCCCGCTGGCGATCCGTCAGAGTGTGCGACCTCCAGCGACAAGCTGCCGGAGAGCTGCGAGGTCGACCTCGACGTCTCCGATATCGAGATTGCAACCCCCGCGACGAAGCCGCCGGAAGAGTGGTGACGGTGTCGCGGAAGAATGGGGCTGAGATGGCCATGTGGCCACGACGCAGCCGTGTGTCCTCTTCGCGTTGCCCATCTAACGTGACCCGACTGTTGCCATGAGTGTGACGCTCATCACGGCGTCCTGGTACGGACCTTGCTGTGGTGTCCCCATGCGCACTCTTCGAAGACTTCTGATCGTGGCCGTGATCCTCGCGGCCATTCTGACGGGCGCCGACCGGCTCGCCGTCTCCATCGCCGAAGGACAGGCCGAGGACCAACTGCGCGCCTCGGCCGGGTTCGGTGAATCAACCTCGGTATCCATCACGGGATTCCCCTTCCTGACCCAGATCGTGGCCAACGACCTCGACGAGCTGGACGCTCACGTCGACCACTATGAATCAGCCCTTCCCGGCGGAGGCACCGGCAGGGTCGAGAACCTCGAACTGCGCCTGCACGGGGTCCAGTTCAGCAACAGTTACAGCACAGCCGTGGCCCGCGACGCCAGCGGCACCGCCCTCGTCCCCTATGCGGAGCTGTTGCACGCCGCCCCGATGAGTGACCAGGTCAAGGTCACCTCGCTCTCCGACGGCGGCAAGGGCCGCGTCAAAATCGCCCTCCAGACCGCCGACGGCGGCCAGCACACCCTGTACGGCACGGTCTCTGTCGAGGACAACACCCTGCGCCTGCATGCCCAGAGCCCCTCACAGGTCTCCGGACTCTCCGCGAACGAGGTGCGCTCGGCGACGAACATCCAGCAGACTCTCACCCGGCTGCCCGGCGGCATCAGCCTGAAGAGTGCCAAGCCGCTCGCCTCCGGTTTGGAGCTGACGGTGGGCGGCTCGCACGTCTCGTTGACGGGCTGAGATTCGGCTGTAGACCGGTGGATCGGTTGCCCCGGTGATGTGCACGAACATCCTGGTCACCGTCGACAGAAAGCAGCGAAGCTGCTCGCCGTCGGTGACACCGCACTGATCCTCGTGCGGTAGAGATGATGAACAGGGACACGGCTGGGGAGCTGTACGGCACTGCTCTCGTGCGACGCGCATTCCAGCTGACGAACGCCTTCCGCAGCCCGCTGCTTTCTCTCGACGCATCGGAGCGCACCACAACCTTCTGCTTCGTCGCAGCCACGTACAGGCCTGTAAGCCTGATGCCGGGCCGTGCTCGCCGACGCGGCACGTGCCTCGTGTCTCGACCGCGCCCGGGGCCGGCCGGTCACCGCCGTGCTGCACGCGGAGGGTGAGTTCGGCCGTGCCGATGAGTTCTGTGCGGATCCGCAGTCGATACTGCCGATTCCACCGGCAGGAGTGAGCCTGTGCTGGGCACGCTCCAGCGCGGGAGGAAGCGCATGGAGGCAACGATGGGCGTTGACGATTCCGAGCAGGAGCGCACGGTCCTGGCGGGCGGGCAGGCGACGCGGGCGCGCGGTCCCAGGGTTTTGGTGGCGGGGGCGAGCATCGCAGGGCCCGCGCTGGCCCACTGGCTGTGTCGGCGTGGCGCCGAGGTGACCGTGGTGGAGCGGGCTCCCGAGCTGCGTCCCGGGGGACAGGCGGTGGACGCGCGCGGTGTCGCCAAGGAGGTCATCAGGCGTATGGGGCTGGACACGGCGGTCCGCGCGGCGTGCACGGACACCGCCGGCGCGCACACCGTGGACGCGGACGGCCAGGTGCTGGAGACCTTCCGCGCGGACGACGACGGTGGCGACGGGTTCATCGCGGACATCGAGATCCTGCGCGGGGACCTGTCCCAGCTGCTCTACGACGACACTCGCGACGGCGCCGAGTACCTCTTCGGCGACCGGATCGCCGAGCTCACCCAGGACGCGGACGGGGTCGACGTGGTCTTTGCGGGTGGCAACCGGCGACGCTTCGACCTGGTGGTCGGAGCCGACGGGCTGCACTCGCCGCTGCGAGCGATGGTCTTCGGGCCGCATGAGCGGTTCCTCCGCCACCTCGGACACGCGCTGGCCTTCTACAGCGTGCCCAATGAGTTCGGGCTCGACCGCTGGCTGCTCGAGCACCAGGACCAGGATTCCGGACGCTCCGCCCTGCTGCGCCCCATCCAGGACGCCACCCGGGCGATGTCCATGTTCTACTTCGCCGCGCCGGACTTCGACGTCGACTACCGGGACGTCGCGGCCCAAAAGCGCCTGCTGCGTGAACGGATGGCGGGCCTGGGCTGGCTGGTCCCGGACATCCTCGCCCACCTGGACGACACCCCGGACTTCTACCTCGACCAGGTCGCCCAAGTGGTCATGGAGCGTTGGTCGAGCGGACGGGTGGGGCTGCTCGGGGACGCGGCGTTCAGCTCGTCGCCGATGTCCGGGCAGGGCACCGGACTGGCCCTGGTCGGCGCCTACCTGCTGGCCGGAGAACTGGCCGCCGCCGAGTGGGACCCCGGCACCGGGTTCGCCCGTTACGAGACGCAGATGCGCGCGTACGTCGAGGCCAACCAGGAGATCGGCCGATTGAACGCCCGCAGCCGCGACATCCCCGGGCCGGACGCCGAGCCGCTCCCCGATTTCGCCGGCGAGTGGTTCACCGAGCTGGTCGGGCGCGCGATCAACGGAATCGAACTGCCCGACTACGCCGGGGTGTTGGACTCCGCAGCTCCTGCCGGATCGCCGACCACCTCGTCAGCCAAGCCGTAGAGACGGGCACAATCTGGGTGGCGGCAGTCGTTGCCTGCGGTCGGGGTGATCCGGCAGCCGGACGCTTCCCCGTGGCGACGCTGCGCGGAGTGCCCCGGCGCGCGTCGCCCCGTACCCACGGATGGCACAGCCCCAGTCAGCTCGAAGCCCCCGGCGAACGTGTCAGCCGGTCACTGGCATGACCGATCCGGGGCGTCGGCGAGCACGACCAAAAGATCGTCGAGGATCCCGACGAACTCCACCGTCGGGATCTCCGCCACGAAGACCTCGCCCGCATCCTCTGGATGCTTGATCAGATGTTCCTCGCGCCAGAACTGAGTAGTGAGCACCAAGCGGTCCGCGTCGCGGAAGAGATGAGCCGTCACGTTGTCAGTCGTGGGCCCCCAATTTAGAACGCGGAACTGGCTGCGAAACGCGTACTCGGCTTCGGTCTCGTCGTCAGCCCCGGCACGGTGCATGAGCCGCCGGTGCGTGGCTTCCGGGGGCAGGGCCTCGAACGGCAGTGGAGAACTCTGCCCAGAGCGCAGCCAGTCGGCCGTGTCCAACACGTCTCGGCGGAATTGGCTGGCGAAAGACGAGTTGTCGTCGCAGGTCAGCCATTTCCCTGCAGCCCACAGGCCCACCTGGCCCAACGCGCCGTCCCACTCACCGACCTCGGCAGCGAACCCGTTCTTGTCTCCCAGAAGTACGGCCACGTCGGGACCCTGGCAGGCCCAGTGCTCATCCGCAAGCAAGATCCGGCCGAGCGACGAAAGCACGCCTGACCTCCTCGCCGCCACCCACTTATGGCGACGGCCGTCTCCGGGTGTCACTGACGAGCGGAGTGAGTGCGCGGAGCCCTGACACGACCTCGCTTGCGTTCGGTGCTTGCTGTGGGTCGGTGAGCCATTGGGTCATCAGGCCGGTGAAGAGGGCCAGTTGTGTCGCGCCGAGGGTGCGGGCGGTGGCGTCGTCGATCTGGTCCTCTGCTGTGCCGCGCAGCAGGGCGGCGAGTCCGCGCCGGCCTTCGACCTGACCGCCGGACAGGTACCGGCGCAGTTCGTCGGAGTGCTCCGCCTGCACCAGGGCTTCGAGCGTGGCGAGCCAGAGGGTGCGGTCGGTGACGAAGGACTCGATCACGGCCGCCCACAGTGCCTCGTAGTGCTCGGCGGTGGTCTCGCCCTGGGTGCCGTACGAGGACAGTGTGCGGCCCAGCCGTGTGCCCCATTCGTCGATCGCCTCGATGAGCGCAGACGTCAACAGGGCCTCGCGGGACCCGAAGTGGTAGCCGATGGCCGCCATGCTCACCCCCGACTCGGCGGCGATGTCGCGCACGGTGATGCGCGCCCAGCCCTTGTCCTGGAGGCAGCGGCGCGCTCCGGCGAGCAGATCTGCACGGTTTCCCATGGTGGTACAGGCTACCCGCCTGTTGGCGCGAACGCCTCAAACGCGCGATCTATACAAGCGTATTGCGCGGTTGCTCAAACCTCGGCTACGGTCATGCCATCGACGCAGAAGGCGCCGAACCCGCCTACACAGCTTGGGACTTGCCATGAACCGCACCACTGCCCACACCGCCGTAACCCGCCGCCGGCTCCTCCGGCTCGCAGCGGCGAGCGCCACCGCCGGCACGCTCCTGCCCGCCGCCGGCCCCGCCGGAGCGACCCCGCCGTCCCCCCTCGACGCCCTGAAGCAACACGCCGTACCCCTGGCCGACTTGGATACCCTGGCCCGGATGACCGGCTCGGCGCGCCTCGTCGGACTCGGCGAAGCCGCCCACAGCGGCCACGAGTTCTTCATCCTCAAGGCGCGCCTGTTCAGAAAGCTGGTGGCCGCCCGCGGCTTCACCACTTTCGTGCTGGAGGCGAGTTGGAGCACCGGCCTGCGCCTGGACGACTATGTGGCGCACGGCACCGGCGATCCGGCCCAGATCATGCGAGAGGAGTTCCAGGGCCAGTACGTCTTCTGGAACACCGAGGAGTACCTCGACCTAGTCCACTGGATGCGCCACTACAACCTCACCCACACCGACCGCCCCCGACTCCGCTTCGTCGGCAACGACCTCGGCTACGCCGGAGCCCACGCCTACGACCTGGTCCACGACTGGTGCGCCGCGCACCGCCCCGACCTCACCGCCTCGCTCGACGCCCTCTACGCCCCTCTCAGACCCGCCCTGGGCACCGAAGCCGGCATTTGGATGGGCCGACAACTGGCCAAGGACTCCGCCACCCGCCAGGCCGAGGCCGACCGTGCGGACCGGGCCCTCACGCTGATCCGCTCCTGCCACCGCCCGGACGGACAGGCGGGCCTGGCTCACGACCTGGCCCTGCGCACCGCCACCGCCCTCACCCAGACTTTCACCGCGTACGCCATCCCCGACGACCGGTTCGCCGACCGCATGCGCTACCGCGACCAGACCATGGCGGACAACACCGCATGGTGGCTGGACCACACCCGCAGCAAGCTCCTCCTCGCCTCCAACAACGGTCACATCGCCTACACCAGCGACAACCCCGTCGAATTCCCCGAACCCGCCGGAGCGTTCCTGCGTCGCCGACTCGGCACGGACTACGTCAACATCGGCCTGACCTTCGGCGCGGGCCGCATCAACGCGCTGCCCGACTTCACCGCCACCCAGCCGCGTACGTACACCGTTCCGAACGCACGCAGCGACCACAACGAGCACACTCTCAACCAGGTCGACCACCGGGACTTCGCCCTGGACCTGCGCACCGCGCCGTCCGCCGCCCGCACCTGGTCGAGAACGGCCCGCCCCACCCGCTCCTACGGCCTGTACTGGTCCGACAAGCACCCGCGGACGGCCCTCGCGCACTCCTATGACATCGTGGCCCACCTGCACCGCGTAAAAGCGGGCCGACTCCGCTGAACTCGCCTCAGGAGAAGACGGATGTACGACGAACGGCTCGCCACATTCTCCCGCGAGCGGCTGGACGGCCGTCCGATGCCCGACGATCTGCGCGCGCTGCTGGTGGCGCAGTGGCAAGGCCGCACCGACTTCGCCCACCTTCTCGACCTCGATTTCCTCGAGGCGGGAGAGGTCCACCCGCTCCTGGACACCAGCTATCTGAGCGCAACGGAACTCGCGGACCCGGAGATGCAGGCCGTCAACGCCGGAGCGGCGGAGATGGCCAAGTACGTCAAGCTCGTGGCGAAGGGCGGAAAGGGTTGGATCGGCTACTGGCTGCACCCCGACGAACCCGAAGGCCGTGCCTGGCACCTCATAGAGTTGGACACCGAGTTCACCTTCTGGGGCCTGGCCGGCCGCACCCTGACCGAGGGGGCCGCCGCCGCGCAGGCAAGCCGCCAGGACGAGCCCGGGGAGCGATTCGTATTCACGCAGCTGGCCGCCGAACTCGCCGAGCTCGGCCTACCGCTCAGCACCCAGGACTACGACGCCCTCGATGACGCCGAGTACACGGTGGACCCGCAGGAACTCATGGAAGAGTTGATCGAAGCCGAACGCGAGAAGCTCGGTCTTCGCTGAGCGGGGAGGCTCGAGCGCCCTGGGGCGGGTGTTCATCGGATCACGCTGGATCAACTCGGCGCGAGAGGTGAGCTGGACTGGTCGCGGTAGTCCGGGGCGATCTTCATGTTGTGCGCGACCGTGCCGAACTGCCGCCGCCGATCGGGATCTCGGCTGCCAATCTCACGACAGCCAGGCCCGAATTCGGATGATGCAAGGCATCGCACCGGCCAGGTTCCCGACGCCGGCCGCGCCGCGGGCGCCCGGCCAGTCTGCACGCGGACAAGGGCTACGACTTCGAGCACCTGCGCGCGTGGCTGCGAAGGTGCCGGATCGTGCCGCGCATGGCCTGCCGCGTCGGCGACTCCACCGCCGCTACGAACGCGAGGACGAGCACTTCCTTGCCCTCGTCGGCATCGCCGGTGTCCTCATCCGCTGTCGCCGGAGCACTGGCGCCGACGCCGGGGCCTTTGGCCGTGTCACGGGCGAGACTTGGACGACATCCACTGTCAGTAGCACAGGGAATCATGCCGGGTATGACCGCTGAACTGATCACCTGGCTGCACGAGCAGGTCGACGCCGACGAGACGGCAGCCGCGGACCAGCCCCACGAGTCCTGGCTGCCCGAAGGGCTGCCTCCCGACAGCCCGCTCGCCGCGCTCTACGCCCCGGCACGCACAAGCGCCATGAAGCGCGGCCTTCTCGCCGCCTGGCGCGACCCGGACCACGCTGAAGTCGGGGACGACGACGCCCTCCGCAGTGACTGGGCGGTGCGGGTTCTCGCACTGACCAGCTATTCCGATCGCCCGGGATATCGAGCAGAGTGGGCCCCTGACGACGGGTAGGCCCTGCAAGGCATCGGGGGCTCGCCGAGCGGGTCCTTCACCACTCGGCGGCCACCGCGATGAGCTCGTCCGCCAGGCGCGGCACCGGCGCGGTGACCCTCCGCCCGTACGCTCCCATTGTTTTCAGCTCGCCTGGGCAGCAGACCGGCAAAGCTGGCCCAATATTTCGACTCCGTTGCGGAGATGCTGGCGAAGATCGCCGATGGAAGCTACCCGGTGTGTGAGGTCGCCGAAGGCCGACTCGTCTGGTCGTAAGACGGTTCCCGATGGCCGTCATCGGGTTGGGGGGATGAGGGCTGTGTGGTTACCCAGGGGCGAGGGCCGATGTACGCGCGGTCGGCGGGATCGGAACACCTTGGCGTTCGCAGCTCCGGAAGGTCCGATGGCATCGGCCGCGATCGCACCTGGCGAGGGTCCCGTCGAGGAGGACGTGATCAGGATCGGTCTCGCGCAGGACACACAGGAGGCCGGATGCCCGGCCGGTCAGTGCTCGCCCATGACGCGTCGTAGGGCGTCTCGCGTCCGGTCGATGACGGTCGCAACCGGCGCCACGGCCAGGTTCTTCACGGCAGTGTCGGTCCCCGGGTGCGGACGAGTGGGAGCCAAGGCCTCGGCCGCTTTGACCGCCCGGCCCAGGTTCTGCAGTGTTCCTCGGTCGGCGGCCTTGTCGAAGTGGGCGAATTCCTCGCGCTCCTCAGCCTCCGCGTGTGCCACCACGTCTCGGTGCAGCGTGGCGAACTTGTCGAGGAACTCGGTCGAGTCTGGATCGAGGTCCTCGAGTTCCGCGAGGACCTCTTTCGCTTTCTCCTCCTCGCTGACGCGGGCCTTCACCACGTCGTCGCCCCCTTCGATGTGGCGACGGGCGTAGGGGTGCACCACCTCTTCCTCTGCCGTTTCGTGCACGGCCAGCAGTCGCACCAGGTCGTGGTAGTGGCGCTTTCGCTCGTCCCCCTTGGTGTTGATCACCTCTATGAACAGCTCGCGGATGCGTTCATGCTGGGCTTTCAGGAGTGTGGTGACGTCGTTGGAGCCGCTGGTGCTGTCGTGCTCGGGCATGTCTTCCTGCCTTTCAGTGAGTCAGCGGCGGCACACCTTTCCGTATGTACGTGACGGCCGCCGCAGCGGGCCCTGGTGTCCTTGCGCGCATGCGCATTACGAGCGGTGGGTCGAGCTCCGGAGCGGAACTCGGCCCATCCACATGGTGGTGCGGGGGTCTGGCTTCTGCTCTGTCCGCCTGCTCCCTCAGGACCGGTGCGCCTGCTGCCGTGGGGCAGTGGGGTCGGTGTCGTAGGTCATCGGGTCGCGAGAACGGGCGTCGTGTTCGGTATCCCGGCTGCCGCTCTTGGCCAGACCACGGCTCAACAGGTAGCCGATGGTGAGGAGCGTGACGTAGAACCAGGCCCGATCTGCGGGGAATCGGTCCACGCCGGTGACGCCGTTACCGACAGCGAGTGAGGCGAGGAGCACCGCGATCACTGAGACGATGTAGATGATGAATTCAGTGGTCTTCACGGCTGGTTTGGTCTCTCCCGAGACACGGGCGGTGGTATACGGGGCCCGGGCCGGTGCTGCACTGGGGAGCTTGCCGGACGGTGTTGCGGTCATGGGATGCGTCCTTCCGGGCGGATGGCGTCCGGCGGCCGCCGGACAGGCGGCGCGTACCCGGGCGCTGAAGGACGGAACGCTGTCCTCCGAGCGCAGGACGGCAGTGGACGGTCCCAGGCCAGCGGGCGCTGAGGCGGTGGAGGAAGCACGGCCTTGACGAGGCCCATCGGGTGATGTGGCACAGTCGTCGAGGCAGGTGGGGCAGCCGACAAGACGCTGACACGACCCGAATACACAGGGCAGCCACTGAGGAGGAACAGATTCTCACACGGCTGAGCGCGTGGGCCCGCCCCACTAGTCGGGGTCCGCGGCCGGCCCTGCACCACGTCCGCGACTCCGGCCTTTATCCAACTTTGCGAGCCGCGCGCGGGTGGATCGGGCAGCCCGTCATGACGGCCGGCAACGCCCGTCGGGCCTACCAGCGCGGTGCGGAAGGATGATCTCCGGCCGGTCGGCCGCCGCGTCCACGGTGGGCACCGGCCGGAGGCTGCCTAAGATCCGCTCGTGGAGCTACCCGAAGAGCTGATCGAATTGCAGCGTGCCGCTGACATCGAGGGCCGGAAGATTGAGCATCTGGACGGCGGTGAGCGTGAGCAGCAGCGGAGCGTGTGGTTCGATGCGGCGGCCCGCGTGCAGGAGGCCGTGACCGAGTACGCGGCGGCCGAGGGCCTCAGCCGGTTCGAGGTGGAGAAGGCGCTCCGGCAGGCCGCTCGGCATCTTCCGCAACTGGAGGAGTAGGCCGCCGGGCCAGTGGGTGCGGCGCCGACGCAGGTAGTCGCGAAAACCCTCCGACTGCGAGTAGGTCGCCCATGGGCGGCTTGTGACGGGAGTGGTTGGGCCACTGGTACGCGCAAACCGGCCCGGCGACAGGCCGGCGCGGTACGCGAGATCGCTGCCCGGGATCAAGGGACGATGACGACCTTGCCACGGATGTGTCCGGATTCGCTGAGGTGGTGGACGTCCGCGAGCTCGGTCAGGGGACGTGACTCGCTGATGTCGATGCTCAGTTCTGCCGCGTCGACGAGCTCCACCAGGGCCGCGAGGTGCGCGACATCGTTGTGGGCGACGACGTGCATGGCACTCACTCCGGCATCGGCACCCGGTTCGATCGGGGTTGCGATCGAGATGATCCTTCCGCCCGGCCGCACCAGAGGAGCCAGGGCCGCGGCGTCCGGCGGGCTCAGCGGAACCAGGTTGAGCAGAGTGTCCATCTGCCCGTCGACCGCGGCGGCCACCGGCCCGGCGGTGTAGTCGACCACTTGATCCGCCCCCTGCCGCAGGACCGCCTGAGTGCTCCGCGGACTGGCCGTGGCGATCACCTCCGCCCCCGCACGCTTGGCGAGCTGTGTCACGAAGCCTCCGACCCCGCCACCCGCACCGTTGACCAGCACCCGCTGCCCAGCGGTGACCTTCCCGTGTTCGACAACCGCCTGCCACGCCGTCAGCCCGGCCACCGGAAGGGCCGCAGCAGACGCGAGAGGGACGGACATCGGCGCCGCGACCAGCAAAGCGGCGGGCGCACGGACGTACTCGGCAGCCGCACCCCCGCTGTCGAGCCGCCCGATGACCCGGTCCCCGACCGTGAAGCCCTCCACCCCCGCGCCGATCTCGGCCACGGTGCCGGCGACGTCCCAACCGAGTACGTAGGGCAGATCCACAGGGAAGAACGCCTGCAGCATTCCGGCTCGCAGTGCAGCCTCGGTGGGATTGAAGGAAGTCGCCGCGACACGGACGAGCACCTCGCCGAACGCGGGTCGTGGACGGGGAACCGCTTCGTAGCGGATCACGGAGGTGTCGCCGTACTCGTGGATACGCGCGGTGTTCATCATCGGCATGCCCCGAACCTATGACCGCGCATGGAGACGATCCATGCGTCAGGCTGCCCAATTCATGCGCGTACGTCTTCGACTCGTATTGTCTGCTCATGGATGTGCTCAGCGATGTGATCGCGGTGACGCGGACCGGCCGTCCCCGATCGGCACACGTGCGGTGGCATGCACCGTGGGGACAGGAGTTCGCCTCCGTTCCGGGTTCGGCCGGTTTCCAGGTCATCCTGCAGGGTTCCTGCTGGCTCCGGCTTCCCGATGAGGGGCCTGTCCAACTGCGCGCGGGCGACGTGGTGTTCCTGCCCCACGGCAGCGGGCACACCCTGGCGGACAGCGCCGAACGACTGTGGGCGTCGCCCGTCTGCAGCTCCGATGACCACGAGTCGAACGGCCCTTACGTCTCGGACAGCGTCGACCGGAGCGGAGAGGGTGGTCCCGTCACCGTCGTGCTCTGCGGGGCCTACCGACTCGACCCGTCCCGCGCTCACCCGCTGTTGCAGACCCTCCCGGATCTGGTCCATCTGCCGACGCGCTCGGACCACCATCCTGAGCTGCGCTCGGCCGTGGAGCTGCTGGCTGCCGAGTTGGAGAGGCCGCGCCTGGGCACGGACGCGGTCGTCCCCGGGCTGCTGGACACCCTGCTGCTGTACATCCTGCGCATCTGGTTCGAGGAACAGCCCGGTCGGGGGAGTACCACCGGATGGGCCGCGGCATTGAACGACCTGCAGGTCACCGCGGCACTCCACGCCCTCCACCGTGATCCCGCAGCGCCCTGGACCGTGGCGAAACTCGCCGCGGAGGCCGGGCTCTCGCGCGCCCCCTTCGCCAAACGCTTCGCCACGCTGATCGGCCAACCGCCCCTCGGCTACCTGACGTGGTGGCGGATGACCACGGCAGCGCGCCTTCTGCGAACATCGGACGCGCCCTTGAGATCGATCGCCGCCCAGGTGGGCTACGCATCCGAGTTCGCCTTCGCCCACGCCTTCAAACGCATGCACGGAACCGCACCCGGCACCTACCGGCGGAACAACTGATCCGCGGCAGTGAGCCCGAACACGTCCGGTCGTACGCGGCTGGGTACATCCAGGTGTACGACGACATGGGTCTCCGCGGGGCTGATCTGTCCGCCGATGGCTTTTCCAGCGACATCAAGCCGCCCCGCCCGCACGTCACCTGCCAATGACAGTCGAGGCGCCTGTTCGTGGGCATGCTCCATCACCGTTGTGCGCGGCCTGTTCTATGGGTCGCTGTGGCTCACTTCGGTGTGCGGCGTTTTCAGGGGTGAGCAGCGGCTCTCTCGCATTGCGCCCGGTTGGAATAGGTCCGTGCAACGGCCGGTTGCACGGTGGCATGCGACGTGATCTGGGGCTTGCCGACGGCATCCATCCTCTGTTGGCGGGACGGTTCAGTCCTACTCGCTTCGACGCGTCGGCCGTCGTCGACGACGGCTCCCTGAGTTTGCTGCTGGAAGCCGCGCGGTGGGCGCCGTCCGCCGGGAATTCTCAGCCGTGGGGCTTTTTCGTGTGCCGGCCCGGTGAGCCGGAGTACGAGCGGGTTGTCCGCCATCTCGCTCCGAGTTCGGCCAGGTGGGCGAAGGGAGCGGGGCTGCTTGTCGTCACGCTGGCCCGCCGTCTTGTCGGCGATTCCAGCGTGCTCTATTCCGAGTTCGCGGATTACGACCTCGGCCAGGCCGTCGCCCACATGACCGTCCAGGCTCAGGCCATGGGCCTGGCCGCGCGCCAGTTTCGGGCCTTCGACCTGGAGAGCCTCACCCAAGAACTCCGCCCGAACCCAGGATGGGCGATCGTCTCCATGGTCGCGGTGGGGAAAGCCGCTGACGATGCGGCGGACAGCCGTGACCGGCGCAGCACTGCCGATCTGCTGTCCGCTCCCTGGGCGCTGCCGCAGTAGGCGCTGCGGCCAACGGGCCGGTCGCGATTCGCCTGTCCGTCGCTGGATGCCCATGCTCGCGCGCTGTCGGCCGAGAGTGCCCGCGCCTCGACACTGCCGGCGTTGGGGGCAATGCCCTACGAGCCGTCGTCCTGCACGAACCGCAGGTACCGGTCGGCGGAGCGCTGGACGGCAGCCGCCCCGCTGGCGATCATCACACGGCCCCAGAACCCTCCGTAGATGCGTTCGAAGGCGAAGGGCTCGACCAGCGCGAGCGCGCGGCGGATGGTGGCCGGTCGTTCGGGAATGAAGTTGGGGATGCTGTACATGAAGCTGACCCAGCGCCGGTCCATCACGACCATGAAGATGTCGCCGCTGAACAGCGCGCCACGCCCTTCCGGGTCGTTGGCCCAGTGCAGGACGGTCCCTCCGGCGAAGTGCGTGCCCGCGTTGATCAGCGTCATGCCGGGCGCGATCTGGTGGGTGTCGCCCGACCAGTACTCGATCAGGGGATCAGTCCGCCCCACCCATGCGCGGTCCGCGGCGTGGATGTACACCGGAACGTCGAAGGCTCTGGCCCACTCGGTCATCACGCCGTAGAAGTGGGGATGGCTGACGGCGATCGCGCTGATCCCGCCCAGGTCTTCGATCTGCCCGGCAAGGTCGTCGTCCAGGTAACCCAGGCAATCCCACAGCACGTTGCCCGACGGTGAGCGGATCAGCAGGGCCCGTTGGCCGATAGCGACCGATGGCGCCGCTCCTACGCCCACGACATCGGGCCCTTCTTCGTGGAGTCGGCCGCGATGCCCAGCCGCCTGCAACTCGGCCAGTGTGGTCCATTGTTGGCCTTCCCAGCCGACGTACTGCCTCTCGTCCAGACAGACCGGACAGTCGTTGCGGGGCGCCCCGTACTGAACACCGCAGGTGCGGCAGATCGGAAGCCGTGCGCCCGTATTCGATACGACCCGCTTGGTTGACGCCACCACAAACCTGCCCTTCAGGGAACCGACCTGCTTGACGACACCGACACTGACATCAACGACGGCTCATGCGCATGCTGGCTACCCAGCATGCGTGGCACGAAGCATCCCCGTGCGGCGCTTGGCCGTGACGTCCGGGGATGCCGTGGCAGACGTGCTTGTGCGGGGCACACGTCTTCCCGTGAGCATGGACCAGGAACATGCTCCGATATAGGCGGCCGCCGACCGCATCGCGTCGCCGTGCGCCGACGGCCCCCTCCGGCTTCTTAGCGGCGCCCAGCCGGCAACGGTGCCTTCCTCGGGGCTCGACTCGGCCGTGGAGATGTCGACCAGGACAGGACTCACTGCTCCGGAATATAGGGCGCGGGGGCCTGTCGAACCGCCGAGGCGCCGGCTGTAGAGGCGAACAGAGCGGCGGCGAGGCATCTACCAGCGGGTTTGAGGACCGGCTCACGGGACACCCCGGTGGTGGCTGCTCGAGCCTCAGGCGAACCATCCCGTTCGCGGGCCGGGCGTCTGCTCAGAAAGGATTCATCATGTTCCAGGCCATCGCCGATGTATTCCGCGCGATCGGCGGCGCTATAGCCACCGTGGTCACGCTCCCCTTCAGGGCCGTCGCACGTCTCTTCGGCGGCGCGTCCGCGAGCGCGCACGGTCGGCACTGACCCCTTCGCAACCTTTCAATGGCCGACAAGCCGAAAGGCACGGGATAGCGAGCCCTTCGAGGCGACCGCGGACGGCTTGGTGAAACCCGCCTGCAGGGGCGGCCGTGACCGCCACCGGCACCGCATGAGCGCTCACGATGGGTAATTCCCTGATTGGTGGTCCACGGCGGACCGGTGGAGGGTGGAAGAAGAAGCGCTCCGGTCCCGCAGCCACAGGGAATCCCGCCACCGCACCAGGGAAGCGCCGATGACCACGCACATATGCGCAAGACAGCCCCTCCAGCCGATCCGGCCGTCACGTCTGCTGGCGCCACGCGGCGTGTACGCGCCGCAATACGACACCGACCTGCTGCTTCGGGCGCTGGGCAGCGAGGCGGTCGACCAGGGCAGCGATCTGCTCGACCTGGGCACCGGTACGGGAGCCGTCGCCCTCGCGGCGGCGCGCCTGGGCGCACGCGTGACAGCCGTCGACCTGTCGTGGCGGGCTGTGTGGACGGCACGTCTGAACGCCTTGATCAACCGCTCTTCGATCACAGTGCGTCACGGCGATATGGGATCCGTATACGAGCCCGCATCCTTCGACTTGGTCGTCAGCAATCCGCCCTACGTTCCGTCGCCGACCCGACGCCTGCCGCGTCGCGGCACCGCCCAGGCCTGGGACGGCGGGCCCGATGGCCGAGCGGTCGTCGACCGTGTCTGTGCAGCCGCTCCACGTGTGCTGCGTCGGGGCGGCTCTCTGCTGATGGTCCACTCCGAGCTGTGTCGCGCGTCCACGAGTGTGGATCGGCTTGCGGAGTTCGGCATGCGCGCCGCGGTGGTGGACAAGGCCTACGTGCCGTTCGGGCCAGTGATGCGGGAGCGCCGGGCCTGGTTGTGCGCCCAAGGGCTCCTGGACACCGACGCCACATACGAAGAGCTGGTGGTCATTCGTGCCGAACTCATCTGAACGCCCGCGCCGCGTCTCGGTGGACCGGGAGGGCCCGCTGATGATCGAAGGTCCGGTCGAAGTGACCGATGGTGATGGGACGACACACGTGTCCCGCCGATTCCAGGTCGCGATCTGCATGTGCCGCCGCAGTAGCACCTTTCCGTGGTGCGACACGAGTCACCGTGTACGCCGCCGGGCGAGCGATGAGACGCCGGCGGGGGAGGAGTCCCAGTGAGCACGCTGGTAGAGCCGCGCAGTTGTTCGCCTCAGCTCCCGGTACCGTGCGGCCCGTTGTCCGGCACGGTCGTCGGCGCCCTCCGACGGGCCCAGTCTCCGCTCGATCCCCCGCAAGTGAGCGTCGAGGAGGCCGATCAGTACGGTCGAGACCTCCAGTTGGCGCTGTACGTCCTCTACGAGCTGCACTACCAGGGCTTTGAGGATGTAGAGGCGGAGCGGGAGTGGGAGCCACAACTCCTCGCCCTCAGAGGTGAGTTGGAGCGCCGATTCCTCGGCGCCTTGCGCGCGGACGCGGCACCGGAGGCTGACGCGGAGGGGACCCTGTCGGACCTCCTGGTGGAAACCGCAGGATTCGACGCCACCAGTGTCAGCCACCATCTGCGACGTGACGGCGAGCTGTGGCAGTTCAGGGAATACGCAGCCATGCGCTCCCTTTACCACCTCAAGGAAGCGGACCCGCACGCCTGGGTCATTCCCCGACTTCACGGACGGGCGAAGGCCGCCATGGTGGCAGTCGAATACGACGAGTTCGGCGCCGGACGCGCGGAGGATGTCCATGCCCGGCTGTTCGCCGAGCTGATGGCGGACCTTGGACTGGAACCGGCCTACGGCCACTACCTGGACGCGGCCCCGGCGCAGGTGCTCGCCACCGTCAACGTCATGTCCTTGTTCGGCCTGCACCGCAGTCTGCGCGGCGCGCTGGTAGGTCATTTCGCGACGGTCGAGGCCACCTCGTCACCGGGTTCGCGCCGCCTCGCGGACGCTCTGCGACGCTTGGGCGCGGGACCCGCGGCCCAACGGTTCTACGACGAACACGTCGAGGCCGATGCCGTGCACGAACAGGTGGTACGGCGCGACGTCGTCGGCGGCCTCCTGGAGACCGATCCGGACCTCGATGCCGATGTGGCCTTCGGTGTCAATGCCACCACGTTCGTCGAGGAACGCCTCGCGGAGCTGCTGCTGGGGCGTTGGCGGCAAGGGCGAAGCGCGCTGCGCCTGCCCCTGCCGGACTGAGGCGAAAGATCAGAAGGGGCTGATCCCCGTGACACCCGCGCAGGGCAGGGCCAAGTCGGGCCGTGGGCCGTCGCGTCCCGCTCGACTTAGACGACGCAAGAACGCGAGTCCACTGGAAGAGGGGGCCGCTTGTGACCTACGCCGCCCCTCGTCCCTTCGCCTGGGTGGACGATGAGCAAGACGAACTGCTGATACCGCTCAAGGAGTTGCCCAAAGTCGGAGGCGACGTCACCATCGCCGCCGTCAGCCACAACTGCGCTCAGACGGTGCCGGGAAGTCCGTAGTGCTCGTCGATCAGTGCGCGGAAGCTCGGATCCGTAACCCGCATATCGCGGTCGAAGCGCGGCGCTCTCTTGATCCTCTCCGTGTCGTGCCCGACATGGAGCCGCCTGGCCTCCTCGTCGATCTGGGTGACGGCCGCCATGGGCAGCAGCACCTTCTTGCTCAGCAGGACGTCCCTGGTGTCGACGACGACATGCTCCGGGCCGACCTCCTTCGAGACGGCATCCACCCGCCCCACCGAGCCGTCCGTCGCCTCCACCAGGTAGTCGACGAGTTCCCCGCCTCTCAGGCGGCCGGCCGTAATTTCAGGCTCTCCCGTCGGGCAGGGCGTCAGCCGAGCGGTCAGGTCCTCGGTCATCCTCGTATTCCTCTCCGCCGCGAACGGCGTGGGATGTCCCCGGCGCGCCCAGGCGCCGGGGCGGCCGCCGACTCTGGCGTGCCTGACAGCTCGCATGTCCGCGCGACGCCCGGCAAAACCTCCCCGGAGAGTGACAACGCAGCCCTCGAACAGTCCAGTTGGAAGGGTGGCGCACTCTTCGCGTCACACAACCTCCACACGGCTGCGCCGATGAACGCTTCCGGGCCGGGCAGCCGAAGAGTGCGACCATGAGGAGGAAGCTCCTGATGCTCTACATAGCATTCACGCTCTTGCCGATGATGGGACTACTCCTCTTCGGCATGGACCGCCTGGAAGACCGCATGACCCATCCGAAGCAGCACACCCGCCGACACAGAAGCGAGCATCAGGAGCCCACTCCGTCGCGACCAGGCTCGCCACACCGTCTGCGCCTGATCCACGGCGGCAAGCGCGATACGCACGGCCGACGCGGCCGACACCGTGACAGGCCGGTCAGCACGGATCAGGACCACGCCGCGTCAGCCTGAGCTTGATCTCCATCTTCGGGCGTCACGCAGAGTTGATGGTTCTGGGTGTTGGTCAATTCGCTGAGTGGATGACCGCTTCGGCGATCTCACGCACGCGGTCCATGGTGATGCCTGTGCGTTGTTCGATGGCGAGAGCGTGGCTCGTGGGCTCCAGTTCGATGAACGGGCGCTGGCCGACCTGCCTTGTGTGGACGTGAGTCTCTTCAGGTTGATGGTGCTGGGCGAGTAGACACCGAGATCGGTGCTCAGCCATCCGAAGTACGGCTCTTCGGCATAGCGTTGTGGACTGACCCAGACCGCCCAGGAGAACACCTGAGAAGGAAGGGATCGGCGTGCGCGGCGATCACCCAGCCGCCCCCCCCCGTGGCAGCGGTCGACTGGCTGGGCGCCATGGACGTCGTGCACAGCCCCCTTCTCCTGCGCCTACCGTCCCGCCAGTTGGCCCGTGGGAGACTGGCGTCGTGAAAGCCAAGCGCGGCCCCCTGGGCGATGAGCGGCGCGACCGGGGTCCCGAACTGGCACCCACTCGCGGAGTTGTGATCGCCGGCGGACTGGTGCGCGTGTCGGGCGCGGCCGCTGTGGGCTGCGGGGCGCTGTTCGGTCTGCTTCCCGTCCTCGCGCTCATCGGCAGATTCGGCTTTCCCGACGATCCGCCGGGCTTCGTGCCCGTGTTCGGTGGCCCGCTCATCGCTGCGGCGCTGGGCATGGCCGTCTTCCTGGTCGTGCTCGGCTACTGCCTGGCTTTCCAACAACTGGCGCTCGCGGGTATGTACGCGGCGGCTGAGGACTCGTCCTCGCTGCGGAATGCGGTCGAGGCGCGCGGCCCCGTCAGCCGTACGCCGCTCTTCCCGGCGGTCGTGACGAGCGTCGTCATCGGATGCCTGTTCCTGGCGACGGCCGGGATCCTGCTCGCCGCGTCCGCCTTGCCGGCTGTCGCGATCACGCTGCTCGTCGCGTCCGGACTCTGTATCCCGGCTGTCCTTGCTCTGATCGCCGCCGACCGGCGGTGGCGCCGTACGGCGGGCGAACGCCTCCCCGGACATGCCTTGGGTGAACAGGGCCGCGCGGGACTCCTCCTCGGCGACGCGGACACGAAGCTGCGCCAGCAGATCAAGGCCCGAGACCGCGCCGAGGCCACCGAGCTGGACCGTGCGAGCGCACCTGTGCTCGTGACCCTCGTCGTCGCCGTGCTCGCCATGATGAGCCCCTCCCTCTCTCCCGCGGCGCACGTCTGGCGACAGGTACAGCTGATCGGCGTCGGAATCGGTGTCCTCTGTCTGGTCGTCCTCCTCTGTATCGGTGCCCTGCGGGTACGGCGACTCCGGCGCACCCTCGTGCGGGTGCGCCGCGGCGGCTCCGAGGTGACCGAGGTCGACCGCGCCCACGCGATCACCGCGACGACGGCCCAGGCCTCCGAGGTGCATGCGGCGACGGCCGTCTGGGCGCTGTTCGGCGCCGGAGCACTCGGCACCCTGATCCCCCGGAGCACTGAGGTCACGCCTGTACTGATCATCGCGGGTCTGTGGACGCTCGGGATCGTGGTGCTCCTCGCGCTGTCGATGCGCGCGGACGCGGCCGCCCCGAAGCTCCGGGAGGAGTACGGCTACCGGCTCCCGACCAGGACCTCGGGGAACGACAACACCTGGCACTGAGGTTCAGGCCTGCAAGCCGTGACCGACTCCCAGGCGGCCGGCCGCAGGTTCGCTCCCCGTGAGCCTGTGACGACCCGCGACAACAGGGGACACTGCCGACCGCTGAGCCCGGCCTGCCTCATAGGAAGTAGTGCCAGACTCAGCGCCTCACCCGCAGCGGCGATGAGCCAGACATCCGGGCCGCTCCGCCGGTGCTGCCCGTCGTGCTGGTTCAGTTCCAGATGATGGCCAGTTCCCGCTCCCGTGCACGGAACTTGTCGTGCCTGTCGTGCTCAGCGCTTCAGCGCGAACTTGAGGGCAACGATCAACAGACCGATCACCAGGTTGACCGCGCCGGCGAGCACCACCTGACGCCAGAGAGCGCCTGCCCGTCGCGCGCCGACGGTCGCCCATCCCACCTGGCTGATCACCGCGACGGCGAGGGCGAGCCAGGCCGCGCCCCGCACGCCGAGACCCAGCAGGGGGCTGACAAGCACGGCGACGATGGAAGGCACGGCGGCCTCCACGATGGGCCACTCCTCCCGGCACACGTGCAGCACCGTTCCTCGGTCCAGGGAGCGCTGTGCCATCCGTGCGCCGAAGAGCTGGGCATGAACGTGCGCGAGCCAGAAGACGACTCCTGTGGCCAGCAGCAGCAACGCCAACTCCAGTCTCGGAAAGACTCCGAGCGAGCTGGCTCCGACCACGACGGATGCGGCGAGCAATGATCCATAGACGCCGCCGGTGTAGTCGGCGTGGGCTCGGCGTTCCAGTCTCCGTGCCCCGGCACGCGCCCTTGAATTCGCCAGCATCCTTCGCTCCCGAGGTCAGCGAACCGGACGCGCGGAGTCCACCATCGTGCCGGTTCTCGCGCGGCCAGGACATGGTCGGTCCGGAAGGCCGGACCGCTTCCTCAGTGTTCCTCAGTCAGAGGTGCGGCCGCCGCCACGATCCGGTCGCACCGGGGGAGCAGTGACACTGGGCCGGCGGGATTCTTGGGTGGCTGGCCGCAGTGCTTCCGGCCGTATGGCCAACTCCTTGCCGGCGGCCTCGATGACCAACGAGACGTCTCTGCGGGAGGGAACCGGCAGATGGCTGGCGGTAGAAGTCATCGACGTATGTTCAGGCTAGCGAGGTCAGCTCCCGAGAGGGCGAGCTGCCGAACTGCCGCGAGTTAAGTCACAGCCTCTACTGGTGGGCAGGGCGGTCAGGATCCGGTGTCGGCTCGTTCCTGGTCTGTGGCTGCCCAGGACGCGAGCAGCATGAGGGCGTCGTGGTCGTGTGTCCCGGGTTCGGCGCTGTAGGCGGTGAGGGTCAGTCCGGCGTGGCCCGGCAGCTGCATGGCGTCGAAGTCAAGGATGATCTCGCCGATGGCCGGGTGGCGGAAGGCTTTGCGGCCGGTGTGGTGCAGGCGCACGTTGTGCTTGGCCCACGCGGTGCGGAACTCGTCGCTGCGGGTGACGAGTTCACCGATCAGCCCGGTCAGGTCGGTGTCGCCGGGGTCGCGGCCGGCTTCGGTGCGCAATAGGGAGACGGTGGTGTTGACGGAGACGTTCCAGTCGGGGAAGAAGTCGCGGCTGGTGGGGTCGAGGAACTGGAAGCGGGCGATGTTCACGGGGCGGGCCGAGCCGGTGAACAGGGGTGCGTAGAGGGCGCGTCCAAGGGGGTTGACGGCGAGGATGTCGAGCCGGCCGTTGCGGATGAAGGCCGGGGCGTCGGTCATCGACTCCAGGACGCGGGTGAGGCTGGCCGGGACCGTGGTCTTGGACTTGCGGGCGGTGCGCCGGGGCGGACGCCGGCGCTGGGCGGCGGCCAGGTCGTGGAGATGGGAGCGTTCTGCGTCGTCGAGCTGGAGGGCCTGACTGAGGGCGTCGAGAACTTCTTCGGAGGCCCCGGCGAGCTGGCCGCGCTCGAGGCGGACGTAGTAGTCGACGCTGACACCGGCGAGCAGGGCGACTTCCTCGCGGCGCAGTCCGGGGACCCTGCGCTTGGCGTTGCCGAAGGCGGGCAGACCGGCCTGCTGCGGAGTGATCTTGGCACGGCGGGTGGCGAGGAACTCTCGGATCTCGTGGGCGGTGTCCATGCTCTCCAGGCTAGGAGGAGTGGAGCACGGCTGGGAGGTTCTGCCAGTACCTGGAACATCAGAGCCTTCCGCGCGCCTGTGAGCTGCGGTTTCCTCGTTGTTGTCAGCGGATGCGGCCCCGGTTCCGGAAGGCGGACACCCCTCTGGGATGCCTGTCGGCCGCGGGTGGCCGACAGTGAACAACACCGCACCCCATGTTCGAACCGTTACAGGGAGTCACCTCATGGCGAAGCAGTCCGCGCCTCAGGAGCTGGTAGACATCGCGCCGAAGCTGGTCGAGCTCACCGATGAAGTCCTGTTCCAGGACGTGTGGGAGCGCCCCGGGCTCTCCCCGCGGGACCGCAGTCTGGTCACGGTCAGTGTGCTGGCCGCCCTCTACCGCAGCGAGCAGCTGCCGTACCACCTGGGCGTGGCCCTGGAGAACGGGCTCACGGTGGAGGAGCTGTCCGAGGCGATGACGCACCTGGCGTTCTACGCCGGATGGCCCAACGCGATGACCGCGATCACCCTGCTGAAGAAGATCGCGGACGAGCGCGCCGCCTGATCCCGCGGCGCGAGCGGCAAACCGGCCCCGCACGAGCAGCGGGGCGTAGTGAACCAAAGCGAAGGAACAAGATGGCTGGCAACGGATTCGATCAGATCTTTCCGCTCGGCGAGAAGAACGACGCCTTCGCGCAGTACTTCATCGGCCAGAGCTACCTGGCTCCGCTCGCCTCGGGAAGCGTTCCCGTCATGAACGTCTCCTTCGAGCCGAGCTGCCGCAACAACTGGCACATCCACCACGGCACGAACGGCGGCGGTGACCAGATCCTGCTGTGTACGGCGGGCAGCGGCTGGTATCAGGCCGAGGGCGAGGACCCCATCAGCATGGAGCCGGGAACGGTGATCCGCGTCCCGGCGGGCACGAAACACTGGCACGGCGCGAAGGCCGACTCGTGGTTCTCCCATCTCGCCTACATCACCCCCGGTGAAGGTGTCAGCAACGAATGGCTCGAGCCGGTCACCGACGAGGTGTACGGCGAACTGCCGAAGAACGGAGCGAACGCATGACCATCCTGAACGAGACCTACACCCTGGCAGGCGGCGTCGAGATCCCCCGGCTGGGGCTCGGCACCTGGTTCATCGACGACGACAAGGCTGTCGACGCGGTTCGCGCGGCCGTGGAGATCGGCTACCGCAACATCGACACCGCCCAGGCGTACGGCAACGAGCGCGGCGTCGGCAAGGGCGTGCGCACCGCAACCGTCCCCCGCGAGCAGCTGTTCGTGTCGACGAAACTCGCCGCCGAGATCAAGGACTACGGCGAGGCGGTCGCCTCAATCGATGAGTCCCTCGAGAAGCTGGGCCTGGAGTACATCGACCTGATGCTCATCCACAGCCCGCAGCCGTGGGACGACTTCCGCGGCGGCGACTACGCGGAGGGCAACCGTGCGGCATGGCGCGCGCTCGAAGAGGCACACCGGGCCGGCAAGATTCGCTCCATCGGAGTGTCCAACTTCCAGCAGCAGGACCTGGACAACCTCCTCCGGGACGCGACGGTCGTGCCGCACGTGAACCAACTGCTCGTCCACGCCGGCAATACCCCCGCGGAGCTCCTGGACTACTGCGATGCCAAGCAGATCCTCGTCGAGGCGTACTCGCCGATCGCACACGGAGCAATCCTGGAGAACGCCGAGGTCAAGGTGATGGCCGAGCGGTACGGCGTGTCCGTCCCGCAGCTGTGCATCCGCTACACCCTGCAGCTGGGCACGGTGTCGCTGCCCAAGACGGCCAATCCCGAGCACATGCGCTCCAACGCCGAGGTCGACTTCGAGATCTCCGGCGATGACATGGACGCCCTGCGCGCCCTGCGAGATGTGGACTACGGCGAGCACAGCGCGTTCCCCGTCTACAGCGGCAAGTGAGTGCCTGTTGCATTCCTCCGGCGGAAAGCCGGGCCGGCTTGAGAAGGTGGGCCAGGAGACGGCCCTCGGGGACCGCTTTTCCTGGGTTCTCCACGAGATGACGTTCAGTGAGTGGCTGCTTGCGTACCTTAGGGGAGATGACGTGACTGTTTGCTCTCGGAACTTCACGTCCGGCGGGCCTTCGTGGGAATTCCTCCCGTAAGGGCAGGCTGATCTCTCCGATGGAAGCTGCGCTGCCGGGGCTGGTGGCGCAGCGTCGTGAGGTGCCGCGCTGCATCAACTGGCCTGGGGTCTTCGACGGTTTGGGAACTGGGCTGCCGGACGGCTACACCGCTTTGGCGGAGTCGTACTCTCGGTTGCGGATCGGGCAAATTCTCCGCAGCTGACAGGCAGCAGTCAGCCACGCTGATCGACGTTGGGCCGCTCGGTGACTCCACCAGAGGGCGAGAGGCTGAAGGCCGCGTTTCCGTCGATGAAACAGTGACGGGTGACGGTGCGGCGCCGAGTGGACTGGGCCGTCCTCGAAGCGGATCCGCGTACTGCGCTCCGACTACCGATCCCACCGATTCGGCGAGGACGACGCGCGCTCACTATGTCCGAAAGTCAGTGGGATGATCACCTCGTCCTCGACCGGCGGATCGATCTCGTGGTCGAGAGTCCCGGTCGCCGAGTGGCAGCGCAGACGGACCGAGGTCGGTGTGACGTCCATCCGCAGGAAGCACTTGAAGAACGGTGGGCTGTACGTCGCCGAACCCGGTGAGAAGAGCTGCGTGTAGGCCTTGCGCACCGGCAGCCGGAAGCGGGCTTTGCGGTCGGGGCGACGGCCGGCGCCGAGGAGACTGGCGACCAGGCGGATGCGCCGGGTGACGCGAACGCGCTCGCCCTGCGTGCGGGTCGGAGAAATGCCGAGTCGTTCGGCGATCACCGCCGTGGCCTCGGCCTCGGTCAGCGTGAGGAAGCGGGGCATCCGCAGTCGGCGCCCGTACAGCCTGCTGTAGAAGGCCAGCGAGTCGCCGCGCAGGGGATAGCAGCGGAACTCGTCTTCGGTGACGTCGGCGACCGAGACGCGGGGGACCGTGTGCGTGGCGTGCATGAACGCCCCGCCGCCACCGGCGACGACGTACTGGATCGTGCGTCCGCTGTCCACTCGCACCGGATAGCGCTGGTAGTTGTGGATGTCGCCGCCGATCGCCGCGACGTAGTGGTGCTCCGGGGCGCGCACGATGGCGTCCACCGTGCCGCCGCCCTCGATGGCGCACGGGTGATGCTCGCCGTCCACGTACAGCGGGGACCCGGTCACCAGTATCTTGGGCCGGTCGCCGCGTGAGACTTCGCGGAGCCAGCGACCTTGTTCGGCGTCGATGGAGCCGAGCAGGCCCGTGTCGATGCCGATGATCCGTATCGGCCCGGCGTCGATGGCCCAGTACGGGCCCGGCTGGACGGCCTGTTGGGACGGCTGTGAGCGCAACGCCCTTGCCTCGGCGAGACGTTGCTCGTCGGGTCTGCCCGGAGAGTGCCAGAGCAGCGAGCGGAACCAGGCCCGTGTCAAGGGGCGGGGCCGCGCCTCGGGCGCCAGCGGCGACGTCTCGCAGAAGACCCGCATGAAGCCTTGCAGGTCCTCGTACCAGTCGTGGTTACCGGGTATCGCGTAGATGGGCGCGGGGTAGTCGCGGTAGGGGCGGAAGAACTTCGTGCCGTAGTCGTCGGTGCTGCCCACCGGGTAGATCACGTCACTGGCGAGCACGGCGAAGTCTGTCCCCTGACTGACCTTCAGGAACCCCGGTACGACGGCGTATTGGGGGTCGTCTCCTTCGCCGGTGTCACCGATGACCATGAACGAGAAGTGGTCGGTGTCCGTGCGGCGGACGACCGCGTCGGCGGGCGCGCCCGCGGCCACCGCCTGCTCCACCCATCGACTGCGGGTCCGGCCCGTGGGGTCCCCGAACCAGGAGGCGAGCACGCCGTTGCGTGCGGGCCACAGCGTCCTCGGATCGAGCCAGGAGAGCTTCTCCACCTTGGCGGGCATCAGAGCTTTGTACGTGCCGAGTTGGGAGTTCCCCCAGCCGGCGCCTTCTGGTGTGTCGCGTGAGGAGTGAGGCACGAGTGCACGGTAACAACCAGCCTTCCGCACACCCGGAGTAGGGGGTGGCGTGCACGTGCGGGGACATCACGGCGCCCCCGCATGGTCCTGGCAGCTCAGAATTGGGATCAGCCCCAATGCGAACACTACGAAGAAGGCCGTAGCGAAGGGCTGTCACTTCGCGTGACTGGCTGACCCTGCCGCGCGCTCGCTACTCGCGACGCCGGTGCAGGGCAGTGCCGCGGTGGCGGTGGCGGTGGCGTTGAGGCTCGTGCGGTTGCCGACAGCGGTTGTCGGGCGATCACGCGCTTCAAATCAACCCGCCCCGGCGCCAGATGCCCCCTGCGGACGGTGCGGACGCCACCCCGACCACCCTGCACCGAGCCGTGGCCTTCATCGAGTCCAACGCAGGCCAAGACATTGGTCTCGCAGAGATCGCCAACGCTGCGTACGTCAGCCCTCGTGCACTGCAGTACGCCTTCCGCCGACACCTGGACACCACCCCGATCGCCTACCTGCGCCGAGTACGCCTGGACGCCACCCATGCCGAACTGCTGGCCGCGGGCCCCCGCACCGCAACGGTCACCGAGATCGCGATGCGCTGGGGCTTCGCCAATCTGGGCCACTTCGCCACCCACTACCGCAACGCGTACAGGACCTTACCCAGCACCACCCTGCGCCTCCGCTCCTGAACGGCCGGCACCTGCGCCCCGCTCTCCACCTGTTGGGAGAGCGTCGCCTGATCCCGCCCACTGGGCAGACCGTCAACTGACTTGGCTGCGTGTCCGCACGTCTACGTTCAACTCAACAGCCCATGTGGGCCGTTGCTGAGCGCGGGCGCGCGGTGATACCAGTTTTAATGAGCGAGCTGATGCAGGCAGCTGGCCCTCCACAACGGCCGGAGCCCGCAGCCTCATGCCGACGTAGGCACCGGTCGAGCCCGCCCCGTCGGCCT